>JALOOG010000125.1 GCA_025454525.1 Anaerolineae bacterium | reverse complement strand
CGAACAGTTCTCCCATCGCATTCCGAATATCATTATCGTCAATATCCCAATTACGTGTGCGAAGCTCAGTGTAAAGAGTAGCCAGAGAGACGGTATGAACGCCGTGATCTGACTGTTCCTCTAATACATCTAGCACCAACTCTTTGACATCATGGCCGTTCAGTCGTTCAGTCATCGCAGCGCCTTTCTTGATGAAAGGTTGCCGAGCGTTATACTACACGCTCAGAATCGGACAAAAGATAGTACAGTTAATGTGTTGCCTTTTATAACAAAGCCAGTATTTTACTCAGATATTTTTATAGGTGCAATGCTTAAGTAAGTATTGAGCCGAATTATCTCTAGCGCGCTCCTTTACCCTAATTTTAGGGTTATCGATCTTAGAGGGCTTTTTTCCATAAGATTTAACCTTGATTTCAACTCGATTTTATCAAAATTTAACCTTTTTGTAAACAACCCACTTGATCTTGATTGAGTTTGTAATAAATATACTCAAGTGCATTTGAATTTACAAACATGAACAGGACTAATTTCTCATATTAATGGTGGTGGTTTTTAAATATTCATACGTAGTGCTGACTTTTCAACGTATTCGGATCAATACATCGACAGAATGTAGCAAGCCCAAATATGAGTAGTACCACTTGTCAAAATGGGAACAGCTAGGCCGAATATGCTTGATTTTGCTGATAAAACGTAAAACAGGCTTGTGATCTTTTGACTAGCGGTCTAGAGAGAAATAACCCACATATTTCAGTAGGCACAGGAAGGTTTCATGCGTCCAACCCCACCCTAGCCCTCAATCATACATGAGGAGGGAACTGACCCCGCGCAAGATGAGAGGCTTTATCTTCATGGGTGGAACACTTTCCTGAGATTACTGCTATGGGGTAAGGGAGTTCTCTGAGGTTACTTCTGACATAGATTGAGGCTTTTCGGTGCTTACTTTTGGCACTTTCAAACTTTTTTAAATAAGGGTGTTGACAGCACTCGGCAACTTGTGATACGCTAAACGCTGTGTTAATTCTCCATAAGAAAGGGGTACGTCAGATGCCATCCATGACCTTCCATATGTCCCATTTGATCAACGGCGTACCACACACCCGCTAGACTCTTCGCTCTTGCCTTTTTGCGGTCACTTTTAACTGTGATCGCTTGCGGTTGTCCCTGACCTATTCGGGTCAGTTGTTGTGCGCCAAGTCATCCCGTCTATCGCTTGTTTGACTTCACAACAAAGGACAACTCGTCTTGACTCGCGTTCTACAACCCACACCCATCCGTAATTTAAGTGCGGCCGAGGCTTATCCCGCGCTGATGAAGGGATCCTATCCCATGAACGACGATCCGATCGCTCGCGCCGCCTTGATTCACTATGGACTCGCGGTCGCTCAATTGACCTTGATCCATCATGCAAATAACGTGGTGTATCGTGTCCATGCTGGCACCCATCACTACGCTTTACGGATTCATCGGCGCGGACTCAAGCGCCTAGCGTGGATTCGCTCAGAACTCCACTGGTTAAACGCGCTACGCATGGCTGACTTCCGCGTTCCGATGCCGGCCGCACCGCTCTATCAGGACGGAGAAAACTACGCCGTTTTGTTTCATTGGCATTCCGGAAGCGTGGCCCAACTCACGGACATCACCCCGGAGCGCGCTTATCAGATCGGAGGTTTTGCCGCCCGATTACATGCCCATGTCTGGACACCGCCCGCCGATTTTGAACGTCCACGTTTGGATGCTGAAGGTTTATTCGGGGCGCAATCCCCCTATCAATCCACTACAGAAGATGCGCTGATCAACCCGTCACAACGCGAGATCATCCATCAGGCCGAGACCGTGATCCTCGCCCATCTCACTGATCTGGACACAAAACCCGACTCGTTTGGGCTGATTCACGGCGATCTCATCCCCAAGAATCTGATTTTTGACGGAGATCAAGTGATCGCCTTAGATTTTGATGATTGCGGTTTTGGCTATTACCTGTACGACCTCGCGCCGTTGTTATGGTTTATGCGCGATCAACCCGATTATCCGGTGATTCGCGCTGCGTTAGTTGAAGGTTATCGCTCCATCCGACCTGAGATTTACGCCCCCGCCGCCGCACTCGACTCGTTGATCGCCGCCCGTCATATCGCCTCGATCCGTTGGATCGCGGGCCATGCGGCGATGCGGGAACAGGCCCCGCAAATTATCGCTGAACGTATCACCCGTTTAACCGACTTTATCACCCTTGGGAGTGGGTAGTTATGCCCCCGTTTGAACAGACTTTGACCTCATCGGCTTATGTGTTTACGATTACCGATCAAGTCGATCCTGATTATCTGAAATACTTGACGCGCAAAGTCCGCCCGTATCAACCGACGATCACCACCCGACTCGGCACGCGCATCGACATCAGCCTTGACGATCCCGAAGGGGACATCGTGGCCGGAATCGCTGCCTTAACCGTGGATGACACCCTGTTCATTGATGTGATCTGGGTTGAAGCTTCACTCCGTAAACGTGGCATCGCTCGGCAATTGATCCGCATGACCGAAGAGATCGCTTTAGGACGCAGTTGTCATCAGGCCGAAGTGACTTACGCCCCCGAACCGCTCTTTTACCAAAAACTAGGTTATACCATTAGCGGTAAACTCACCCAGTTTCAGACCGGACAGCGCTTTTTCCGCTTACAAAAGACCTTAGTTGCGCCGATCCGATCTGATTTTAGCCTAGAGGAGTTACTCGCTTAGGGGGATCAACAGTGACCGCATCCAAAGAGAGGGAAGGAGAAAAGCCAATGACAGACCTTCCCAAAATCAGGTTGACTCGGTGGTTTGAAGACAGGGAAAATAATCATGAGTCCAAACAGCTCACATCTCCATCTTTAGGGGTCTATATGGGGAGAGGCTAAAATTGCCATTAGTCATAATCATACCTGTCCAACCTTGCCACCATTCAAGGCTGCATTTCTCAACCTTTTTGGTTGGACAAGTATACTCCTGCTATTTTGTTTGGCTCCTAATTTGGAAGTCGATTAGTCCTCAGATGAGCTTGAGTCGTCCTCATCCGGGCCGCCTTTGGTGAGTAGAGTCGTCGCTGCCGCGGTATTGCTACGGATCTGATATTCGATCTCATCGGCCACAGCCTGATTTTCGCGCAAGAACACTTTTGCGTTTTCGCGCCCTTGCCCTAACAAACCGTCGTTATACCGGAAAAACGCCCCACGCTTTTCGATAATGCCCAAGTCCACACCGAGATCCATGATCTCGCCGGTCTTGCTGATCCCGTTTTCATAAAACATGATGTCAAATTCCGCTTCACGGAAAGGCGCAGCCACCTTGTTTTTGGTGACGCGGACTTTGGTACGATTCCCCACCGTATCGCCGCCAACTTTGATCGCTTGCACGCGCCGAATGTCAAGGCGCACACTGGCATAAAATTTGAGCGCCCGTCCACCCGGTTGAGTCTCTGGACTGCCATACATCACACCGACTTTTTCGCGGATCTGATTGGTGAAGATCACGCTAACGTTCGATTGTTTGATCGCACCCGCCAGCTTACGCAGCGCTTGACTCATCAACCGCGCTTGTAACCCGACAAAGCTATCGCCCATTTCGCCTTCAATTTCGGCGCGTGGGACTAATGCCGCCACACTATCGACCACGATCACATCAAACGCGCCAGAACGGACTAAAGTCTCGGTGATCTCTAAGGCCTGCTCGCCCGTGTCCGGTTGCGAGACATACAAACGATTCAGATCAACACCGATCCGTGCGGCATATTGCGGATCAAGCGCGTGTTCCATGTCGATAAATGCGCCGAGTCCGCCGCGTTTTTGCGCTTCGCCCACCACATGGAGACACAGCGTCGTTTTACCCGATGACTCCGGCCCATAGACTTCAACGATCCGGCCTTTCGGCAACCCGCCCACCCCTAATGCGATGTCTAAGGTCAGCGATCCGGTGGAGATCGTCTCAATGTGCATGTGCGCCGCCTCACCCAGACGGATCACCGTGCCATCCCCAAAACGCTTGGTGATGTCATTTAACGCGGTATCTAAGGCCTTCTGTTTCGACTCATCGATCGGTGAATTACCACCCCCCGCGGTAAACAGATCGCTATCTTCGGCTTTACTTTTTCTTCTGGCCATGGTTTTGTTTTCTCTTTCGACTGGGGATTAAGTGCTTGTGCCTATCAGTGTATTCGGAACTGCTGTAACTTGCTAATTCTAGCATTTTTGTTCTAAGGATGCAAGGATCGATCTAACGTTTGGGATGTGGTTCTTCTGGCGGATCATCTAACCCTAATAAATGCGGTAATTCCATAGGATTTAAATGTTGCCAAGTGGTAAAATCTTGACAAAACGCGCACATATCCGGCGGGGTTTCGCCAAAATGCAGTTGTCCGCAATTCGGGCAGCGCCAATACTGCACCGCCGGCCGATCATCATTCATAATTCAACTTTCACTAACGATAGCAGTGGTGAATAGAGTGTTTAGGGTTGAACGGGTTAAAATCGATCAAGCTTACCCCTCACCTCACGGTCTGTGAATTGATTATAGCCGAAAATTGGCAAATGCTCACCTTCACTCTTAAAATCTAGGGGAAAAAATAAGGAGCTTTTCGTTATGGGAGAGACTGTTTTAATTGGCAAGCACGATTATGTCACCGTGATCACCATCAACAGCCCTGAAGTCCGCAACGCCATCGATCACGATAACATGCCGTTGATCAAACAAGCGGTTGAGGCGTGTGGTGAGGACGGCACCCGGGTGATCATCTTGACCGGATCCTCTGGGGAAGACGGATCAAAGCCCGCCTTTAGTTCTGGACTTAATATCAAAAAAGCGTTAGGGAATGGCATGAGCGCAGCCACCGTCGAGTCCGGCTTACGGGATAATTTTCACCTCACCTTGAAGGCGATGCGTCAATCCCCCTGTATCGTGATCGGTGCGGTAGATGGTTATGCGGCGGGGTTTGGCTGTGATCTGGCATTGAATTGTGATCTACGCTTGATCAGCGATCGCGCCCGTTTCGCGGAGTTATTCACCCGCATCGGGTTGTTACCAGATGGAGGTGGTACGTATCTGCTCCCGCGCTTGGTGGGATTGGGCCGGGCAATGGAATTGATCTTAACGGCGCGGGACGTGTTACCCGAAGAAGCGGTCGCGATCGGACTCGCATCACGGGTGATCCCACATCAAACTTTTATTCAAGAGGTGTTGACCTTTGCCCATGATTTAAGTAAACGTTCTCCGTTGGCTTTGCGTGCCGCTAAGCGTGCGATCATCGCCTCATTAGACGGGACGTATGAGCAGGCCTTAGATCGGGAAGCGGCAGCTCAACACGCTTTACTCTCCTCAGAAGATGGGATGGAAGGGTTTGCCGCCTTTTTAGAAAAACGCGATCCGGTCTGGAAAGCGCGTTGAGATTGCTTACGGGGAGTATCACTCAATAACCTGATGAAATTCTCTTATCTCTAGAAGTAGGTACAGGAAAGTTGCTTGCGTACAACCCCTCCTCAACGCTGAGGAGGGAATTGGCCTGTGTGGAATGGGCTGCTCCGTCTCCATGGGTAGAATACTTTTCTGAAGTTACTCATTCATGCGATCCTTCCTTAAAGTGATCATCAGTCGATGATAGCACAGATGAGCGAACAAGCCGTAATAAATGTTACAGCTTGTCCGCTGATGTCGGTTGAAGCGATTTTAGCGTGCGTTGCATTTAGAAAAATTCACCGAAATTGTTTATAATGTAAGGAGTTTTAGCGAGTACAACGGTGGATGAGTTTGTGGTAACACCTTCAATTATTGAACAGACGCGCACGCTGTTAATTGCCGCGTCAGACCCCGATCTGCTGGATCAGTTGGGTGCAATCTTTGATCCCAACACCTATTTGTTGTTGATCGCCCCCGATAGCGATACCTTGCTCAAAATGGTCAATGAAGGCACCCCGGATCTGTTGCTTTTAGATCAGCAATTGGGCGACGTGTTTCGCTTGTGCGCTCACCTGAAACAGCGGACATCTCTACAGCCGATCCCAATGATGATCTTATTGGATGCTGATCTAGACTCGGCGATCGAACAGGCTTTCAATGCTGGCGCAGTCGATTATCTGGTGAAACCGTTACGTCCGGTGATCGTGCGACAACGGATCACGGCCTTGTTACACCTGCATGATATGCGCGAAATTATGCGTGAAAAAGAAGAACGGTATCGCATGATCTCTAATAGTATCTCGGATTATGCCTATGCCTACCGCGTGAACCCCGATGGATCGTTGGCCAAAGAATGGAATACCCAAGCGTTTGAGACCATTACCGGTTATAGCCATACCGAATTAGATGGGGATGGATGGTCACGCTTGATCCACCCGGAAGATCTGCCGCTCACCTATCAGCGGTATGAGCGCTTGTTACGCGGCGAAAAAGATGTCACGGAGTTTCGGATCATCACCAAAAGCGGCGAGATCCGGTGGTTGCGCGATTATGGTCAACCGATCCGCGATGAAGCCTTAGGGCGGATCGTGCGAATCTATGGTGCGGCCCAAGACATCACCAATCGCAAACACGATGAAGAAACCTTGCGCGAACAAAAGGCCGAATTAGAAGAACGTAATCAAGAACTGGATTCCTTTGCCCATACCGTCGCCCATGACCTCAAAAACCCGATCGCCAGTATGATGGGTTTTACCAGTCTCGTCTTGAATTACTACGATCGCATGACGGATGACAAGATCAAAGAATACCTCTCCTTGATCATGGAAAGTGGCTATAAGCTGAAAGAGATCATCAACTCTCTGTTGCTTTTGGCCGGCGTAAACAAACAAAATCGCGTGGACTGTGAACCTTTAGATATGCGGGCGATCGTCAATGGCGCGCAAAAACGCATGATCACCATGATCGATGAACAGCAAGCGGAGATCCTGCAACCAGACTCGTATCCGATCGCGATCGGCTATGCCCCGTGGGTAGAAGAAGTCTGGGCCAATTACCTAAGCAACGCGATCAAATACGGGGGGACTCCGCCGTTGATCCAATTAGGCGCGGATCGTCCACGGGACGGCATGGTGCGCTTTTGGATTGATGACAATGGGCAAGGCCTCACCCCCGAAGAACAGCAAAAGGTGTTTACCCCGTTTACCCGTCTGAGTCAGGCCAAGATCGAAGGCCATGGCTTGGGCCTTTCGGTGGTGCATCGGATTGTGGAGCGACTCGGCGGGAAAGTCGGTGTCGAAACCACGTCTAATGGGGGATGTCGTTTTAGCTTCACCTTGCCACAAGCCCCTACCAAGCGCGATAATTCACCAGACGAACGTTAAACATTAAACACATAAGGGGTGTTTCGGATGGAATTTTTAGTTGAGGTCGCACGTTTCTTACATTCATGGACGCGCTGGCTGCTGTTAATCGTGGTGATCGTGGCCTTAGGCTACTTTCTACTCCAATTGATCCAACGTGGCGCATGGACCAAACGCGCTCAAACCTTGCTCACGGCCTTCAGTTCCTTGATCGGCGTGCAATGGTTAATTGGGATCTTGTTATTGGTGGTATACGGCTCACAAACCACATTCGGACAACGACATTTTTGGGAACACCTGTTTACCCAGACGATCGCCTTGTTTGTCGCACATCTGCATTTTATGTGGCGGCGTAGGACGTTCACCGACCAAGTGCGTTATCGTAATGGCCTGTTGCTGATCATCGCCGTGTTGGTGTTGATCGTGATCGGGATCGTGGTCTTGCCGCAGGGAATACAATGGCGTTTCTACGTTCCCAGCTAGACCGTGATCGCGGGATCTTATTCCTGTTGATCCTAATCGCGTTACTGCTGGCCGCGCCAATCCTCACCTATCCCATGGGGCGCGATCAAGGCATGTATGCCAATATCGGGCAGTCTATCCTTAATGGTGGACTGCCTTTTATCGATATGTGGGACATCAAACCCCCGGTGATCTACTACATTTACGCGATTGCGATCGACTTATTCGGCGCGACTCCTTCTGCGATCCGCCTGATTGACTTGATCACCGTGCCGATCACGATGATCGCGCTGTATGGGATCACCCGACGGTTAAGCGATCGGCGTTGGATCGCGATCTTTGCGGTGATCTTATTTCCGGTGTTTTATTTCACCGAAACCTTTGCCAGTCTTTCACAAAATGATGCGGTGGTGACATTGCCAATGAGCCTTGCCGTGTGGTGTGTGGTGATCATCTGGGATCAACCACAAGGAGGACGGTGGGCCATGATCGGCGCGGTGTGCGCGGGGGGGTTATGCGCGTTGACGCTGTGGTTTAAGCACTATAATGCGCTGTTTGTCGCGGCCTTGGTGATCGTGCATGGGTTACGCCGTTGGCCACGCTTTCCGGTGCGAGAGGCGATCGCCTTTGCGGTAGGCGGTTTGCCGATCGGGTTGATCCCCTTGATCTATTTCCTGCAAACGGGGGTGCTTGAGGAGATCTTGATCGTGGCGCAAGGCACAGCACAATATAACGCGCAAGCCTTGACGAGTCTAGAGGCCTTCGTCACCCAAATGTCCAGTTATGTCTTATACCGTTGGCAACATTGGGGCATCGTGATCGTATTAAGCGCGATCGGACTGGTGGTGATCGTCTGGACGCAAGCGTTACGCCGTTGGGCGATCGTGATCGTTTGGTTAGTGGCCGGGCTACTCTTTGTGATCGTGCAGGCGAAAGGCTTTGATACCCATTGGATTCCGATGTTACCGCCATTGTGTTTGTTAGGGGCAGTCGGCTTAGAACGTCTATTACGTGGCCGTCCGATCCTGATCCCCGTGATCCTGATCATGCTGCTCTATGGTGTTCTCGCAAAAGACACCGTGATCCGGGCTTTTCCGTATCTGACCGGACAGATTAGCCAAGTCGATTACTTTCGTCAATTTCAAGGCAACGATCTAAAGCCGTGGGAGTCGTTACAGGTGGTGCGCTTTTTAAACCGTCGCACGACCCCCGGTGATACCCTGTACGTGTGGGGATTCCGACCAGAGATCTATTTTCTCTCTGGTTTACGTCCGGCGACGCGCTTTCAGGCGCAATTTATGCTGGTTGGGGAGTATTACCCGCCCGAATGGAAACAGGAAAACGTCGATCTGTTATGGGCCGCCATGCCGCCCTATGTCTTGGTCTTGCAGGCGGATTATATGCCATGGGTGACCGGATCGAATGACGACTCGGCCACTTTACTCACCTATTACAAACCCCTTGAAGATTGGTTGATCGCCAATTATGAGCGCGGGCAAACGATCGGCGATTTTTTGATCTGGAAACGCAAGTTCTAGATCCCTTCGGCCAAGAGGCCTTCCATTTGTTCGATCTCCGCGCTCTGATCGGTGATGATCTGGTTGGCGAGATCGATCAGAGCGGGGTGTTCGGCGTGGTTTAAGATCCGTTGGGCCATGTGGATCGCATCATCATGATGATCGATCATCGCTTCTAACCAGGCGATCGCGTAATCCGCCCCGCTGACACGATTCAATCCGGCCATCATGCCCATTGTCATTGGCGGATCGGTGTAAAATTCGGACTCCCCTTGCCCATGGCCGGCGTGGGGATCTTGCATCACTTCGTCCGGTAACATCGACACCGGGGCATATTCGATCTGATACCAATCGCGTAACCAACCTTGCAACAGCTCAATTTCGGGGGTTTGTGCATCGATCACCGCTTGGCAAATGGCGCGCACCTGCTCATGGCCTTCAAGGTTAGCAAGGCAATGCGTGGCCATATCGATCGCCATCTGATGATGATCGATCATGCCTTGCATGAAGCGCACTTCGGCGCGGCCGGCCCGCCCATCGATCGGTGCATCCGCCCAACTCAATGAGACCGCGATCCCCAACACGCATAGCCAGATCCACCGTTTGAACATGCTCGTTTCCCTTTCGTGGTTTAAACGTCTTTCCGTTTACCATAACGCGATCGGGTGTGGTTGGGGATGCGCTATTTAGCGGGTTTTATTGGGCTTCGGCGGGTGCGTAATCGATTTCGGATAATTTCTGTACGATCACCTGCCAATTGGCAGGCGCATCCCATTCAACGGTGATCTGCTTGGTGTCTTTGTTGCCTTGAACCGCTTTCACGCCCGCGATCTCGCTAATTTCGTTTTGGATCGTCCGCACGCAACCATCGCAACCGATGTTGGGGACTTGTACTGTTTTCCGTTCCATGAGTGAACTCCTTAGCTGAAACTGATGCTTAAATTGTAACGCGAAGGTAACGCTTTAGAAAACACGCCATTTAGCGGGATTCCGATCGCGTCTGATTCGCGCTATGATCAGAGTCTAGAAAGGATCAACCCATGCGAGTCTTACTAGCAGAAGATCACAACATGGTCAGGCAAGGCACCCGCCTTTACTTGGAAAAAATGGGTGTAGAAGTGATCGGTGAGGCCGCCACAGGCCGCCAAGCGGTGGAATTGGCACGAGCGTTACAGCCGGATGTGGTGATCATGGACATTCACTTACCCGAATTGACCGGAATTGAGGCTACTCGTCGCATCCGTCATGATCACGATCAAATTCGTGTTTTGGTGTTGAGCGCTTATGATGATCCGGTGTATGTACAAGCCCTGTTAGATGCGGGAGCCGACGGTTATGTCCTCAAAACCGCCGATCTAGGCCAACTTTATCGCGCCCTGCAAGAGATCGCGGGCGGACGGAGTGCGTTTGACCCGACCTTACTCCGTAAGGCCGCCGAAATTGAAGGACTCACCGATCGAGAGCGTGAAGTGTTGATCCATGCCGGGCGCGGCCTCACCAACAAACAGATCGGACATCTCTTGTTTATCTCGGATCGCACCGTGCAAGGTCATCTGCAAAACATCTATCAAAAATTAGGGGTATCCACCCGTACTGAAGCGGTGACGACCGCCCTGTCGCGAGGTTGGATTCACCTAGGGGAAAGTTAAAGCATATGGATCTGGTGTATTTAACCGTGATCGGTCTGTTGAGTGTGGCGATCATCGTGCTGTGGTATCGCGTTTATCGCCCGTTACGACGTTTGGCGGCCTTAGCCCAACGGATCACCGTAGGCGATCTGACGGCGCTCACGACTGAATGCGGCGGAGTCGCCGAAATTGAGAGCTTACGCCGATCTATGTTGGCTATGACGGAACACGTCAACCGGAGTCTGGATCAGATGCGCGGTTATACCGATGCGTTGATCGCCGGCCAAGAAGCGGAACGAATCCGGATTGCCCGTGAATTACACGATGATACTGTGCAGACGTTGATTGGGATCGGTCAAAGTTTGGATCTCGCGCTCACCTATCCTGAACCGTCGGCAAGCCTATTGATCACCGCCCGCGATAGCGCCCGTACCGCTGCCACACATTTACGCCACTTGATCGGCGATCTCCGTCCGCCCGCGTTAGAAGAATTGGGATTGATGTCCGCGTTACAGATGTTGGGTGAGCGCTTGCGTCCGCTACAGGTGAACCTCAAACCTACTGGAAACATCCGGCGACTTGATCCGCGCTGTGAATTGGCTTTGTTCCGATCCGCGCAAGAAGCGTTGGGTAATGTGGCACGCCACGCCGCAGCGACTCAAGTGACGATCACGGTCGCTTATCAGGAACAGCGCATCCAGATGATCATTCAAGACGATGGGCGCGGCTTTCAACCGGATCAAGTCGGGCGCGGGCATTATGGGCTGATCGGCATCCGTGAGCGAGTCGAACAATTACACGGTCAGATCACGATCGATAGCGCACGCGGACGTGGCACTCGGATCACGATCGATCTGCCTTGTGAGCCGAATGCCGCCCCTCAAGACACGGTGCGCGATGTGGTGTGTAGTATGACGCTTGCACCTCATCAAGTGTATGGTAGCGTTGAATA
>JALOOG010000124.1 GCA_025454525.1 Anaerolineae bacterium | reverse complement strand
AACAGACGAATCCCCGCGCCTTGATCCGCTCCACGGATCGCTTGCTCTAATTTGGAGTCTTCTAACGCTAGACGGAGAGAGGTATTGTCCTCAAGGTATAATTCAGCCAAATCCGCGCCAGTTTGCAACGCGGCCGCGAGGACTTTCGCGGCGGTTTCGGGGGCGATCATGATAAAACCTACTCCTGTTTAAAATTTTTAGACATTCTAACCAGTTTTACGCGATTCGCCAAAGTAGGGTTGCAACTGTTCTCATCATTTGAGCGAACTTTACATGAAGCGATGATCGCAATCTTTAAACAGACGGAACAGAATTTCACGATAGAGGCAAGGCAGCGATCACTTTGCCCTAGTTTATGCGCTAGACATGCTGGTCGAAACTTGAGTTTTTAAATTTGGAAGGATATCACTCCAGCGGCACTTGTTGGAGCAGATTCGGCAATTCTCCGGCACAAAGTTCTAATTCCATTTTGGCCATGTCCGATGCAGAATAGGTCATGCCCGTTTGTAGCCACCAATGAAATGTCCCGATCATCGCCCATGCAAGATGACTCGCGGCCAGATCGATCGGCAGCGTCAAGTGGCCGCCATTGGCTAACATCGGCGCGAGGATTTGATCACGGCACATCTCCGCTAACAACGCCTGCACACGCATCAAGAACACCATGCTACCTTTTTCGCTCAACATGATCTTATAAAAATCGGCGTATTGCTGGACATGCTCAAAATCCGCTGTGCTATGCAGATCTATCCGAATCCCCATGATCGTCTCTGGACGCGCCGCGCTCATCCGCACCATCAGATCCTGATAAATATCGCGCATCGTGCTGAATAACAGATCATCTTTATCACGGAAGTGAAGGTAAAACGTAGTGCGTGCGACATTTGCGTGATCGGTGATGTCCTGTACCGTCACCGACTCATAACCTCGTTGTACGATCAAGTCCATTAAAGCATCGCGCAACAATTGGCGGGTACGTTCGATCCGACGATCGGGTTTACGAGTGATTTCAGTCATCTTTTAGACACCTGTTCAGAATACAACAACCTCTCGCAATTCGTGATTGACAGCGATTGCGATCCTCTCTACTATTGACATTATACGACACTCTGTACAGAAAACACAAACTGTAGCATAACTTTAGAGGCATAAAATCATGACTCGTACTCCAAACACCCTACGGTTTACCTTTTGGGACAAATTTCGGTTAATGGCAGATCTACAAGCGGACGCGCTAGGTTTAATGGAACGTTGGGCGCGTGACAACGGCGATTTTTTTCTGATTAAAGTGGATGAGTCGGATCAATATCTCACCTCACATCCAGAAGCGATGCACGAGATCTTTGTCAAACAAGCCGCCCACATGATCAAAGATGAAGATTACACCGATGAACGCAAGGGACTCGCACGCTTCTTGGGATCGGGTTTGTTGACCAGTAACGGCGATTTTTGGAAACGTCAACGAAAATTGGTTGCACCCGCCCTCCACACCAAACAGATCGCCAATTATGCTCAAACCATGGTGGAATATACCGAGACGATGCTCTCCACTTGGCGCGATGACATGGTGTTAAACATGAACCTAGCGATGAACGACTTGACCATGCGAATCGTAGGCAAAACGCTGTTTAACATCACCCTAGAAGGCGATTTGCGATCAATCGGGCAAGCCATGGAAGTGATCCAGGTCAGATCATCCGGAAATTCCTTAGATTTTCTTCCGAATTGGGTGCCAACCCCTAATGAATTACGCTCCCGTAAGGCCCAACGACACCTTGATCAATTTGTCTATGGTTTGATCAACGAACGGCGCAAAACCCGTGACGATCGCGGCGATCTCTTGTCGATGATCTTGTTCGCCGAGGATGAACACGGTAAACACATGACCGATTTACAGGCCCGTGATGAGATCCTCACTTTGTTTGCAGCCGGACATGAGACCACCGCTAACACCATGAACTGGACATGGATGCTCCTCGCACAACATCCGGAAGTGGCGGCCAAACTTCACGCTGAATTGGATCAGGTGTTAGGGGGACGCGCACCGACTTTGGACGATCTTAAACAACTCCCGTATACCGAAATGGTGATCAAAGAGTCGTTGCGTTTATATCCGCCTGCATGGTCAGTGGGACGGGCGACCACCCAAGACACGGTGATCATGGGTTACGACATCCCCAAAGGCAGCAAGTTGGGTGTGTTTATCTATCGAGCGCATCGTCATCCTGATTTTTGGGAACAACCCGATCGCTTTATGCCTGAGCGATTCGCACCCGAAAATGAGGGCAAGATCGTCAAACATGCTTACGCGCCCTTTGGCAACGGCCCACGCATCTGCATCGGCAACTCATTCGCCATGATGGAGACGCAACTGCTGTTGGCTACGATCGCCCAACACTATGAGCCACGCCTCTTACCCAATTGGCGCTTGACGATCGAGTCGCGTGTCACCATGTACCCTAAAGGCGGACTCCCAATGCGGTTGGTGAAACGTCACCCACAACCCCAACCAACTCCCATGCTGACCGTATAATCAGGACTCGGCCGCACGCAACAAAACTTCCCAAGTTTGCTGTGCGGTCGCTTCCCAGGTAAAGCGTTGCGCTTGCGCCGACCCGGCCGCAATCAGCGCGGATCGGCGCGCCGGATCGGTGACCACTTGCTGGATCGCATCAGCGATCGCGCTCACATCGGTCGGATCTACGGTGATCGCCGCAGCTCCGGCTAATTCTGGTAAGCAAGAGGTGTTACTGGTGATCACCGGAGTCCCCGCTAACATCGCTTCGATCACCGGAAAACCAAAGCCTTCATACAACGTCACAAATAGAAATCCGATCGCCCCGCGATACAATGCTGTCAATTGCCCGTCATCCACATAACCCAATTCACGCACACCGGGGATGCCGGCCGTCCATTCCGGCCGATAGAGCCACCCACGCGCCCCACCTAACAGCAACTCCACCCCATGATCGCGATACACCCCACTTTGATCATAAGCTTGCACCATGCGCGCAATGTTTTTACGGGGTTGTTGCGTCCCGATAAACAACAAGTAGCGTTCTGGAAGCTGGGGGGGGGTGCTATGCTCCGCAGGCAACTTGACCCCGGGGTAGATCACGCAGATCCGATCGTTCGGCACCCCATAAAAGCGTGTTAGATCGTGCGCGGTGGCCTGCGAGTCGGCGATGATCGTGTGCGCTCGCCATGCGCTGTAACGGGTGGTTTGATCTAAGTAGAGTCGGGTCAAAGTCGGATGCGCTTCCGGAAACCACCGATACCCTAGATCATGCAATGTCACCACCGATCGCCCCGGAAACCAGAAGGGCAATGTATGGGCCGGCACAAATGTCAGATCCGGCCGATCGGCAAAAATCGCCTGAGCGAAACGGAGATGCGTCCATAAACGTCGCCATGGGATCACCCGCATCTGGACATTGGCATAAGCGGGCAAGAGATCCGGTGATGGGGGATCTCGAAAATACAAGGTGACTGAATGTGGCGCGGTCAATGGCAGCATGGCGCGTAGCAATTCAAGCGCATAGCGTTCGGTGCCGGTGCGCCGTGCGACCGTGATCCGACTCGCATCGATCGCAATCCGCATCACAGCACCTCCGCGTAGATGCTCAACAATTCACGGGCGGCCCGTTCCCAAGTAAACCGCGCCGCTTGCGCGTAACCCTTTTTGATCAGATCGGCGCGTAAGGCGGAGTCCTCTAACACCCGCCGACAGCTCTCGGTGATCGCGTCCAGATCACGCGGATCGACCAAGATCGCCGCGTCACCGGCCGCTTCTGGGATCGATGATACGTTTGAGGCGACCACCGGAGTCCCACACGCCATGCTTTCGATCACCGGAAAACCGAATCCCTCATACAGTGAGATAAACGGCACTAACGCCGCCCCACTGTACAACGCGGGCAGATCGGCATCCTCAGCGAATCCGATAAACCGGATGCGATCTTGATATGCCGAACGACTCAAGGCGGCGTAGATCGGGTCATCCAACCAGCCTTTCCCGCCCGCGATCACCAATTTCAGATCGGGAAAGTTGGGTGCGAGGCGCTCAAATGCGGCGATCAAGCGCTCATAATTTTTACGAGGTTGCACTGTCCCAATCGTGAACAGATAAGGCGCATCACCGATCCCATATTTGAGGCGGGCCGCGGTCGCATCCACCCGCCGAAAAGACGGATTGACCCCGCTTAACAAGACCGTGATCTTCGCCGGATCGACTCCGTAATGCGCGATGATGTCCTGTTTGGAGGCGCTAGAGTCCGCGAGGATGTGATCGGCGCGGGCTAAAGATCGGGGTACAACGCGCTCTAAATAGGCTTTCAGGCGTGGACTAGCGCTTTCGGGGGTGTGGATGTACGAGAGATCATGAATCGTCAATAATGCCTTGGTATCCCGTCGCAACGGGGGTAAAACAAAATCCGTGCCATGAAATAAGCGGATCGGCCCTGTCCACGCTTCGATCGTCGGATAGGGGATGCGAAGGCGATGCCAATAACGGGCAAAAGTTTTGGGCGTGATCGGCGTGGTCGCCCAATTCACCCGCTCATTCGAGGCAAAGGGGAGCGCTTTCGCGGGCTGATAGCCTGCCACAAATAACCGATACGCATAGGCTGTGGGTAAGGGGATCACGGCTTGGATCAATTCGCGCACATACCGGCCGATCCCGCCGCCTTGTTCATAGGCCGGGGTGTAATCAATTGCGATCGCCATGTCACCCTACTCCTTACTCAGTAAACTCAGAAAAATACCCCACCAATGGAGACAGGTTGACCGACCCATGCCACGCACGCCAGTTCCCACCCCATGTATGGGTGAGGGCTAGGATGGGTTTGGATGCAAAAAAACTTTCCTGAGAATACTTCTGATCATGCCCCTAATGCTAAGCTATCTTGAACGAGATACAAGGGCGATCGCCGTAAAAAGGGTATAGTGATTTTCACGCCATTGATGATAGCCTCTCTCAAATTCATCTATGCATAATGATGACAGGGTAGTTTTCTGAGGTTAATGAGTCATGTGTTTATACAAATGAATGATGCTGAAAGGTTAGCACAAAATTTCGGAAGAAGGGAGGATTTTTAAGAAGCAGACAGCGAACCGCGACTCCAATAGGATCTATTGAACTTTCATTGACCAACAAATGAGGGAAGGGTTCACCCCTTCCCTACCGAACAATTTGATTTAACGCTCACCGAGGATCTGTGCGCTGCGATCTAGGCTACCGACACTATAGTATTTCGCATCTGGATGATGCACAAAGATCGCGGCGGTGCTTTGTTCCGGCACAAACTGGTAACTTTCGGTGAGGCTTAAGCCGATCTCACTGATCGCTTGTGGCAACAGCTTAAAAACGATCGTGTGATCTTCTAGATCCGGACAAGCGGGATAGCCCCAACTGTAGCGTTTGCCTTCGCTTGAGCCGATCGCTAACTCTTGTCGGATGTGCTTGGTGAGGTAATTGGCGGTCGCTTCGGCCGCTTGCACCGCTAGGCCATGGAAGAAATAAGCCTCGCTATAGTTATCCGCCGCTTGAAGGCGATCAAAATGTTCACTCGCCGCTTCACCCACCGTCACGATCTGTAATGCCACCGTATCGATCTGCTCACTCCCAACGGGCGCAAAATAATCGCTGATACACAAATATTCGCCGCTGGGTTGACGCGGGAAATTAAAGCGGGCGATCTCTTGCCGTTCACCATTCGGATCCCAGATGATCAGATCGTCCCCGTCACTATTGGCCGGAAAATAGCCGTAGACTGCTTGTGGCCGCAAGCTCTTATCGCGCAAAGCCTCACGAGTCATGCGTTGCAAACGCGCTTCAAATTCGGCTTCAAGTTTTTCCCATTCCGCACCGTGAGTGTTTTTCGCACCCCAGGACAGACGATACAATTCCGGTTTATGCAAATGCTGTAACACGATCTCTAACGGCATATATGAGATCGTCTTTGATCCCCAAAAGGGCGCTTTAGGGAGACGAGGCGCAGGTTGCACCGTTTTACCAGCTGTCGCACTTCGAGCGCGTTTGACCGGAGTCGGCTTGCCGATCTCCGCATAAGCTTCGCTGATCACCTGCTCTAGGAATTGATCGCGTTCCGGACTGATCAACTTATCCATGACATACAGGCCCTCAAACGCATCGTTACAGTAAAACACGCCGGGGGTATACGGTTCTTTGCTATCCTCAAGGAACAAGATCCGCCGGCCAAATTTGCGATTGATCGCCGCGCCACCGATCAACACGGGAAACGAAAGCCCACGCCGTGCCAATTCGTTTACAATGAGCGGCATCTGTTTCGAGGTGCTAACCAAGAGCGCCGATAAGCCGATCGCATCCGCTTGGTATTCGATCGCTTTTTCGATGATCGTGTTGGCGGGAACTTGTTTGCCGATGTCGTAAACGGTATAACCGTTATTGCTCAAAATGGTCTTGACCAGATTTTTCCCGATGTCATGCACATCACCGTAAACAGTTGCTAAGACGACCACCCCTTTAGTAGATCCTTCCACCTTGTCCATGAAGCGCTCAAGGTAGGCAACTGATTTTTTCATCGCTTCGGCGGATTGCAACACAAACGGCAAGATCAATTCCCCCGCGCCGAATTTGTCCCCGACCTCTTTCATCGCGGGCAACAAGACGTTATTTAAGACCCCAACCGCGTCTTGACGAGTCAAACAGGTATCAATCAACGCTTCTACACCGTCTTTTTTGCGGTGAACGATCTGCCAATGCAAGGCGGCTTCAGCGGTCATGTCCTTAGTGGGATCTTCGGCCTCTTGCCCACCAAGTTTGACCTCGTTCTGTTCAAAATATTGGATGAAGCGCGGTAACGCATCCGGATCGCTATTAAAGATCAGGTCATTAGCGACCTTGCGTTGATCATCGGGAATTTCAGCATACGGGGTAATATGCGCCGGATTCACGATCGCCATATCCAAGCCGGCCTGTACCGCATGATACAAAAAGACGCTATTCAGCACCCCGCGAGCTGCCTCACCCACGCCGAAACTGACATTACTCACGCCCAACGCGGTCATCACGCCCGGGAGGTGCTGCTTGATCAAACGAATGCCTTCGATCGTCTCCACCGCGTCGTTACGGAGTTCTTCTTGGCCGGTGGTCAACGGGAAGGTGAGCGTATCGTAGATCAGATCTTCTGGTGCGAGTCCGTAATCATCCACCGCGATCTCGGTGATGCGACGGGCGATCTCAAATTTTTTCTCGCGGGTATGCGCCATGCCGTCCTCATCAATGGTCATCGATAAGACAGCCGCACCGTATTTCTTGGCAAGTGGCAAAATTTGATCGATACGTTCGCGGCCATTCTCCAAGTTATTGCCGTTGATGATACCGCGGCCGGGATAAAGCGCTAAGGCCGCTTCGGCCACATCCGCCTCGGTGGTATCAAAGATCAACGGCACTTCTATGCTCATGGCCAGTTTTTTCACCAATTTTTGCATCTGTTCTTTTTCATCGGCGCGTTCGGTCAACGCCACACACACATCTAACATATGTGCGCCATTGTTGACCTGTTCGACCGCGATCTGCACGATGCTTTCATAATCATCACTCAATAACAACCGCTTCACCTTGCGACTGCCTTGGCTGTTGACACGCTCCCCGATCAGGGTCGGGCCGGGTTGGAACACCATGGGCGAAGCGGTCATACCACTAGAAGCGCGGGCGGTGGTAGGGATCTCACGATGTAACGGTTCACGGCGGACGGCGCGGCGATCCAATTCATCCTGATACGAATGCCCATTGACCTTGCGATACAATTGATCAAGATGCGCGGGAGTCGTGCCACAACACCCCCCAACGATGCTCACCCCCCAACGGGTGAACTCTGAGACCATCTCGCTAAACGGTTCAGGTTCCATCGGGTAGACCGCTTCACCGTCCACATTGATCGGGAGGCCGGCGTTCGGTAACACGCTGATCGGCAAGGCGCTGTTTTCGACGAGGTATTGGATCGGAGCGCGCATGTATTCCGGCCCAGTGGAACAGTTCATGCCGATCACATCAATCGGTAGGGATTCAAGCGTGGTCAAGGCGCTGGCGATGTCGGTACCGAACAGCATTCGACCAGAGGTATCTAACGTAATTTGCACTTGGAGCGGCACACGCACGCCGGCCTCACTAAAATAACGGTTGATCCCTACAATCGCCGCTTTCACCTCAAGGATGTCTTGGCTGGTTTCGATCAATAAGACATCGACTCCGCCTTCGACTAGGCCTTGCGCCTGTTCATAAAACACGGTGGCCAATTCCTCAAAAGTGACATTCGACAATTCCGGGTCATCCCCACTGGGGAGTTTACCTGTCGGCCCGATGCTGCCTGCGACCAACCGTTGAATGCCGGTTTCGGCGGTAAAGCGATCACACACCCGTCGGGCCAATTGAGCGGCGACGCGGTTGATCTCTAACACACGGTCTTGTAAGGCATACTCGGCCATGGTGATTCGGTTGCTACGGAAGGTGCAGGTTTCGACAACCTCGCTTCCCACTGCTAAAAAGGAGGCATGGATTGCTTCGATCACCTCTGGGCGGGTGATCACTAGGTAATCGTTACAACCGTTGTATTGTTCACCGCCAAAATCGTCGGCGGTAAGATCGTATTGTTGGATACTCGTTCCCATCGCGCCATCGTAGATCACAATATGATCGGCGATCGCGTCCAAGTAACGGCGATTGGTATAGGTTAAGTGTTGATTTCGTTTGTTCATCCGGTAAAACTCCGCCTATCTGTGTACAAGGGGTTATCTTGACGAATAGTTGATCATAAACGGGTTACTGATTACAAAACAGGGGTGTCTTTTACAGACGCATAAGCGTGCAGGGTTATTACACCCGCATCAAGCGCACACACCAATGTTTGCTTAAATCTAAAGTACGGATCACCTCTAATGAGACATCGTATTGCGCCACGGCCCCACACGCGGCCCACTCATCGCGATGAATCAAGGTGATCCCCTGTACGATCATCGGATAGAGATCGCGTCCGCCGCGATCGCGTAACATCACCCTCTCATCCACAGCGAGGTTGAATCCGCCTTTTTGTCGGATCGCGTCTACGCCACAGCCCGGATAAAGCCGTTGGATCGCGTGCCAAGCTGGCCCAACACGATATTCATCTGTTTGACTCACCGCGCCGATCACTTGAGGATGATCGGTGTAAAAAAACGCGGGAGTCAGGGTCAAGTGCAAGTTCATCATGATGCCTCCTAGGATGATCCCATCGATCGGCGTTGGGATTCGTCTTCTTCCCACAAAATCCGCTCAATTTCGGTGCGTGCGTCGCTTTCGTCCACCCCAGTAAACGATTGATAGGCGGTGATCGCTTGCTCTAGATCGCCCGCCCGCACCAGTTCGCGAATACCTGCGTCTAAGGGACTAGCACCGTCTTTAGGTTTTGAGACAAGGTTTAAGACCTCTGGTTGCATTTGTAGGTATTCGATCACCCGTTTGGCCTCGTTTAATGAGACTCCGGTCAGGTCATGATAGGCCAACGCGGCACGGGTATAATCACCAACAGCGATTGCCGTGATCACTGCCGGATCGCGTGCTGCCTCTAGATCCCATTGTTCGGGGTGTTGAGCATATCGCGTGAGGGTGCGTTGAGTGCGAGCCAAAAACGCGAAACTTATGGCGAACACGACTGCTGAAATCACGATGACCAAGATAAAAGCAATTTCCATCGGGTTATTTCCCTCAAAACTCATTCGATTCGGGTTACTGCATCCACGGCTAACCAAAATAAGCGCTCACGAGTTGACTCCGCGCTATGCCAATCGCGTTCATCCCAGACATCACCGCTCACATCGTCACCACCGTAGAGAATTTGAGCCAACTCCACGCCGCGAAATTGTGCGATCGCAAAAAAAGCAGCGGACTCCATCTCTACAGTAAGCGCACCTTCAGCCCGCCGACGTGCGACTCGCGCCGGAGTTTCACGATAGGGCGCATCGGTTGTCCAAGTCTTGCCGATCGCATAGGGGATCTGATGTGCGTCCAAAGCAGCGATGATCGCCGCGACTCCATGTGAGCCGGCCGCAACTTCTCTTGAAGGCGGGAGATAATGGTAAGAGGTGCCTTCATCGCGGATCGCACTGGTCGGTACGATCAAATGGCCCATCGCGATCTCACGGTTTAAAACCCCCGCCCCACCACAAGCGATGAATTTGCGCGCTCCTAAGGCGATCAACTCCTCTAAAAATGTGCCGCCTAACGATGCGCCCACTCCCGGATGTACCACCGCGATCGATGTCCCGTTTACCGCTAAGCGATAGACCGGATTCGGGCCGATCTCGCTTCTGATGTGGGTGATCAAGGTCGCTTGTGGAAGGATGTTATCGATCGCTTTTTTGAAAAAGCACAACACACACCGTTCTGGCATGGTCTCCAATGGTTGATAGTTGAGCGAGGCGGCGATCACCGCGTCTGGGTTGGGATCAAATTCAAGGATCGGGTAGGGTTCATGGAACATAAATGCCTCACGCTTGTGTTTTAAGGATCTGTTGTTCAAGTTGATCGGCAAGCGCCAACCATGCGGCGGTATCGCGGGTCGCGATTTCGGGATCAATCCAAAATTTCAGTGGGATGCGGGCTGCATCGGGGTCGGTATATTCTCCGGTGAGCGGATCGACATGATTATTACGCACGCGCTCAAAGTCATCTAAGTGTTGACTGTACCAAGTGGCCGTGAGTTCAGCGAGGATCGCATTGGCGAAGGCGCTCACCAAATAGCCATAACGCTCTGATGCTTGGCGATCTTTCTGCACAGCACGACAGGCCTCTAAAATCGCATGGACAAATTGACCGCTACCGGGGGTGGGATAATCATTGGTTAGAAAGTCTGGCAATTTGTCGGGCGCATAGCCAAACGATACGATCATCAACAAGAGATCGCGGACAACCTTGCCACTCGGTTCAGCCTCATCTGGATGATAGTGCTGAAAGGTGGGCAAATGGCGCTGAAACCAAGAGACCAATACCTCTAGCGACTCGAATACCCCTAATACAGTCAACAGACGGGTAAGGCTGTTTTGGAGCGTTGTCCATTCGCGGGCATGAGCAGCCTCGCGTAGGGTTTGTAGCTCATTTTGTGTGGATGGCGACAAAGACATCGATCGTTCACCTTGATCAACAAAAACACCCCTTCAAGGATCAGAAGGAGTGCGTGGGGTGACAAGCGAAAGCGTCGCACTCATCTGTCCGAAACATCTTCGGCGGAATTAGCACCATCCCAACGCTTTGGGGGTTGCCGGGGGTCATCGAGCCGTTCTCTCGCCCACTCCTGATGAGAAATTCTTTTGTAGTATAACGGTGGAGGGTGCGTTTGTCAACGTCTTGATGACTTGGTGACGTTTAATGAGATGAGACTACACTCAACATTTGCCGACTCCATAAGCTGCGTTATATCGGCAGATGCGATCCCTTCAGTATCAGAAGAGTAAGCCCGCCGATTTTCCTAACAACGCTGTTTGTAGCGGAGAAACCTAAGGTGAACGCGGTTGCATCCGTCCCTTTCCCGCGTTATACTAGAACATATTTTTATTATTTGAAGTAGATGTGAGCAATCATGACGCTTTCCGCAAAACATAAGGCGATCAAAACTTTTTACGAGGCCCGCGAATCGATCCAACGTCAACGTATTACCAACGAAATGGGACTCCGTGAGCCGTTTAAAGCCTTACTAAATGACACGGCCAAAGTGTTCGATCTTGAACTGGTGATCGAACAATCGCATCGCCTCGATCAACGCCTGATCCGATTCGACGGGGTGATCCGCGATGTATTTCGGCGCGATCGCGGGTATTGGGAAGCGAAAGATCAAGATGATCGCTTAGAAGATGAGATCGCGAAAAAATTTGTGGCGGGCTATCCGAATCGCAACATCTTGTTTGAGGATAGCCAACAAGCGATCTTGTATCAGCATGGAGAGCG
>JALOOG010000123.1 GCA_025454525.1 Anaerolineae bacterium | reverse complement strand
CGCTTGCATCGCGGCCAGATCCGCGTCACACACCGCCGACTCCGCTTGCGCGCAGGTTTGCGTGAGTTCCGCTAACCGCGCATCCGTCGGATTCGGCACAATGAATTGTAATCCCGCGAAAGGGGTATTTGCACTTTGACCCTGTGGAATCGCCGTCCCGATCACGATCCGCCCGCCGAATGGACTCACCCCAAATTCTCGTACTCTAATGGTCGTTTGAAATTCCTCAACTACCACTTTTCTGTTTACATCCCAAATTGTAATGAAGCTTGGCAAATTTATGATGCCTAGATCACTAGTTGCTCCATAAAGAAATTGACCATCTTTGCTCCAAAACAAACCTCTTACCCCAAAAAAATCTCGTTTATCTTTTTGTTCCACTTGGGTAAAAAACGAGGCAATACCAGTTAGCGTATCGATTATCCAAATACCGTCAAACCAGCTTCCTATCGCCAATTGTGTTCCGTCTGGTTTCCAAGCGATTGTTCCAATATGTAACTCAGGAAGATTTTGCCCAATGGGTTGAGTAATAGTCATAAACTCTGAATAGGTATAGAGAGACGATTTAAAATTAGATGCATTGTTTAAATCTAAAATACGAATGTCATTTCCATTCCATACAGCTAAAAGATTGTCAGTAGGATGCCATTGAACAACTGATAAATCGCCTGTACCTGCTTGAAAAATTCGAGAATAGTTAGAAGTGTCCCAAATCTGGGTTTCACTCGCTGTCCAACCTATACTAACCAAAAACGCGCCCGTATAACTCCAATCTAGGTATCCTACGCCTCCAGTAATACCCATTGCCTCACCAATACCGTGATCAAGTATTGCCAACACTTGCGAAAAAGTCCCATTTTCAATTTGCCAAATGTGGATTTTTCCGCTGTCTGTACCAATTGCTAAACGATTCCCATCAGGACTCCAATCAAATACATTAATATCTGTGGGTAACGATTGCGGAAGGGAGAAAGTTTGTCCATTGGCAGCATCTATCAGTTGAAATTGTAAATCCACAATTTGAGCGATATAAGAACCATTAGGACTCCATTGTGTAAAACTGTAGGATGTTCCAGCTGATTCCATAAGAGATGAAAATGTTCCAAGTATCCAAAGAAGAAGGGTAGTTGTCAAAAGTGTGTAGGCTCTTAACATGGGGGGATAACTCCTTGATTGGGAAACCATGACCGATCTTTTCCTAACATACACATCACACTTTGCATTTTGTACCATCTCCCATCTCCAGTAGCAAACCAATCCACCGATCCTTGTAAACTACAGGCCCCAGTCACAGGAGTCCAATCAACATTTTGAAAGCCACCTAAATTTAAACTTCTGTACACCCAATTTAGAAACATATCTGCTCCTGCTTCATCAATTTCTTGTGAAGTAATTATATTAACGTCGTTCCTAGGGTTTTGTTGAAAGTGGCAAGCGGCACCATTCGTAAAAGGGTTAGATGAACTACCCCATCCTCGTGTACCGCGACCCCATTGAGATCTACCATTCAAGTCGGTAAAAAATCCAAAGTATATAAAAGAGGATGTATCCTGAAGTGTGGTTGTCAGAAGATGACCGTAGAAAGAAGAAACATTTCCATAGTTTGGATCAGATAACAAGTATCCACCAGTTCGTCCCATTAGGACATGACCTAACTCATGAACGACCGTGTATTCGGTAATGATAGCACTCGGTCTGCAAGTAATTCTAGACTGAATTTGAAGTACTGGGATATTTGATACCTCACACCAAGTGGGATTCCCGCCACGCTCAAATACAATTGTCGTGAAGCCAGGCAAAAACATAACCCGTTTAAACGCATCTACCGGTGAATTTCCCCCGTACATCTTCCACAACGCCAAGGCGGTTTTTTCAACGCCAGCTAACAGTGTAAAAGTATCGTTGAGGGAATTGTTCAAAATTCCATACTGATCAAGCGTCGGGGAAGGCGGAAGAGGGGTGATGCAATCTAAGGGCGGCGGTGGTACTGGGTTAATGATCTGACCACTGATATTGACATTGGGTGACACCGAAGGGGAACTTGTCCAGTAACTAAACCGCGATCTGACCGTCCCAATTGGTGTTAAAGCTGAATTTTCGATGTCACGGTAAATCGGAGATTGATTTCCTTGATAAATAGCCCTATTCAGAATGGCGGTCGATGTCTCAACATACACCGCCCCACCATTCACGGTTGCTTGGTTACTCACAAAGCTCAAACAATAATCATTGGGGAACGGGGGATCCCAAATAGTACCTAAACTGGCAATCGCCCCACCCACTTGAGCGCGATTGCCATTAAATGCGGCATTGATCATATACAGATTGCCACCGGAAGCATTGTAAATCGCGCCCCCTTGCAGGGCGGATTGGCTACCCACGATCGCGCTATTGTAAAGGTAGAGATCCCCTAAATTATAAATCGTGCCACCTACGCCCCTAGATTTAAAGTTACGTAAGCGGATATTGTGTAATATCAATCGTGCGTTGGGTTCAACGAAAAACAGGCGAAACGGATTATCCACCGAGGAGTCGATCGTTACCCGTTGCGGCGTTTTATAATAGATCGGATCAACCCCACGTAAAACGACCCGACCACGAATGACATAACCGGAAGTCACGGGAGGTGGTTCTTGTGGAATCGGAATCGGGGCAACGTAATTCCCTGCGGGGATATAGACCACATAAGTGAACGCTCGGTTCGCGTTCGCTCGACGAATCACGCGATCCAACACTGTAGGTGTGGCATAGTAATAAATCGTTTGGCTAGAGTTTGGCACCCATAACGGATCAAACGGTTCACGGAGTTCGCTCGGAGGCTCAAACGCTTCGGTGGGGATCACCGTCGGTTCAATTGGGCTTAATAGTGATCCATCCCCGCCATCTTCTGGCAATGGGATCAACGTTTCGGTGGGGATCATCTCGGAGCCATCCGGTGTATAGGTATAGGTAATGTCCGGTTCAGCGGTGGATTCCGAGGTCGACTCGGCTAAGAGTGAATAATGAGGGGGGGGGTAATTTAGCCGAAACAAGTAATACGGTGATCAGCAGCGTGATAAAACTGAACAGTGGACGACGAACAAGTTTGTACGGCATGTTGTGTTCCTTGTTGATGTCAACGTTCACTTTATTTTAGCTTTAAAAACACCCCTTGTCAATCATAATAGGTTAAATGTACTACGAATAGCGCGCACTACCCATCTTACTAAGCGCGCTACTCTCCAATTAATTACCCCTTACCGACGCGCAGCATCTCCGCATAGGGGTGTGGCATCCCACCGATCGCCGGAGTCGCTTCGATCGCTTGTGCGATCCGCTCGATATCATACGGCACACGCACAAATTCCACCTTTAGATCACGCCCGTCCGCCCGCAAAATCACATATCCAGCACGCGGATCACCGTCTTTCGGTTTGCCCACGCTGCCCGCGTTGATGATCTGTCGGCCGCTGGATAACACCTTATGATAAGGTAGATGCGTGTGACCACACACCAACACATCTACGCCGGCCGCGTCCATAATCCGCTCAAAATAATCTTCTGGGCGATCCTCAAACAGGTATTCGTTGATCTTGCGTGGGCTACCATGCACCAATAACCCGTCTAGATCCCCAATTTTGAGCGCGATCTGGGATGGAAGTCCGCGTAAAAAGGCCTTGTGATCCTCATCGGTATGGGCGTTTGACCAAGCGATCGACTGTTCACCCCGCACGCGATCGATGTCTGCTTTATACGCACAACCACAATCATCGCTGTTATTGCCAACCCCTTGATCATAATTGCCCATGATCGTCGGGATCTGATGCGTGCGGATCAAGTGTGTGACTTCATTCGGAAATGTGCCGTAACCGACCAGATCACCCAAGCAATAATCTGGTTTTAGTCCGTGCGACTCTAGATCCATTAGCACCGCTTCAAGCGCGGGGAGATTTGCATGAATATCCCCAAAAATCGTGATCGTATCCATCTAGATGTTTAACCCCTCGAATGTCCATAAAAAGGCTTCAATACGTGTTTTTAAGCGGTAAGCGGTTTGTTCAAAAGCGGCCGCCCGTTCTTGATCATCATTGATCCTTACCGGATCAGGCAAACCCCAATGGAGCGATCGCCCTTGCACTGGGACAATCGGACAAACCTCACGGGCGCGATCACATACGGTGATCACATCATCAAAGGTTTGATCGATCACGGTGTCTAAGGCGCGTGAATGCTGTTGGCGCAGATCAATGCCCAAACGATCCATTGTGCGGATCGCGTCTGGGTGAATCGTTTTGGGATGACTTCCAGCACTCATCACCGTAATGCGCCCCCCGCTTAGATGACGCAAGAGTGCTTCGGCCATCTGGGAACGCGCACTGTTATGGGTACAGACAAATAAAACGCGCCGTCCGGTCACTTGAGGTGGCACGGGGTTTTCTGGGAACAAGGCGGGATGTATGCTATGGGCGATTGAGATCAACCATTGGCGTAAACGGGCTAACTCTAAGGAATAATAGACATCACGCCCGTCCGCCTCACTCCGGCGCGTGCTGACTAAGCCGTCATCCCGCATCTTCTTCAGGTGATAGGACACCAGATTGGCCGGTTGACCCGTGGCGATCACCAACTCATTCACCCGTTGATCGCTGATCTTCAAGGCTTGGATCAAGGCCCAACGCACTTCATTCGCCAATAACTTGATCAATTCCGGTGCGGTCATGCCTTAAGCGCCCGTTTCATTTCGGCCGTTTCGGCTAACCATAATGTTAAACGGGCTTCGATCTGATCGCGCACTTGGCGAAACACTTGGAGTTGTTGTTCCTCTGTGCCTTGCGCCTTGGCCGGATCGTCAAAGATCCAACGATGAACCCGTTTTGCATCTGCGCTAATCGTGGGGCAGTTTTCTTCAGCGCTCCGACAGACGATGATCGCATCATCAAATTCAAACCGGCCCATGTACTCTTTGACACTTTTGGAGCGATGTTCGCTCAGATCGATCCCGATCTCATTCATGACGCGGATCGTCAAAGGGTGAATATCCCGGGGTTGTAACCCGGCACTATGTACCTCGTATTGACCTTGGCCATCGCGTTTGAGGAAGGCCTCCGCCATTTGTGACCGGGCCGAATTGCCTGTACAGAGGAAGATCACCTTGTGTGCCATTGCTTGATCCCTTCAAACTAGATTGATTCAATCTGATTTGAAGTATATTCGCAAATGAGCGCATAGACAAGGACAAAAAAAGGGCTTGCGCCCTTAATTTTGATTTATGCTTTTTCGACTTCTAAGAAATCGACTTCTACGGGCGTTTCACGTCCAAAGAAATTGACCATGACGCGCACTTTCGATTTATCCGCATCAATGGCGGCGACAGTTCCGGTGAAGTCATTAAAAGGCCCGTCAATGATCCGCACCCGTTGACCGATCTTAAAGTTGACGCGCACACTCGGTTTTTCGTTGGACATGCGCTCCAAGATCTGCTTGACTTCTTCTTGTCGGAGCGGGGTCGGATCGTTGCCCATGCCGACGAATCCGGTTACGCCAGGGGTGTTTCGCACCACGTACCACGAGTCTTCATCCATTCGCATTTCAACGAGGATATAACCCGGGAATACTTTTTTCTCAACGGTGCGTCGTTTGCCTTCTTTAATCTCAATTTCTTCTTCTGTTGGCACGACGACATCAAAGATCTTATCGCGCATCCCCATGGTTTCGATCCGTTGTTCAATCGCGTGGCACACTTTCGCCTCGTAACCGGAATAACAGTGGATCACATACCACAATTTTTCAGGGGCATTTGACGGAGCATCGCCACTGAGATCGATTTTAATATCGATGTCGTCAGAAGCGGTTTCGATGTCGATCGGTTCAGGATCGTAATTGGGATTGCGTTTATTTTTGTCCTTAGCCATGATGTGCCTTCCGATCAGAAGCTAGAAACGGGAGGAGGTTAAGCCTCGTCCAGCGGTTTCATCGACAACGGGTTGAAACAAGCGGTTCCGGAGAAACACAAACAGCGCCCCACTGATGATAAAGAAGAGGACGAAGATGAGTGGCGTGCGAATGCCCACCCCAAATAGCAGGTTAAAGCCTAGCGACAAGCCGCCCAAGATCAGCGAGGCTAACACGATCACGACCAAAATAATCCCCGTCAAGCGCAAGGCCTCTTGACGTTGCGGCCAAGCGACTTTACCGACTTCACTTTGGACACCTAAGAAGTAATCGCGTATTCTGGTGAACAGGTTGCCACTGGTTTCTTCTTCAACACGATTGCGACGGCCTTCGGTGGCACGGCCTTTTTTAGCAGTGACAGCGCCCGTAGGGGCATCCAGTTCTTCATCATCGTCCTCGATCATTTCGGCCTCATCGGCCTCAATTTCCGCTTCGGTGCGACGGCGTTGGTTATTCACATCAGCAGACATGGGTTTATCTCCTCATAAGACATCTTGGCTATGACATGCTTACCTAGATATAAAACACCGTCACGAGGACGGTGTTTTACGACTATCAGGGGTAGAGGGAATCGAACCCCCGTTCACGCTTTTGGAGAGCGTTGCGTTACCACTACACCATACCCCTAGGGACGGGCAACCTTACTTGGTTTCCCGATAGACCACATGACGGCGCACCAATGGATCGTATTTTTTCAGTTCCAAACGACCAGCATCGTTACGGCGGTTTTTATAGGTGATGTATTGATGACCGCTTTCGGTGCTTTTCAATTTCACCACGATGCGGTTGCCTTTTTTCGCCATTATGATTACTTCCTAAAATATCAGAAATGGATTGATACAAAGCCATTGATGGGATTTGAACCCATGACCTTTCCCTTACCAAGGGAATGCTCTGCCCCTGAGCTACAATGGCATCAAGAGGACTGGCCTCTTTAAGTGGCGTTGGCAGGACTCGAACCTGCGAAGGCTTCTGCCAGCGAATTTACAGTCCGCCCCCTTTGCCGCTCGGGACACAACGCCAAGTGTGTGAGTTTGTTAACGCACAAAGCCACCAATGGGACTCGAACCCATAACCTACTCTTTACAAGAGAGTTGCTCTGCCATTGAGCTACGGTGGCAGGGCTTTGATTAAGGTGATTGTACCATTGTTTCGACAAACACCACAAGACCGAATTTTGCGATTCGTTTGCTTGAGGTGACACACATTCTAGGGGACGGGCGCGGGCTTGTCAATGGCGAACTCCGCTTCAAAAATCACGGGACGATCGCAGGCGGCGGTGACGGCAGCAAAGAACGAAAAAAAATTCGGCGACAGCGGCAACGTGGTTAGAGGGATCGTAAGATTGCGCTCTGAAGTCAAAAAGCCAACCCGAAACAGCCAAACCAAGTAGAAGCACAGGGTCATCCGATCCTCCTGAAGGGTGATCACGGTCATATTGAGGTAATGATAGCACAGATGAGCGAAAAAGTCGTAACAAATGTCTCGTTTTTTCGCCGATGTCGGGAAGCGACACCTGTGGCGGGACTCCTGTTTCACCTTGACAACGCAAAGATCCTCTCAAATGATCGTTTGTTTACTATCAGGTGAAGTGACCATGAAACAACTGTTATTATGTGCGTGGATATTTGCGGTGTTAAGCGCGTGCAATCCAACCCCAGAACCCCCACCTACCCCCGTTGGGAAGGTGATCACGATCGGGTATTACGCACCCACCATGTACTTTAACGAATTGATCGGAGAAGATTTTTTCGATGCGTTCAAAGAAGCGCATCCCGATGTCCAAGTGGTGGTCAAACCGATCGAACGATTAACGCATTTTGGTGAGCGTGAAGGCGATTTCGACGGTTATATGAAGATGGTCGCCGAATATGCCAGCCAAGCGGATGTGTTGATGATCGATGAACAATGGTTATCCCCCGAAACCACCCTTGCCCAATATTACCTTGACCTCAAACCGCTAACCGAGTCGGATCCGACTCTAGATCCAAGCGATTTTTTCCCGACCTTGTGGGAGTCGTATCAATGGGACGGTGGGTTATGGGCGCTCCCGGCCGCGGCCGATCTAGACATCCTCCATTATAATCCCGCCGCGTTTGATGCGCTTGCGATCCCTTACCCCACCGAACAATGGACGTATGGCGATGTGATACGAGTCGGTCAACAACTCACGCAACGCGATGCCAATGACCAACTCTTGGTTAACGGATTTACCGATTTCTCTGAGTCAGGCTTGGTTTGGCCTTCTCTGTTCGCTCAAAGAGATGATAGTGGATTGCTCCCGATCGATTCGATCGAATGGTTGACGTTTTTAGAGAAGTTCGCCACCTTACAAGAAGCCGGTTTCTTTGAATTTGGGAGCGAACAAACATCAGGTTTTGATTATCCCTTACAATTCAGCCGTTTGTCATCGATCTACTGGCAGCCGGAACCTAACCAACCGAATTTAGATCAAGTCCTATTGCCCGGCGGTGTCAGTATCCCAAGGGTGATCGGTTATGTGGTGAGCGCTGGTACAGAACAACCCGAAATCGCCTATCAATTGGCGGCATATCTTACGGAGCGAGTCGATGAGATGCAGGGATTAGGGCGATCGATCCCGGCGCGGCAAAGTGTTTTAGCAGATTATGATCAAGCTTACGCGCATCATTCCCCTGAAGCGGCGGCCGAAGTAGACGCAGCGGTCACGGCCGCGATCCCGTCTGGTCAACTCTATGATTTACGCTACATGGCTCATGCGATCTATCGCGTCACCTTTGAAGGGGCTGATCCTGCCGCGGCATTGGCCGAAGTGCAAACGGCGGCACGGGAAAATCGTGAAGCGGCCGCCACTGAATATCGTCAAACCCGCTTGGCCGTGGCCACACCGCAACCGACCGCGGCGCTTCAACCCGGTGAGGTCGCTTTGACCTTTAACTATGTGCCGTGGGGTGCAACCCTGGAATCGACACGGATGCAAAGCTTAGCCGATCAATTTGTCGCACAAGATCCCCAAGTCGGCGCGTTGACGATCGCCACAGAGACCGGCCCCTCCGTTGACGATTATCTCAACGATTTTGATTGCGCTTATTTGCCGTTTAACCCGATCGGCTTTGTCTCATTTGACCGCCTGTATAACCTCAAACCGCTATTAGAGGCGGACACGACCTTTACTTACGATCAATTGCCACAAACCCTGTTACGGGAGATCAGCGTGTTAGACGGGATCTACGCCTATCCGATGGCCTTACAACCGCGGGTGATCTGGTATGATCCGGCCCGACTCACCGACGCGGGCCTCACTCCACCCACAGATCGATGGACAATCCAAGAGTTTGAACAGATCACCACCGCCTTACAGGGGGATACCGCCGCGTTTGTTGTGCGTGAGGCCGGAAGTCACGCTTGGTTGATGTTGATCATGGCCCACGGGGGGCTGCCATTGGATTACAGCACCACCCCGCCTACCGTGCGCGCCATTCAAACGGTGTTAGATCGGGCAAAAGCGAAAGTCTTCAGCTATAGCGCGCTTGAATCACAAGCGGGCTTTCCACTCTTTGCCAATGAACCGCTCTATAGTGAGCCGTTGCGTGGGATCGGGATTTCACCACTTGCTTATATGCTGTTCCCAACTGGAACACAATCTGCACCCTTTGCGTTTACGATGAGTGCGGGCGTGGTGAATGCGGCCGGTTTTGCCCCGGAAGCCTGTTATCGTTGGTTGCGCTTTTTGAGCGTGCAACCGGAAGCTTTAGACGGATTGCCCTTAACCGATCTCGCTTCGCCGTATGATCCATTTCGTCCGCTGTTGGATCAAGCGTTCCCTTTACCGACGCAATTTGTCACCGATGACCGGGTGTATGTCGAATTGTTCAATATCGCCATGGATCGTTATGTGTTAGAAGATGTCTCGTTGATAACCGCGTTGAATCAGGCTGCTACCGACGCATCGACGTATCGCGATTGTCTTGATCCCGCGCCAGAAGATACCCGCGCTTGGGTCGAAACGCGCAATCGCTGTCTCGAAACGCATCTTCCTGATCTGTCGATTCGGTTTGTCCCGTAATCACATACGCCTTAGCGATCTCAGGAACGTTCTGGCGGCCAACCCCACCCTCGCCCTAAGCCCATGCATGGGGAGAGAACTGGCCCAAGTGAGATGGGCTGTTCTGTCTCCATGGGTGGGGTATTTTCCTGAGATTACTGAAGCCCTCCCGAAACTACACTCCGAAACTATCCTGACAAAACCCGCTCAAGGTGGTTGCTGGGTTTGGGCGGATCTAGGCATGGATTGACGAAACTGATCACATACGGCACGCCGATTTTTTAGTACAATAGATCCTGAGACTTCGGATAGCATTCAAGAAAGGGACACGGTTAACCACCGCGTTAACCCGGATCAACATGAACGATACGAAACGTCAATTTCAAATTTATTTGCCCGGTTTGCTGAAAGTATTAGCAGAAAGCCTCTACTCGACTAAAAAAGTCGCCGTGCGCGAATTGCTGCAAAACGCGCACGATAGTTGTGTTCGGCGCAGTATTGAGTCTAAAGACAAGTCGTATAAACCCCGTGTTGATGTGTGGATCGATCCCGTCAAGCGTACCCTGACCATTCAAGACAACGGATCGGGACTCACCGCTGAAGAGGCCGAAGAATACCTCTCCACGATCGGACGGAGTTACACCCGTCAATTAGGCGAAAATCTCTCGGTGTTATCCCCGGAACAAGCGGAAAAATTGATCGGTCAATTTGGGTTAGGGTTCTTAAGCGCCTTCTTGATGGCCTCGGAAGTCACCTTCACCACCAAGTCGATGAAAGACGGCAATCCGATGTTGCAATGGCGCTCATCGGGGGATATTCATTATGATCTCGTGCCGGTGGAAGGCGATCGGATCGGTTCGACGGTGGAGTTACAGGTAAAATCAGCTGCCTCGTTTATCCTTAATGAACAGGTGTTGATCGAAACGATCCAACAATATGCCGATTTCTTGCCGATCCCGATCTATGTACGAGGGCATTCCTTCCCGGTGAATACGTTAAATCCGCCGTGGGAAGCGATCGATCCGCAGATCGCGATCCGTGAATACGTTGAACGTGCCTTTAACATCAATCAACCGTTAGCGATCATCCCAATTGAAGATCAAGTGGTCGATTTGGGCCATGATCAAGTGACGATCCCACTCAAAGGCTTCTTGTTTATCCCGCCTAGTTCAGTCGCATCGATCCACGAATATGGCGATCTTTCGATCTATATCCGCCATATGTTCATCTGTGAGCGTCAACGCAATTTGTTGCCGTCATGGGCGAAATTTGTGCGCGGTGTGATCGATTGTCCGTACTTGCAACCGACGGCCTCGCGTGAAGAAATTCAACAAGATGACAATTTCCTCTCGGTGCAACAAGCATTAGAGCAACAGTTGGTCAAAGGGCTTCGCAAGATCGCCAATGAAGAGCCAAAAGTCTGGAAACAGATCGTGCGTGGTCATGCCGATGTGTTAATGGGTTGGGCGGTGCAGGATAACGAATTTTTCTCGCAAGTGGCGGACATGATGACGTTCCGCACGTCTCGTGGGCAGATGAGTTTACCGGATTATCTCAAAGAGACCGATCATACGTTGTATTACGTCACCCGTGAGTTGGGATCGCTCCAAGAACGTGTGTTAGGTGAAGGCTATGGGGTGCCGGTGATCGATGCGTCTTGGTTTGCGGTGACACCATTCCTGAAGAAATATGCCTCGCAACATCAAGGGGTGGAATTGGTGCAATTAGACGGCGAGTCCGGTCATCTGTTGCGTCAAGTGGCTGAAGAACCGTTCGCAAAATTGTTACAATACTATCGTCAACGCGGGGTCAAGTGTAAGATTGTGATGTTCAAACCGGACACCATGCCCGCGATCGTGTTATATCCTAAGGACGCGGAGTTTATCGTCGAAACCCGTCAAGCGTTGGACGCGGGTGAACTGCCCGGCCCCTTTGCGGGCTTGGTGAGTGATTATCTGAATCGCATGAATAAGACGGCGGATGAGATCGAAGGCACGTTATACCTCAACGCGGAGTCCGAATTGATCCGTTACTTAGCGGACTTGACGGATGACACACTTCGCACCTCCGCGCTCACCTTGATCTATCAGATCGCACGTTTATTTTCCGGCCGGATGTTAGACACCGATCAAGTGGCCGATGCGTTCCGTGAAACCGCCGAAGTGATCCAGAAATTGGTGATCAAGTAATCGTCCCCAAGGTGGAGCGCACCCGCTCCACCTTATCTCATTAGTGACGAAAGTCAAAGCATGGATTTACTCGCTTGGTTTGAGGACTATCTTCAACGTGTGGAACGTGAAGGCGATCAACAACGCTTACAGTTGTTTAACACCTTGCGCGAAACCTTCAGTTACGCCGAACAAGATCCCCAACGTGCGCTACAAGTGTTACAGCACAGCAAACAGGCCGCTTTGGACTTGGGAGAGGATTGTCTCGCGTTGGTCTTTGATACCGCGTTATGCGAGGTCTACCTGATGGGGCTAATGGATGTGCGTGCGATGTTAGCGTTGGCCACCCATGCGACCGTTGAAGCGCGCAAAGCGATCTACGATCATTGTCCCGCCCGACAATACATCTATACGCGCATGGTGAACGCCTTTTTTTATACCGATCCGGTGGGTTACGCGGATGAGATCCTCGAAACCTTTGCGTTTGTTGAGCGGGAATACGCGCAAGAACGCACTTTGATCCAAGAGGTGTTATTGCGGCGGGCGCTGTTGAATGCGATCTTAGGGCAATTGGATACCGCCCGTGATCAAGCGTTACAGGCGTTAGCTTACACCGAAAATGATCCGGATCTGGAACGTGATACCTGTCTGGTGATCGCGGATGTGATGCGGCGGCGTGGAGACTATCAAGAGGGTTTGGTCTATTCGCAACTGTGCGCGGATCACGCCCGTGCTACACAAATGTATCGCACCTACTTAGAGCAATTGGCCCTACAGGCGTTGTTATATCGTTTGTCGGGTGCCGAGTCAGAAGCGCAAACGCAATGGGGGTTGTTCACGGTATTCGTAAAGTTGTTGCAACTTGACCCGTATTTCACCACCCTTGCGATCTTGAGCGAATACTATGAGGTGGGCGGGGAGTTGGATCGCGCCTTAGACTATAATCGTCAAGCGTTAGCGCAAGCGGAAAAATCTGGCTGTTATTATGCGATCACCGAGTTATGGATCGATCAAGCGCGGTTGTTGGGCAAAGCGGACATGCCGAATCGCGAAGAACTCAACGCGGCGCGGGCTTCTCTGGCGGTTTTGCGTAAACCCGCGTTTTATCAGGTGAAAATTGAGCGCGTCGAGTCCGGGGATTACCGTCGCTTGATCTGAAAACCTCCGATTCCCCTATGCTTTCCCTCCGATTCCCCTACGCTCCTTAAACCCGCGTTACAATGCGCGCCCAAGTTCAATTTTTGCCTGTAAGTGTGATCAACCTGTCGCTTCTTTTGTCGACATATCGATCGATGAGCCGATCATCGCGGCCGAATGGCTATCGACGCTTTAAACCGATCGTGATCGCACGCTTTCAAGCGTGGTTAGACAGCCTTCCTGATTGAAGGTTTCAAGAGAGGATTTCCTGATGCTGAAGATGATCCGTTGGATATCGTTAATCGGGATATGGCTTGCCTTGTGGATACAAGTAAGTCCAGTGGTTGCGTGTAGCGGTGGTGGAGGGCCGGATTTAGAGCTGCTCCTTGAAGGGGCGACCTTAGTCGTCAAGGCGCGTGTCTTAGACATTGACTCCGAAGGTCAAACAGGCGTGGTTGAAGTGATCGACTATTTTTATGGCATGTCTGCCTCAAATAAGTTACTCATCACTCAAATAGATCCAATCAGCGTATCCTTTTACACCGAACAACGTTTTGGCTCTGGCAGTTGTGCATCCATGTCTGCTCCGATCAATTTAGATGAAGAAATTTACTTATTTTTAAAACGAGAAACCGACGGCAGTTATCGTCCTACTGTTTTGCCTTCTCGTGTACTACATCATCCGATCATTTTTCACTTTCCAACCCCTACCACACGAGTCGAAACTTATGTCCTCGATCTAGAGGAAGAGTATCGTTTGCAAACATTCACCGAATCTGAATTTCGTGCGTTTTTACAACAACGTCTCCGTCAAGAAATTGTGCGATCTACTGCAACTGATGATCCGTACCCTTTACCCGCGCCGATTCTACTCACCACTGAAAGCGGTTTGAATTACTTATTTCCAGTAGATCATAGTCAACCAATTTTAATCAGAAGTTGGGAATTTCCCTCGCTCAGACGTAATCCCAGTTTTGTACGCCGATCTAACCCGTTAGGAGTAAGCGGATGTAATCTAGCGGGTTGCGTCGCTTATTCACCAAATGGTTCTGCAAAGGCCGCTTTACACACAAGAGGAGGGATTTTAAGCGATCAGATGCGAATGTATGGACTTTGGATTGGTATTCAACCACGTACTCAAGTGATCAATGGCACGGGTTTTCTGTTTTCACCCACAGATGAATTAATGGCCTTATGGACAGGGGATGGGCTTGATTTTTATGGCTTTTATTATCCCAGACTCAACTCACTTTCGCATCACAACGTTGTCTTCCAACATCCCACCGCTCAAGGACAAAATTGGAGTGGGTTAGGAGCCTGGAGTCCGGATGGACGCTTATTCGCCTTTACCGATCTAGAGGGCCTTTGGCTTTTGGATGTGTACTCACAAACCCCACGCCTCTTGATCGCCGCCGATCCGGATCGCCCTCACGCGATCGCCCGTTATTTCTCAC
>JALOOG010000225.1 GCA_025454525.1 Anaerolineae bacterium | reverse complement strand
GCGATCATGCCGGTGGATCTGGTTAAATGCCAGGGCCGACAGTAAAGTCTGGATGGGAGAAGGTTGATCAACTGGATGTAGATCTTACATCAAGTTGGTTTTGCACAGCTAAAACCAACGATTCGAGTATCGTCAATTGGTATTCGATTTTGTTCGGCATAGCTATATCCCCTCACTGCCCCGATCTGATTCTTAGATGGGGCGTATATGCAATTACTTCTTTCAATTCGTAGATCCCGTAAAGAAACGGCCATTCCGGTCGATCGATCGCTCTTGCGTCGCTTCGCACCGATCTTAACCCTCATCTTAGTGATGATCTGGTGGCAAGCGATTACCCTGTTCCAGTTAATCCCGGCCTTTTTGGTGCCGCCACCGATCGAAGTCGCACGACAATTCATTGAAGTGATCGAGAATGGCTTGCTGTTACGTCATACTTGGGTGACTTTGCAAGAGGTCTTGGTGGGCTTAACCTTGGGGGTGTCATTCGCGCTGTTCTTAGGTTATTTGATCGCCGAAAGCCCGTTGTTAGAGGATTTTCTCTCCCCGTTGATTGTGGCCTTGCAATCGACCCCGGTCGTCGCTTATGCCCCCTTGTTGATCATCTGGTTTGGCAGTGGCATGACCAGCAAAGTTATCACTTGCGCCTTGATCGTGTTTTTCCCCATGTTGATGAACACGATCGTGGGGATTCGTAGCGTACCGCGCAATTTGCGGGATCTAATGCGCGTATTACAGGCCAACCGTTGGCAAACCTTCCTGAAGTTAGAGATCCCTTCGGCGTTACCCGTCTTATTAACCGGACTCAAGACCAGTGCTACTTTAGCAGTGGTCGGCGCAGTGGTCGGTGAGTTCATCAATGCCAGCGCGGGCTTAGGGTTTTTGATCAATTTAGCGCGTAACCAATTTGACACCCCCTTGGTATTTGTCGGGGTGATCAGCTTAGCGGTCATGGCGCGGGTGTTATATGGGATCGTGGCTGTGTTGGAACGGCGGTTGTTGATCTGGAAGAAATTTTAATCTTTGGGTGTAACCGTACACCGATTTTGTGTGCGTTGATGCAAATGTAAAATAAAACAGAAGGATTCAAAACTCCATGCGTAAATTCAAATTTTTCCTAGTGGTGTTCGTCTTGTTGATCGCGGGGATGTCTGTAGGAGCGCAAAACGCTGATACCCCAGAATTGCGAGAGGTACAGTTCTTCCTCTCTTACATCCCCAACATTCAATTTTCGCCGATCTATCTCGCGATCGAAAAAGGCTATTTTGCCGAAGAAGGGATCGATCTGATTTTAGAACACGGTGATGAAAACATCGGCGTAGAACAGATCGCGGTCGGAACAATCCCATTTGGCATGATCAGCGGTGAACAGGTGATCCTAGCCCGGGCAAATGCGCGTCCGGTGGTGTTTACCTATCAGTGGTTTCAAGCTTATCCGATTGCGGTGGTGATCCCTAATACCACCGATGCAACCACAATCGCCGAATTATCCGGTTTAAACGTCGGTGTCCCGGGGCGTTTCGGCGCAAACTATAGCGGTTTGACCGCCATATTGAATGCGAATGGCATGACCGAAGCGGACATCAATCTGACCGAGATCGGCTTTAACGCGCCGGATGTGATCTGCGCGGGGGCGATCGATGCAGCCACAGTGTATATCAACAATGAGCCGTTGCAAATCCAACATCGCGCCGATGCGGGGGAATGTGGCGATGTTACCAGTGTCACCGTGATCCCAGTCGCGGATAGCGCCAATATGGTCTCGAATGGGATCGTAACCAATGAAGAGATGATCGCTAATGACCCGGAATTAGTAGCGGCGGTGGTGCGCGCTTTTGATCGCGGCTTGCGGGATGCGATCAACAATCCAGCAGAGGCGTATTTGTCCAGTGTGCCGTATGTCGAAAACTTGCCCTTAGGTGATGAATTACAAGCGCGCTTAGAAACCCTGTCTACCGAACAGACGGACTTTTTAGGGGCTGATGAACCCCCTACCCGTGAGGCGATCGCAGGTAACCGTGAAGCACAATTCTTACTCCTAAGCGATGAGTTTGACCTCACCGAATTGACTCAATATGAGGTCTTATTAGAGACGATCGTACTATGGGACGCGGAAAACTTAGGAGTCACTCAACCGGAAGATTGGGAATTAACCCAAGCGGTCTTATTGCAAATGAACGCGATTCCCGCCGAAATTGTGCTAGAAGACGCTTATACGACCGCGTTTTTACCGCCAACTGAAGAATGAAGAATAAGTAGATGCGCGTCAGCTTTAAAAATGTCAGTGTCAGCTATCGCACGACGGGGGGAGCGATCCTCCCGTCTTTAGGGCCGGTCTCATTTCAGATTGAATCCGGTCAATTTGTCTGTTTAGTGGGGGCGAGTGGTAGCGGAAAAAGCACGCTGATCCGCGTCTTGGCCGGCTTACAGCCCCCAACGCAAGGAGTCGCTTATCTCAACGATCAAGCCATCACACGCCCATCATCGCGCGTCGGTTTGATGTTTCAAGAGGCGAATCTGATGCCATGGCGCACGGTAATTGATAACATCACCTTGCCCTTAGAGTTAACAGGCACCGATCGCACCACTCGTTATGCGGTCGGACAAGAGATCTTGACGCTGTTGGACTTAGCCGATTTTAGCCATGCTTATCCTAGTACCTTGTCTGGGGGTATGGCACAACGGGTCGGTTTAGGGCGCGTCTTGGCCTTGAATCCCGAAGTGTTGTTATTGGATGAACCTTTTGGTGCTTTGGATGCGCTTACCCGTGAGCAGGTCAGCCTTGATCTGATGAAAGTGTGGGAACGTAACCCGCGCACTGTGGTCATGGTAACGCATGATATTCATGAGTCGGTTTTATTAGCCGATCGGGTGTTGGTGTTAAGTCGTCGGCCGGGTCGCATTGTGGCGGATATTGAGGTCAATTTACCGCGTCCGCGTCAACCACGCGATATTTATACCACCTCGTTTATCGAAATTGCCCGGCAAGTCCGTGAGTCGATTGTGTAAATGGAGGAATCCGACTAAACGGATTCCTTCCGATAAAGCCGAATTATCAGAACAAAGTGAAAACTGGAGAGATGTTTGATTCTCGCATGACGATCTTTCCTTCCGACTCGGATTTTCAATGAGGTTGTTAGGTGAATCGAACTAAAAACAACTTCAGCTATAAAGACGGGTGATCACAAGTTTGCTGCTTTTTGTGTCTGTCATTCGTCTACCTCCACATACAACGTAGCAAGCATTCCCCAAGCGGAGTCTGGCGCAATGTCAAT
>JALOOG010000028.1 GCA_025454525.1 Anaerolineae bacterium | reverse complement strand
GGAAAATCTTCACGCCAATCCGGCCATTCAAGATTACCCTTAAAAAAGACCGGAATCTTTTGAGCATCAAATAAATCCAATAAATTTTGCACCCATTCCGCCTCCGGTTGATAGACTCGCGGGCCATTGGTGGCCGCGCCGATCACCGCCCATTTTAGCGGACTGTTTATTAGCAGCGGGGCAATGTCAAAGCTTAATGGCTCAATGCTCATCCACTTGATCGGCGCATTAACCTCTTGCAACACTTCCATCATGCGCTTGACCATGCGTTTTTGTTGGGCAGATGATAACTTTTTCCCAAACATCCGGCTGGGTGGTGCGCTCACCCCAATCCATACATTCGGCGGAAAATCAAATTCTTTCAGGCGCGGCGCGTTCTTGGTCAACAGTTGGAAGGTGTGCCAATGCGCCTCTTGGCAGATCGCCAATACTTGGCGGATCTCTTCTTCTGGCACCCAATGGCCCATCAAATCACTCATGCTATCCAAGAAAATCTTGGCCGGTGTTTTGATTTTCAACGGTTCATGCAAAACTTCCGGAGTCCAATAATGATGCTCAAAACCATGTTTATAATTTTTTTGCGCGACTCGCTCTGCGACTGTCTCGGCATAACATTCGGCGATGCTGCCATCCGGCATTTCCCAACGGCAACCATGTAAGCATCCGCGCACCGGATTCCAAGTGTAACCTTGTTGTTCTGTGCCATCCGGCAAGACGGTCTTCACCCATTCGATCCCGCCCACGACTTTGTTATTTACGATCTTACCTTGTCTATTCATCACTTCATCCCATACCAATAGAACAATTGTTCAAATTATACCACAATTTGTCAAGTGATTGACCTAACCATAACATAAAATGGGGAATCGAATAAGACCGCTCATCAATTGAAACGGTCTTCCAACGCAAAATGAAGCCCCTTCTTATTCTTACGCTTGTTCTTACGCTTGTAGATGCGCTAACACTTCATGCAGGTCGTTGAACACATGCGGCGTGATGTCCGCAAAACGCGCTTTATTGGTATGCGAGAGATCCGGCACTGCGAAACACGTCATGCCCGCAGCCACGACTCCCCGCGCACCATTCACGCTATCTTCGATCCCAAGACACGCTTTCGGATCAACCCCTAAGCGCTCCGCCGCCCGTAAATACACATCTGGGGCCGGCTTGCCCAATTTTTCATCATCGGCGGTACACCGGATCGTAAAAATATCCTCCCAACCTTGCGCGGCCAAAGTCGCATCAATGATCGCTCGCGAAGAATTTGACGCGATCGCCCGCGGGATATTGTGTTCGACCACATAACGCAAAATCTCCGCCGCGCCGGCCATCGGAGAGACCTTCACCGGAATCAATTGCAACATCCGGTCATTCAATTCGCGCACCAACACGTCCACCGATTCCGTTAACGCATAATGGGCGTGTAATTTGGCCATAAACTCATCTACGCGCAAGCCGACAATTTGCGCCCGCGCTTCTTCGGTATATTGATAACCGCGTGCCTCGATCAATTCTGTTTCGGCATCATTCCACACGACCTCGGAATTGACCAACAATCCATCCATATCAAATACAATCGCTTGAAAGTGCATGATTATCCTTGCTTAAAGGTCTGTTCAAAGGCTTGACGCAATTCATCTGGCTTAATGCTCAATTGTCCGCCTAACGCCAAGGCGATCCCTTTTTCAAAGATCGCTTGATGCGCTGTCCCGATCACCCGTGCATAACCCGCTGCTCCCCCTGCAATCGGTAAAATCGGCGCGATCGATGCGCTGTGGATAAACAGATCCGACCCCTGTAACACTTTTTCACGGCTCACCACGCCGCCAAAGCCCACAAACAGATCGACCACGCTGCGAGTTGCCAGATCGGACGCACCATCTCCTACCATGAGACGGCGGCCATATTTGCCCTGTGATAATTCTTGGATAATTTCGGGTTTTCCGGTGCTAACCGTCAACGGACCCTCGTTATAAGCGAGATAGGTCTGACGATGTTGAGTCTGTGGCTCATAATAGCGCCACCATTCCCCCGATAATTCGTCGTATTCGAGTTCAACCGCACGGATGTTTTCAGACGGGACACCTAAACGTTTGCCAAAACCGCGCACCGGCTCCATCAAACCGCCGCTAATGATAAACACCTGTTTTTCTAAAAAGCGCAACGCCTCTAACACCGCTTCTACATCCGGCACGATCGTCTCATAATAAAGGGTTTCGATCGCCTTAAGTTGACCGCGGGTAGGGCGGATCGCGCTCAAACGTTTACCGTAAACCTCTTTTAAATCGAGTTCACCATCCATCGCTTTTTGGGTCAAGATGCCCACGCGCAACTCTTTGCCTTTGAGTTTTGCGAGTTCATCAATGCCTTCAATCGTGGAGAGGGTGCTGTCGCAATCAAAAAAGATCAGATCAAAACTCGTCCAACGGTTTCCTAACATAGCTTTCCTTACGCTTCATGTCCGCTAAATTATAGCGCCATTGACCGGTTTGCAAAGACTCGCCTTGCAGGTTAGAAAACCCGAACTTGGAATTTAATCTTTAATGCTTTATCCGTCTAAAAACGGTACAATAAGATGAGTATTAGATAAATAAAAAAGGGGGAATCCCATGCAGGTTAAAGATACACCTCTCAATAATTTGTTGATTTTGTTGATCGCCACGTTGGGGGAAGGTTTAGGGATTTTTATCTGGTTGTTGATCGATCATCAACAACCTGCCAACATCGGCCTCGGGATCGCCGCCTTAGTGGGTGGGTTGCTGTTTGAACGGATCTCGGTCTATATGCTGCTCCAGATGCGTTATAACTCGAAACCACCCCAAACGGCGATCGCCTTGGTTTTACCGATCACCGCCGTCTTAGAAGCGCTTTGTTGGATCGCGTGGTTGGCGATCGTGCGCGCCTTCCCAGATTCACCCGTGTTAGGCCATGTGATCGGGTTGGCGGTCTTTACCTTCCTCAACCAATTCATGCACAGCATCCAAGGCGCTTATCTGGTGATGAAACCCGCGTTAATCTTTATGGGCGACCAGAAGACCGCGATCTTCTCGTTTGTTGAGGCCTTGTCTGCACCGATCACCTTGCTACTCATGGCCGGTGGAAACACCGTTTTTGCATTGATCGCGATCGTGGGTTTGATCGGATTAGAACACACCATTCAGGGCGCGAAATTACAAGACACAGATGTGAAAGAGATGTTTGTAGCGGCCGGTGGCACCGTCTAAGGCATTTCGGCTAACAATTGCCGTGCTTGCCCGGCCAAGGGCGACTCGGATGTAGCCACACGCTCTAATAATGGACGCGCTGTGGCTACATCTCCACGCTCTAAGGCGATCCGCCCCTGATAAAAGGCGGCGCGCAAATTGTCCGGGGCGATCGCTAAAGCACGCGCTAAGGCCGCATTCGCCTCATCAATTGCTCCAACCCGATACAACGTCCACGCTAAATCCGCTTGAGCATCGGCGTTTGTGGGTTCTTCTACACTCACCCCCGCCGCCAGTAACAAAGGGGTATGTTGATTGCGGAACATCGACAGCATCTCCACAAAGCGCGGTTCATAATCTGAAACAGTGACCGCTTGGCGAATCCAAAAATCCGCATTGATCACATCTTGCAGTTGTAAATAAGTCTGGCCCATTTCGGCGTAATAAGCTGGATTGGTGGGATCTAACAAGACAGCATTGTTAAACGCGATCAAACTCTCGCTATAGCGTAAGTCCCCTCGCAAGTACAATCCGACCAGATAATACACTTGGGGGTTTAAGGGTTCTAACTGTAGCGCACCGCGCATCCACACCTCACCGGATTTGCCTTGCATCCCACGCATCAGCGCAAGGTAGGCCATCGATTCACCGGGGAACTCCCCTAAAAATAACGCTTGGGTAAAGGCATGTTCGGCATATGGCCACAACGCTTGATCAGTTAATGCGATCCCCACCCGAAATGCGCTAAAGGGCCGGTGTGCCATGGCCTGTAACACCCGTGACACCGGAATCGCATAATCGGGTAATGTGGTCAACGGTTCAAGGTAGTCGGTGGCTTCAAGCGGATTTAATGGCGCTAGGATCAATCCTAATTGATAAGCCGCCCATGTTTGACCGGGATCTAATGCGATCCAAGATCGGAGCGTATCTACAGCCGGAGTCCACGCCTGTTGACGCACATAAAGATCCGCAAGTCGCTGTAATGTCACCGCATTAAGCGGATCTAATTCATGCGCGGCCTCCCAATGGGAGATGGCACGGTCAACATCACCTAGATCATAGGCGATCTCTCCCGCCTGAATATGACGCGGCGCATCCCAACCCTGTCGAATCGCGGTGGCTTCAAGCTGATAGAGTGCCTGCACCGGATGAAATGGTGGGGTAGGGGTGGGGGGAGTCGGCCGGTTCAATAATAAGAGTAGAGCTGCAAGGGGGATCATGCACACCAGCACGACGATCACGGGGTTTCGTCCGAGTGTGGCTAAGACGCGATCAATAAATACCGTGAATTTTGGCATTAACACTTTCCACAGCCTTACGACGATACGCAAGACACTGATCCTCTCATTGGCACAATTGGACTCGCGTATCACCTACCCAGTTATTTGGATGCGCCACGCAATGCCTGTACCACCGCTTGTTCCACCTCATCAGCTGTAAACGGCTTGATCAGGTAGCTGTGAACCCCTTGCAATTTGCCCACCAAACGATTCGCCGGATCATCATAAGCGGAGATCACGATCACGATCGGCATTTGGATCTTGCGTTGTTCGTGTTTTTCCTTGATCGCGTCAAGGATCTTCCAACCGGTCATATCCGGTAGGTGAATGTCTAACAACACCAGATCGGGGTTTTTCTCGTTTAGTAGGTTGATCGCCCGTTGACCGTGTGTTTCATGCACCGTTTCGAGATTAATCCGTTCCAAAGTGGCTTGAATGACTTCGGCGAGTTCGGTAGTATCTTCAATGATCAAGATCACAGGCACTTGGGAGTCCTTTGGTGATAACAGGGCGCTTTGAGGTGAAGGCTTGGCTTCTTCGGCGGTTAAGGATGCGTCTTGATAGTCGTTTTGATCCTGATTTTCCGAATCCAGTTTCACAACGGGTAAAACACCTGTTTCAGAGGCCGGGGGGAGTTGTTGCGTGTCACTTGAGATAATCGGGATCAAGCTGGTTTGTAACGGATGGATCGGTTCGGGGTTTTCCCCACGACGCGGCAAGCCTTCTGCCATGTTTTCAGTTAAACTTGAAGTAGATGAGTTGATCATGTTGATAAATTCCCGGCAATCGCTGGTATGATTCAATCAGTATTATAACACACTCGCAACATGAACAAAATTTAAAAATTCTGATGTTTTGGCACTGATTCAGCTACGATTAGGCGATACTATGACCTCACTCACCTTACATTATCTTAACTCTATTCCACTGCCGCATCAGGGGGATTGTCGGATCATCGGTTTTGCCCCCGATCTTACGCTGTTTGTTGAGGAAATTTACACCGATGATGCTTGGGGCGCACAACATCAAATTACACTTGAAGGCGAGATCTTACAATCGGTTGATGAGGATTACGGCAAAAACAAGAACTTGCGTCCTTTAACGCTCCCGGAAGGGATCATTCGCACTCATCCGGGGTGGCACGCCAAGAGCCTTAATTTTCTTGGCCCACGTCATCGCGGGATGCGCGCCTTAGAGCGTGTCGACTCGGTGGTGCATCCGCTATCGATCCAAGATAAACAGGCCGCGATCCGTCGTCTTAACTTGCCGATCACCGCGCCCGCGATCTTGGGATTGGCGGAAAGTTATGTGGTGTCTGAAGCGGAGATCTTACGTCCGAATCTGTATATTGTCTGTCGGCGCTTACGGTTGGCGTACCTCACCTTAGAGCTGCAACAGGATCAAGACAATCAACCCTATGATTACGATACGGCCGTGTTGTATGTCGCTCATTGGTTTGATCGCAACCATGATCAAGAGATCAGCCTAGACGCGGCCCTCAATGGGCTGCCGCATGTCACCCTGTATCGTCCGATGGATTGTGTCGCCCGCGAGTCGTATTTGGTGATCTCCGATGGAGGCAATGAACAGCATACGAATCGTGTGCATGTGTGGCGGGTGGAGCGTCCGATCATCCCGGATAATGAAATGGGTTAAAAGCTCATTCAATTCTTATCCCTTGATCCCCATTGTTTCAAAAGCTTTCCTTAAAATTAATAGATAGAGAAACTTTCAGAGACATTGTGGATCGAATCTTGCATGGTTGTCTTATTCCGTCTAGCACGTCGTTATATCAGTCGTCGTTTTTTGCAGAGTTTATTGTTTGTGTTGGGGGTAGCGCTAGGCGTGGCGATGGTGATCGCGATCGACATCGCCAACAGTTCGGCTAAGCGCGCCTTTGCGCTCAGTACCGAAAGCATCACCGGACGCGCTACACACCAGATCATCGCCGGGCCCGGGGGCATGTCCACCGAGTTATATCGACAATTGCGTTTGACGTTGGGTCTCCGTGAGGCCGCGCCGATCGTCACCGAATACGTGCGCGCCACGGACATCGGCAATTTGCGCTTGTTAGGAGTTGATCCGTTTGCTGAACCCCCGTTCCGTAGTTATCTCGCCACCACCCATGCCGACGGGCAAAGTCCGATCGCCTTTGATGCGTTAACCGCCTTTATCGCCCAACCCTACACCGCGCTGATCAGCCAATCCTTAGCCGATCGCATGGGCTTAGCGACGGGTGATATGATCACGATCAATGAGGTGTCACAGGTTCGCATTGTCGGATTGTTACAACCGAGCGATCGAGTCAGCACCCAAGCGTTAGATGACCTGCTCCTAACGGACATCAGCACCGCCCAAGATCTGCTCAATTTTACCGGACTGCTCACCCGCATCGACCTATTGTTACCGGCCGATCAAGCGAATACGCTTCTCGATCAGATCCGCGTCTTGTTACCGGAAGGGGTGCGAATCGGTGCGGTGGGTGAAGATAACAACACGATCGCCCAAATGACCGCCGCCTTTGAATTGAATCTCCAAGCGCTAAGTTTACTCGCGTTGGTGGTTGGAGTCTTTTTGATCTACAACACGGTCACGTTTAATGTGGTACAGCGCCGCCCGATCATCGGGATTTTGCGATCGATCGGCGCAACCCGTCGTCAAATTTTCAGCTTGATCCTGTTAGAAGCGGTTTTGTTAGGCGTGATCGGCACGATTTTTGGGCTTGGGCTTGGCATCATTTTCGGGCGGGGTGCGGTGGGATTGGTCGCTCAAACGATCAATAACCTCTATTTTACGGTGAATGTGCAAGGCGTATCGGTCGATACCTTTACCCTGCTTAAAGGCGCGGGAATCGGGTTATTTGCCAGCATCATCGCCGCGTTGATCCCGTCGTATGAGGCAACCAATACCCTTCCCGCCGGGGCAATGCGCCGCTCTTATCAAGAAGAGTCCACCCGTAAACGTGTGCCGATGATCACCGTGATCGCGATCGGGTTGAATGTGATCGGGTTAGTCTTGTTAAATCTGCCCACCCAAGACCTGTATATCAGTTTTGCCGCGCTGTTTTGTATCGTGGTCGGAAGTGCTTTATTTACCCCAATCGTGTTGATCGGCGCGATGAACCTGTTAACCCCGCTCACCATGCGGATTTTTGGGGTGTTGGGACGGCTTGCACCGCGTGCGGTTGTCCGATCGCTAAGTCGTACCTCCGTTGCGGTCGCTGCGCTCACGATCGCGATCAGCGTGATCGTAGGGGTGAGCGTGATGATCGGGAGTTTTCGCGAAACGGTGGATGATTGGCTTCAGACCACCTTGGGCGCGGATATTTATCTTTCCCCACCGCTGTTAAATGCGAATCTCGCTTCCGTTGACCTTGACCCGGCGGTGCGTGAGATCGTGCGTCAAACGGCAGGGGTGATCGAGGTATCCGCCGCCCGTAGTGTGAGCGTGGCGGCCCCAGATTATCCGAATCTACCCGATGCAAATTTAAGCGCGATCGATTACGACATTGCCACGACTCGCGAATTTATCTGGACAACCGTGCCGGATTACCGCGTGGCTATGGCACAAGGCGCGGTGATGGTGAGTGAACCGTTTGCTTATCGGCGCGGGATCACCCCTACCGAAAATCAGATCAAACTCTTGACCGATCAAGGCGAACAAACCTTTGAGGTGATCGGTGTGTTTTATGATTACACCACTGATCAAGGCAGCATCTACATGCTGTATTCGGTCTATCAACAGTATTGGAATGACCCGTTTATCTCATCTGTGGCGGCGTTTATCGCCCCTGAAGCTGACATCAATCAAGTGGTGAACAGTTTACGCGCAGGCCCCTTGCAAGCTTACGGGTTGGTGATTCAGGCCAATCGCGAATTACGCGGCGGGGTGTTTGAGGTATTCGATAACGCCTTTGCGATCACGATTGCGCTTCGCTTGCTTGCGACGATCGTCGCTTTCATTGGCATTTTAAGCGCGTTACTTTCGCTGCAACTGGAGAACACCCGTCAATATGGACTAATGCGCGCTACAGGCATGACTCCGCGTCAACTGTGGAATTTCACCCTTTTACAAACCGGACTGATGGGTTTGGTGGCAGGGGTGTTAGCACAACCGATTGGTCTGGCCTTAGCGATGGTGTTGTTATACGTGATCAATGTCCGCAGCTTCGGTTGGACAATGCAATTTCATCCGATCCCCGCTGAATTTCTGCAAGCATTTGCAGTGGCCGTGGTCGCCGCGTTGTTAGCGGGACTCTATCCAGCGTGGCGAATGACTCGTTTGATCACCGCCCGCGCTTTACGTAACGAGTAAAGAAAGGATCATACGCGATGCAGCGGTATAATGAACTCTCCAACCTTGATGACCTTTGGCGGATCGCCCATATGCCACAATCGGCACAACGCACTCTTGAGTTGATCGACGGCAAAATCATCGAAAAAACGCCGCTTAGTTGGTTAGAGAACGATACCGCTGTCCGCTTACAAGCGTTCTTAGAGCAGTATCTCCGCTGTCATCCGGTGGGCAAGATCACCGCTCCGAATACGGGGTACACGCTTGACCCTTATAACGTGTTGATCCCGACCTTCGGTTTTAGCGCGATCCAACACTTGCCTGATCTCAGCCTTAATCCGTATTTGCCCCAAGCGCCCGATCTCGCTATTGAGATCCAAGAGACCGTCGATCTGACCCGTGCGCGCCATTATTTGCGTTATGGTACGCATGTGGTGTGGTTGATTTCGATGCGAGAAAAAGCTATAGTGATCGCGCAATGGGCCTCGGTCGCGACTCACCAATTAGAGACCGCGCAAGTGACCGCCTGTTTAGAAGGCGGGGACTTGTTACCGGGGTTCCAAGTGCGTTTATCAAACTTGTTTTCAAACCGACAACTTCTCTAACACGATAAGGGACACGGTGTGGATAGTATTAAGGTCTTTGGGCATGATTGGGCGGTGAATTTTCTCCGCAAAGCGCTGATTCATCAACGCTTGCGGCAAGCGTATCTGATTGTCGGGATGCCTTCAATCGGTAAAACCCGTTTTGCCCATTATTTCGCGATGATGCTCAACTGTCAGCATGAGGATCTGTCACAACGCCCGTGTGGTGAGTGTGCTTCATGCCGCTTGACGCTAAGCGGGAATCATCCTGATCTGGTGTATTCCGAATTAGATCCCAACACGGGCGCGCTCAAAATTGAGGCATTGCGTGAGGTGATGCGTCGGATCTCGTTGAAGCCTTATGCGAGTCGCTATCGACTGGCGATCATTTCGGATTTTGATCATGCCAAAGGGCAAGCCCAAGATGCGATCCTCAAAACCTTAGAAGAACCGCCGGCCCATGCCCGTATCCTGTTACTTGCATCTAGCACCGAAGGCCTGCTCCCGACGATTTTGAGCCGTTGTCAGGTGTTTTATTTGCGTCCCGTGCCGAGTGAGACGCTTCGCGAGATCTTGATCACCGAATATGCGGCCGATCCTGAACGTGCTGGACTCGTGGCCCGTTTGAGTAGTGGCCGGATTGGTTGGGCGATCAACGCGATCCAAGACACCACCTTCTTAGAACAGCGCGATCAAGCCCTCACCCTCTTAGAGCAGATCTTGACCCAAAAGCGGGTTGAACGGTTTGAAGTGGCGCAAGATCTAAGCAAAGACAAGGCCAGCTTGATTCGGCTCTTAGAACTTTGGCAGACCTATTGGCGTGATATTCTGCTACACGCGGAGGGCAGCCCGGTCAAACCAAGTAACAGCGATCGTCTGCCGAACATGGAGCGGATGCGCTATCAGTTCGGGGCGGATGAAGCGCTCAAAGCGTTGAAAGGCACACAAACTTTGATGAGTCAGCTTTCGACCAATGTCAATGTGCGCCTCGCGTTAGAAGTGATGTTTTTGGATTATCCCGGCCTCAAATCTTAGCCTTGCCATGGACGCTCCGCGACTCAAATCTTAGCTCAGCCAGTCTGGACGATCTGAACCGGAATAGGGTTCTGTCAAACGGGTATACAACGCGGGTTTGCGCTGATGCAAGAGCGGGAACAATTCACGCCACTTCAATAAAACCTCTGGCTCTAAATCGGCGACGATCACCTCGGTGGTATCGCGTCCGGCTTGGGCCAAAATCCGCCCCATGGGATCACAGATAAAGCTGCTTCCGTAAAAGGTGACGCGGTTTTCCCGTCCGATCCGGTTCGCGGCCGCGATAAACACGCCGTTAGCGATCGCATGACCACGCATCACCGTTTGCCACATCTCCATACTATCCACTTCCGGCGCATTGGGTTCAGAACCGATCGCGGTCGGATAAAAGATAAAATGCGCGCCATTGAGGGCGTAGATCCGCGCCAACTCTGGAAACCATTGATCATAACAGGTCGGTGTGGCGATCATGAGCAGGCCAAGGTCATGAACGGGATATTCATGCCAACCGTTAAAATAATCGGTCTCATGATAGCCGTCCCCGGAGGGGATATGGATCTTACGTGTGCTTCCGATCTGTGTGCCGGAGGGGCCGTGAATGACGGCGGTATCAAAATAATCAGCGTGATCCTGCTCAAAGATGCTGCTAATCAGCGTGATCCTGTGTTCACGGGCTAACGCACTAAACACCTGATCGCTCATCCCACCGATTAACGGTTCAGCCCACCCATATCCGGCTTGATCTCGAACGCCGGCGAAATACGGTGAAAGCGAAAATTCAGGTAAACAAACCACTTGTGCGCCTTTATGTGCCGCTTGATGGATCAAAGGGCGATAGGCGGCGATCATGGTATCGCGATCCCCCGTCCAAGGCAATTGAACTAAAGCCACACGCAAAGCGGATCGAGTCATCTGTTTCTCCTATAAATCCGTAATAGATGATCCAATGATGTGTACAACAACGATGATAATGACAAAAGGCAATTCGTTAGCATTGTCCGATGTTTACTGGGTGTGATTCAGCTTATCGATCGTAACATAAGTTGCGGCAAAAAGAGGTGACAATTATCACGTTTTAGCAGAGCATGTGAGAGAAAAACGGGTGTTGCCGCTTGTCTAGCGATCTCCACCCAGATGATGAGGTGTATTTTGTGCTATGATTAGGAGATAACGTGGTCAAAGAGATTTATCAAAATGGTTTTTACAACCCCTCTAGCGTTGATCTTGTTTATCGCGATCCCAATCGTGTTATATATCGGTTGGCCGCGGCAGCGTTTCCGGCGGAGTCGAGACATTATCAGCTTGATGATCCGAGTGGTGATCATCACCTTGTTGGTTTTTTCGCTGGCTGGAACGCAAGTGGTTCAATCTGCCGAAAAATTAGCGGTGATCTTCTTGATCGATGCGTCGGATAGTGTTGGGGTGGTTGGGGTAGATCAAGCGCTGACTCAGGTGCGGGCTGCCACGGATGCGATGAATCCGGATGACTTGGCCGGGTTGGTGGTGTTTGGGGGGGATGCTCAAGTGGAGCGTGGACTCGGCGCTTCATTAGAGTTGGGAGTCACATTACGAGCAACGCCTAACACGGGAAATACCGACATCGCCGAAGCGATCCGCTTGGCTCTGGCGATGTTCCCCGCCGATGCTGCCCGACGGATCGTGATCTTTAGTGACGGCATTCAAACTCTGGGGAATGCTGAAGCGGCGGCCCAATTAGCTGCGGCCTCGGAGGTTGAAATTAGCTATGTGCCGCTCCAACGCAATCCAGAACCAGAGGTGCGCGTTACCGAAGTCAACGTACCGTCTAGTGTGCAGGAGGGGCAACAATTTGACCTCACCATTAACATTGAGTCAGATCTTGATACACCGGCCCGGGTTGTGGTGTTTGCAGGGGGTGAGGAGATCTACCGAGAGCAAACCCAGCTACAACGCGGTGCGAATAATCGTACTTTGACCTTGACCGCGCTAGAAACCGGTTTCCGCGATTTTCAGGTGGTGGTTGAACCGGAACAAGGGGATGTCTTTTATCAAAACAACACGTTAGCGACCTTTAGCCAAGTGATCGGCCCCTCGCGAGTCTTATTGGTCGGCGCAACACCAGAAGATACGCGCTATTTAACCCCCGCGTTGCGTGAAGCGGGGTTGATCGTAGATGAGATCACGATCAACAGCTTACCGACCGGAGTCGCCGGCCTTGCACAATATAAAAGTGTGATTTTGGTGAATGTCTCGGCCACACAATTATCCTTGCGTCGCATGGAAGCGATCGAAACCTATGTGCGTGATTTAGGTGGCGGGTTGGTGGTGGTCGGTGGGCCCCAGACCTATGGCCCCGGCGGTTATTTTAACACCCCATTAGAGGCCGCCTTACCCGTCGATATGCAGATCAAGGATCAACAACGTCTCCCACAATTGACGATCGCCTATGTGATCGATCGTTCGGGCAGTATGGGCGCGATCGCGCCGTCGGGTGTGCCGATGATCGAATTGGCTAAAGAGGCGATCAACCGTTCCGTCGCTTTGTTATTGCCACGCGATCGGGCCGGGATCGCGTCATTTGATGCGTCTGCATTTTGGGTGGCACGCTTTCAAAATGTCAACGATCAACAAGAATTGCGCCGAATCGTGGGGACATTGCGACCCAGTGGAGGCACAGACATTTTAGCGGGGATGCGCTTGGTTGAAACCGATATTGTGAATGAACCGGCCGAAATCAAACATATCATCCTGCTCACCGATGGCCTCGCTGATGCCACGGGATTGGTTGAATTGACCAGTCGCTTGTTTACCGATCATGGTGTCACCACGACCACGATCGCGATCGGTGCGCCGTCCCCATTATTGGCGGATATGGCGCGGGCCGGCGGCGGAAATTATCACATCGCCAATGATGTGAGCGCGATCCCGACGATTTTCTCACAAGAGACGGTGTTAGCGACTCGCTCTTATATTTTTGAAGAACCGTTTACCCCGGTGTTAACTGCCCGTAACCCGATTTTAGACGGCATTAATCAGCTTCCTTCCTTGTTGGGTTATGTGGGTGTCACACCGAAAACCGCCTCACAAGTGATTTTACGCGCCCCGAATGAGTTCAATGATCCGATCTTGGTGTCTTGGCAATATGGGTTAGGGCGTTCCGTGGCGTTCATGAGTGATGCGACCGCCCGTTGGGGGGCAAATTGGGTTTCATGGGCGGACTTTTCGCGTTTTTGGAGTCAAGCGGTGCGTTGGACGATCACCGAAGGCGGTGATAACTCGGTTGAGATGCGAGTGGTGATGGAAAACGAACAGGCCCGGATCATCGTTGATGCGGTGGATGGAGACGGCGCGTTTTTAAATGGGCTTGATCTGCAAGCTTCGATCGTGGATCCACGTTTTGCGAATCAGCGGATCACCTTGCGTCAAGTAGCACCGGGGCGATATGAAGCGGTGTTTACGCCCGGTGAGGAAGGTGCGTATCTGGTGCGGATCGCGGGGGCAGGGGGGGAAGTGGAGCAACCGATCACCGTGAGTCAGACTTCCGGGTGGGTGATGAGTTATTCGCCAGAATATTTGACCGCCGCCACGGACGAGTCGATCTTGCCTGTATTGGCTGAAATTACACAAGGGCGATCCTTAACTGGGGAGATCACGTCCGCTTTTGATCGGACGATCATCTCACAAGGGACATTAGCGCCCGTTGCGCCGTTGCTGATGTTGATCGCGTTGCTGTTATTGCCGTTAGATGTGGCGGTGCGGCGTTTGATCATCACCCAAAGCGATTTACAACGGTTGCGCGCCTATGTGGGGGGCAAGTTTTCTCGCGCTCAGGCGCTTGGCACACCCACCGAACGATTAGGATCACTGTTAGAAGCGCGAGACCGGGCGCGTCAACGTACACAGACTGAAGCAGAGGAAAAATCACCGTCTCATACGATCGGGGCTTTGCGTGCGCGCAAGGCTGAAAGCGAAACCAAGGCCGCTCCAGTCTCATCAGAGACATTGAACACGGGAAGCGATGCGAAACCGCGTTATACACCGCGTTCAACACCCACCGAAGAGACCAACAGCGCGCCGACGGGCAATATCGGCGCGAAATTGTTGCAAAAACGCAAAGATCGGGATCAATCCCAGTAACCGATCGCGGATCAGAGGGTTTGATGATCTGTTTGATGATCATTTAGAAAGAATGAGCATTGAATTAGAGGATTATATTGTGTAATATCGGTAGGGGACTTAAGTTGCGTAAATTTTTACGGGCGCTTAGGTATCATTAATTCAAAAACAATCCGGATGTGTGCTAGAATGCGAATTGTTAAGTAATGCTAAGACTCGCGTTTGCCATAAAACGAAAATTGTGATGCAATTAGAGCAACGCTAACTTAGAATTTCGATCCACTTTGATGAGTGAGGCATGGGCGCTTATGTAAATAGTCGTAATGTTGGGTGGCAGATCTTAGACGCTTTGATTGACCAGCTAGCTTCGTATATTGAATAGGGGTATACTGTGATACAAGAACTTATTAATCGCGCTGATCAGCGCGGCTACCTCACTTTTGACGACGTTCTTGAAGTATTGGAAGAAGACGGCGACGATATCACCACCATCGAGACGATTCTTTATGAATTAGATGAACTCGGCATCGAACTCCGACAAGAAAGTGACAATACCCCAACACGATTACCGCTGACTGATGAACTTGACATGGAATTTGAACCGGAAGAAATTTTACAAGATCCGGGAGTGGGTGACATTAACGCGGTCTCACCGGATGATCCGGTGGGTTTATATTTTCGGCAAATGGCCCAAGAACCCCTATTGACGGCCGAAGAAGAGATCACCTTAGCGCGGCGCATCGAGATCGGTAAAAAAGCGCAAGAGCGTTTATACCGACCGGGGGCTCGCGAACGTCATAGCGCCTCATGGATTGATCATGTTGAGCGGTTGATGCGGGATGGTCAATTGGCACGCGAACACCTAGGACGGGCCAATACCCGCTTGGTGGTCAGCATCGCGAAACGCTACATGGGACAAGGGTTGCCATTTCCCGATTTAATCCAAGAAGGCAACGTCGGGCTGATGCGCGCTGTGGATAAATACGATTACCGTCGTGGCAACCGTTTTAGCACTTACGCAACTTGGTGGATCCGACAAGCGATCACCCGCGCCTTAGCACAAAAAACCCGCACGATCCGCATCCCCCTGCACATGACCGAACGCATCCGCCAGATGTATCGCACCGCACAATCCTTAGAACAATTGATGGGTCGCCGGCCAAGTCCCGAAGAAATCGCGGCCGAAATGGACATCCCCGCTGATGCGATCCGCAGCATGATGGATGCCAGTCAACACGCGATCGCCTTAGAGCGGCCGGTGGGTGAGGATGGCGATAGCGAATTTGGGGATTTTATTGAAGATCAAGATTCGCCGAGTCCAGTAGAAGCAGCAACGCAACATCTGTTAGAAGAGACGATCGAAGAAGTGTTAAGTGAACTGACCCCCCGCCAAAGCCACATCCTCCGACTCCGATTCGGATTAGGCGGCGGAGAACCCCACACCCTAGAAGAAATTGCGAATAAATTTGGATTGAGTCGGGAGCGGATTCGGCAACTGGAAAAAGAAGCGTTACGCCGTTTACGTCACCCCCGTTTAGCGCACAACCTTCGCGATTATTTGGGGTGAGAACGACCTAAATACAATTGAATAATGATCCATTCAACACTGACGACCTAAACAGTGACTATTCCACGAGGGGACAATTCCCCTCGTTTTAATTGATGGGCTAAAATGGTACTTGATCTTACCGGATAGCGATCAGGTACAATCGAAATTATGAACAGTTAAGGAGCGGGTATGGCAACAGCAAATTATGCTTTTTTTGATGGTAAAATCGTCCCGATTGCTGAAGCAAAAGTCAGCGTGATGAACCATGCTTTTAACTACGGCACGGCTGTATTCGGCGGGTTACGCGGCTATTGGAGTGACCAAGAACAACAGTTGTTTGTGTTCCGTCCAGTGGATCACTTTGAGCGCTTGATCAACTCGGCCAGTTTAATGCGGATTCACGTTCCACATACGGCCGAAGCATTACGTGATATTCTCTTAGAACTGTTGCGGACAGAGGGTTTTAAAGAAAATTGTTATGTTCGTCCGATCGCTTACAAATCGTTTGAAGGGATCGGCGTGCGTTTGCATGATGTGTCCGATGCGTTGACGATCTGGGCCATGCCATTCGGTCGTTATATCCAAAAAGAAGAAGGCGCGCACGTCTGTTTTTCTGCATGGCGGCGCGTGGATGATAACGCGATTCCGGCGCGGGGTAAGGTGAGCGGTGCGTATGCCAATTCTGCCTTGATCAAATCAGACGCGGTGTTATCCGGTTATGATGAGGCGTTGGTGTTAAACGATGATGGGCATGTTTCGGAAGCCAGTGCGTCGAATGTGTTTATCATTCGGAAGGGTGTAGCGATCACACCGCCGGTGAATGCCAACGTGTTAGAGGGCATTACCCGCCGCACGATCATCCAATTATTACGCGATGATCTGGGGATTGAGGTGATCGAACGAGACATCGATCGTACTGAGGTCTATCTGGCGGATGAGCTGTTCTTATGCGGCACCGGGGTACAGATCGCGGCCGTGACCCAAGTGGAACATCGTTTGATCGGTGACGGTGCGATGGGGGAGATCACCGTGAAATTGCGCGATTACTATCATGAGGTGGTCAATGGCAAGGTTGCGAAATATCGCGATTGGCTCACCCCGGTCTATGTGCCGGAAGTGGTCGGGGATTAACTGTAAATCTACTCACAGGGGCGATTTTATATCGCTCCTGATCGACTTCGGAGCTAGTGATGGGTATAACTATCGAATGGATAGATGAACAGCGGTTGATCCTTTGTCATCGTTACAGTGATCCATGGACTTGGGAAGAACATTCGTTAGGGGTGCAGACGGGCATCCAACGGTTATTACAACGTGTACCGCAACGGGCAGATGTGATCTTTGATTTTTCGCGCTCTAAAAACATCCCACGCCCTGACATGATGCCGTTTTTACGGTCGGGTGCAAATAACATGACCCCCAACCTTGGATTGTTGGTGATTTGTGGGGGGAGTCGGTTTTTGAATACGATGATCCACACATTTAAACGGCTTAATCCGACTCGAACGGAGCGGTGGCAATTGATAGCGACTTTTGAGGAAGCGTTGGCGTTGATCGAACATGATCGCGCTACGAAAGGCGAATAACGGCATGACACAAAACGCGGTGATCCGCGTGCAGAATGTCACCAAGGAGTTACGCTTGGGCAAGATCGTGATCCACGCTTTGCGCGGAGTCGATCTGACCATTACAGCGGGGGAATTGGTCGGGATCGTTGGCCCTTCTGGCAGTGGCAAAAGCACTTTATTAGGCATTATTGGCGGACTCGATACGCCAACCCGTGGCCAAGTTGCGATCGATGGCATTGAGATCAGCCGGATGAATGAGGATCAATTGACCGATCTGCGAAATGAGAAGATCGGCTTTATCTTTCAGTTTTTTAACTTGATCCCGACATTGACCGCGCTTGAAAATGTGATGTTACCGATCCAATTCGCCCAAAAACCCAATTTTAAGCCAGAAAAGCGTGCGAAAGACCTCTTGACGCGCTTGGGATTAGGGGATCGGTATCATCATCGGCCGGCGGAGCTTTCGGGCGGTCAACAGCAGCGCGTGGCGATTGCCCGGGCCTTAGCCAATAACCCGCCGTTGCTATTAGCCGATGAACCGACCGGAAATTTAGACACCGAGTCCGGCGCGTTGGTCTGGGAGACGTTATATGCGATCCGCGCCGAATACGGCACAACGATTGTGATCGTGACGCATGACGCGGACTTGGCCCGTCAAACCGATCGGGTGTTGACCTTGGTTGACGGCAAGATCATCGAAGAAAAGCGCCAAACGGGTGAGATCCGCACCGTGTGAAGATCAGGAACACGATATAGAAGGAAAGCCGTTGAGATGAACGATTTAGCGCCTCAAATCAGCATTCAGGATGAAGTGTTAGAGTTTTTACTCTCTTCCCCTACACCGCAAGCGATCATCGCGTTTCATGCGTCGGATGCAGCCCAAGCGCGATTACGTGATTTATTGACGAAAAATCGAAATGGCGGGTTGACCGATGCAGAGCAGCTGGAATTAGAGGAAGCCGGGCGCGTTCAACACTTTTTTATCCTGCTCAAGGCGAAAGCCCATCAGCGTTTGAAATCTTCATGACTTACATTCCTGAGTCCCTACGCCGTCAAGTGATTGAAAAGGCAAACCAACGTTGTGAATATTGTTTGGTTCATCAACAAGATACATTGTTTGTCCATGAAATCGATCACATTATTCCAGAAAAGCATCGTGGTGAAACTGTTGAGAGCAATTTGTGTTTAGCTTGTTTTGATTGTAATCGTTTTAAGGGAAGTGATTTTGCCTCTTTCGATCCGCTCAATAAACAAGTGACGCTGTTATATCATCCGCGTAAAGATGTCTGGAAGGATCATTTTGAGTTGAATGGTCCCACCATCATCCCAAGAACGGCTGTAGGTCGAGTGACTATTTTCGTATTAAAACTCAACTTGTCACATCGATTGTTTGAACGGCAAGCATTGATTGAAGTCGGTCGTTATCCATAAGTGTAATTTTTTCTATAGTTTTTAATGGGGTATCGTAAATGAATCATTCTGACACGGACGAAGCGCATATTCCCTTAGTTGAGGACAAGATCATTGAAGAAAAGCGACAAACTGGGGAAGTGCGTGCGGTGTGATTCACCTGCCCTATTTTCACTAGGGCAGGTTGATACAAAATTGTGGGGGTTGAACATTGGAGATAGCAGATAACTTTTGAGTTTTAGGTAAAAACTATGAAATGGCTACCTAACTCCTATCCAAAAGGCGTTGGTGTTGGAAACGGACAACCATTTCCATCAATCCCTCCACCTTGATCGCCGCGATTTGGGCAAGCATCGTTGGGATCGGGAATCCCATCCCCATCACTATCCGGAATCGGACATCCATCTGCGTACACACCAAAGCCTTCATCGCCACGGCGTGGACAAGCGTCATCGGGATCGGGAATACCGTCATTATCACCGTCCAAAATTGGGCAACCATCCCCATAGACTCCAAAACCTATTGATCCCTCATTGGGACAATTATCATCACGATTAAACACCCCATCACCATCATTGTCCAAAATTGGACAACCGCTTGGATAGAGGCCGAGTCCTTGATCACCCTCATTTGGACAAGCATCGCTTTCATTTGGTACCCCATCTCCATCACTATCAAGGACACGGATAGGGCAGCCACGGTTATCGATTCCAAGCCCTTCATTCCCTTGATCAGGGCAAGCGTCGTTGGGATCAAGCACACCGTCAAAATCACGATCCCCGACCGCAGTCGGGCGCGGCGTATTGGTCGCACGAGGGGCCGTAGTCGGACGGGGTGTATTGGTGATAGCGGGGCAGCCCTTATCACCCACGGATCCGAGATCATTCGGGCATTCATCATCCGCGCCGATCAAGCTGTCTTGATCCGGATCAACGAGCGGTATTAAACAGGCGGGTTGATCATCGCGTTCGTGCGCCTCGGTGATCATCTCGTAATAGCGCAACGCTTCGGCGTAATCAATGGCTACGGTTTCATCCACCTGTTCGCGTTGGGCAAGATTCAAGCGGATGCGCGATCCATCCGGGATCGCAATCTCTGTAGAACCGATCGACACCTGACAATTCCCCTCACGCCCATAACAACTAAAGTTCACGTCGGTGGTTTCAGCCGATGGCGACTCGCGATCCTCATAGAAAACCGCCATGCACGCGGCGTTAGCGGTGTAACGGATATTGCGATCTTCGGCAAGGATCACCGTAATGCCGCCTTCGCTGAATTGACCGCTTTCGATAAACAGATCGCCGCCTTGATCTAACAGCAATTCGATCTCTTGATCGTCAATGTCGGCAAGTGTGAGGCCGGTTTGTGGTGACAGATAGAGAACGCCCGGCGCGCTTAAATTTCGCCCACCGTCTGCAATCAAGTAACGGAGTGCATTAACCGGTACGATCTCCGCTCCATTCATCACCTCCACCGGAGATGCACCGCCCGCACGAAACATCGATCCTGCGTTTTCGACCGCCACGGTAGGACGCGGAGTTGTTGTCGGTGACGCGGTGAATTGAAGTGTGGGAGTTAGTATCGCTGTGCTGGTATTCGTGGCCACGGGTTCAATCGTCGGTGTCAAGGCGGCCGTCTCGGTGATGGTTGATGTAAGCGTCAAGGTGGGGGATAGATCGGTGGAAGCCGCCAACGCGATCAACGCCGGATCCTCCGCGTCCTGATTCAAGTTCGCTGCTAGAAACGCAAGTAAGGCGATCGCGATCATCACCGCCGCGATCACGCCGCCGAAAATTAACCGCCGATCGGGTGGTACAGGTAATGGCAATGGCGGAGGTGGTGCGCCATAAACACCAGAGCGGCCCGCGGTTGGCTTAGTCGATTTACGCTTAATCGGCATGGTGAAGAATTGTGTTTCGGCGGTGGATCCAACCTCATGGATCGCCTCGCGAAAAGCATCCGCAAAAGCACTCACGGTCGGATAACGATCATCGGGATCTTTGGCCATGGCCCGCGCTAAAATGGCCTGAAGCGCTTCTGGTACATCATCGCGTAACTGTTGAATCGGTTCAGGGTCTTGATAGAGATGCTTGTGCATCAATTGGAACGGGGTATCCCCTTGGAAGGGCGGTTCACCACTTAACAATTGATAGATCAACACCCCTAACGCATATTGATCGGTCGGGGCCTCAATGCCTGATCCCCCTTGCCATTGCTCTGGGGACATATAAGCGGGTGTGCCAATGGTCATATTGGTAGTGGTCAACCGAGTCGCGGCGTACATCAATTTTGCGATCCCAAAGTCCGCGATGTAAGCGTTGCCTTGGTCATCAAACATGATATTGCTGTCTTTAATGTCCCGATGAATCACACCGCGCCCATGAGCATAATCTAAGGCGCTGGCGATCTGGGTGAGCAGACGCGCAACCTCCGACAAAGACGGCAAAGGATGATTGCCTTGTAGGCGTTGCTCCAAGCGATCGCTTAACGATCCGCCCGAAAGAAGCGGCATCACCAAGTAACTGTTCCCTTGATACGTGCCGTAATCGATCACCGAAACGATATTCGGATGCTGTAGTCCCGCGGCCGTTTTTGCCTCCCGGGTAAAGCGATGGGTGTAATCTGGGTGTTGGGCAAATTCTGCGGGTAGGATCTTAATCGCCCGCTCTACGTCCAAAGTGATTTGCTTAGCGCGGTAAACTGCACCCATCCCGCCTTGGCCAATCAGCTCAAGGATTTGGTACTGTCCAAAGGTCTGACCTGAAAAATCACGAGATTGCATAGTGTCCCCAAACTTGAAACGTGTCCCGTGATTATATAAACCCAAGCGACTTATGCAAACTATTTCAAAATATTAAGCACACCGTTCGCTTAAACGCCTATCCTTGATCAATCAGATAATTGTTACGAAATCGTCAATTTTTGTCCTAGCTTTACGATTAGGCTTATAATCTAAGCATTCATTGACGTTAGGTTGGTTTATGCAACAATTCATTGATTATTCAGGGCAAACCTTTGGCCAATACCAACTGATTGAACTCATCGGTCAAGGTGGCATGGGATCGGTTTACCGAGCGATTCAGGTCAATTTACAAGTTGAACGTGCGGTGAAGGTCTTGCCTTCTGCTTTTTCCGAAAATCCGGGATATGTGGAACGTTTCACCCGTGAGGCTGAAACCTCCGCTTCTTTAGAACATCCGAACATTGTCCCCGTCTTTGATTACGGCACGCAACGTGGTACAAGTTACTTGGTGATGCGCTTGCTGCACGGCGGCACTTTAAGTCATCGCATGGCACAGCGCGCCCGTCAAGGAGTCGCTTTGCCGGGTCTGGGTGAAGTATCACAGATGCTCCGGCAGATCAGCAGCGCTTTGGATTATGCTCATGGCCGCGGTGTGATCCACCGGGACATCAAAGACAGCAACGTGATGTTTGATCAACAAGGCAATGCTTATCTCACCGATTTTGGCATTGCGAAATTGATGGATGCGACCAGCGGCCTCACCGGATCTAGTTTGACGATCGGCACACCGCTCTATATGCCGCCGGAACAATGGAGCGGCGGCAATTTGACCCCCGCCGCCGATCAATATGCTTTAGCGGTGATGGTCTATCAATTGGTGGTGGGAAGTTTTCCGTTTGATGCGCTGACTCCCTATCAATTGATGCACAAACACATTTTTGAGGCCGCCCCGTTAGCCCACAGCGTGCGCGAAGAACTGCCGGAATCGGTGGGATTGGTTCTGGCACGGGCCTTATCGAAAGATCCCGATGATCGTTATACCCATGTGATGGCCTTTTCCCGTGCATTTGATGAGGCAATCAACGATACACAAAAAGCGACCACCCAATTTTTTACCATGCCGGTGATCGTATCGCGTCCCGCGCCCCGTCCCGCGATGACCGATGTCATGACCACCCCAACCCCCATTTTTACGACACCGCTTGCACCGTCGGCCCCATCGCCTCCAGTGCCTCCGATCCCACCTGCGCTGATGATGCCACCGACCTCGCGGGGGATTTCACCCGCTTCGGTGTTCATCATTGTCCTACTCACCTTAATCCTTGCGATGGGGGTGGCGATCTTTGCTTTTGCACGTCCATTTGATGCACGGGCTGATCTGGATGAAGATCCGTTTAACTCTCCCATTTTAACGGAGATCTATCAGACCAACGTCGCCCAAGTGATCAATAATTCCGATAAGCCTACGGTCACGCTAACGCCAACCGAGACTTTCACCGCGTTATTGACCAAGATCTCAAGCCCAACCTTGACCCTAACCCCAACGGCCGGCAATACCTTAGACAGCGGCGCGCTCACCTTAGCCACGACACGGATCACGGCTACGATCATCACCGTCACCGCTAATTTGCGGAGCGGTCCCGGCACAAGTTTTAACGTGGTCGCGAACTTTGTGCGCGGCACAGAATTAGAAGTATTGGCACAATCACGCGATCGTCAATGGTATTTGATCAAACGCATCGATCGTAATAGCACCGCATGGATTAGCGCAAGTACCGTGCGGATCAACCCAACTGGAGTCGCGATCACGATTGCTCAAACCCAACCCGCTCCACGCTTCACGGCGACTCCGACCCTTGTGATCCCAACCCATACCCCACTACCGAACGAAAACCCCGGCGTAACCGATCGCGATGGCGATGGAGTCCCCGATAATCGCGATGTTTGTCCGAATCAAGGGGATCGCGGCGCGGGAATCGATAGCGATGGATGTCCGATCCGCGATAATGACGGCGATGGAGTCCCCAATTCCCGCGATGAATGCCCGAATGAAGGGGATTTTGGGTTCGGGATCTACGTTAACGGCTGTCCCATTGGCGATGGGGATAACGATGGGGTGTCTGACCTCTATGATGAATGCCCGGAACAAGGGGATGAGGGACACGGTGTTTATGAAAACGGCTGCCCGGTCGGCGACGGGGATGATGATGGTGTGTCTGACATTTATGATGAATGCCCAGAGCGAGGCGATGAGGGATATGGCGTGGGTGAAAATGGATGCCCAATTCTGCCCGGTGATAGCGATGGCGATGGGATTCTTGATCCGGATGATGACTGTGTAAACGATCCTTATCACGATCCTGTCGGTGATCCGTGTAATCATGATGAAGATGGCGACGGGGTGCTTGATGAGGATGACGATTGCCCGTTTGAAACAGGGCGGCGGCGTTTCAACGGTTGTCCCAGTCCGCCATAAATCACTTCTTAGATGACTTAGGAACTATTTTGTAAAATGCGCGGCTATTTCTATAATAGCCGTGCTTTTTTGAGCTGGCAGGGATGATATGCAATTTAGAGATTTTTCTGGTCAAACGTTTGGAAATTACACCCTGATTGAACTCATCGGACAAGGCGGGATGGGAACGGTCTATCGGGCGCGTCAAACTAATTTAAATGTGGATCGCGCAGTAAAGGTTTTACCCGCCGAATTTGCCAAGCAACCGGGCTATGTGGAGCGTTTTAATCGCGAGGCCGAAACCGCCGCCGCTTTGGAACACCCCAATATCGTCCCCGTCTTTGATTACGGCACACAACGCGGCAATACCTATCTGGTGATGCGTCTTTTAACTGGAGGCACGTTGAGCGATCGAATGATTCAACGTCACCAGAGTAAAAACCCCTTACCGTCTTTAGGCGAAGTGGCACAAATGCTTCAGCAAGTAGCCAGCGGCTTGGATTATGCCCATAAACGCGGCGTGATTCATCGGGATATTAAAGACAGCAACATCATGTTTGACGATCAAGGCAATGCCTATATTGCTGATTTTGGGATCGCAAAATTGATGGATGCAACCACCGGACTCACCAGTACCGGGATGACGATCGGCACACCGACTTATATGCCGCCGGAACAATGGCGGAATGAGGAATTGACTCCGGCCGCTGATCAATACGCGCTAGGCGTGTTGGTCTATCGCCTTTTAAGTGGTCAACCGCCTTTTGCGGCTGCCACACCCTTCCAATTGATGCACAAACATCTGTATGAAGATGCCGAAGCAGTGCATGTGATCCGTGATGACCTCTCTCCCGAAATTACCGAAGTTTTAGCGCAGGCGATGGCCAAAGATGCAGAAGATCGCTATCCTTCGGTCGGGGCCTTTGCACATGCCTTTTCGCGAGCGGTGGCGGCGGATTCCGGCGTAGCGAACGGCTTTTTTACTGAACCCGTTAACCGTAAGAAGATCGATCGCACTCTACTTGCGCCGCCTACCCCGTCCGGTACACGTTCACGCCCTTCGATCTCACTTCCCACGATCGATCCGCGTTCGGTGGATCGTCGTTATGTGTTTGGGGGGGTGATCGCGATCGCACTCGTTTTGATCGGTTTGATGGGCGCGCTTGCGCTCAATTCCAACTCATCCACCGATACCACGCCGGAGGTGATCGCTCAAATAAACACCGATCTCCCCACAGATACCCTTGCGCCTACCGTGGAATCGAGTCCGACGTTGATCGAGACGATCATAAGTCCGACCTTTACCTTCACCCCCACGATCACCTTTACCCCGTCTGCGACCAGTACCGTCCGTCCTACCGCCAGTATACGGGGCGCGGGCTTGATCTTCACCGCCAATGGCACGACCTCTAGCGAGGTGATCGAAGGTGAGGCGATTGATGCTAAACGTGAAGCGCGTTATCTGATCGCGGACGGGGGGCAGAATGCCGAACAACCCGCTGTGTTGTATCTGATGCCTGATACCGCCTTGACGATCGATGACATTGATGAAAACGACCTTGATCTGCTCTTAGAACCAGAGGGTGCGGTTTTTATCGAAAATGGACAATATGCTCAAAACGGGGTGCTGGTGATCCTCAAAGAGGATCGCAATGTGCGTTTTACCTCCAATAGCGCTTGCCTTTCCGTCGCTTATCGTCCGTTTACAAAACAGGTCACATTTAGCTGTTACGATGGTCAATGTCAACTTCAGATCACCGATCAAGAGCATCAACTGACAGAAGGGCAACAATTCACGATCGATCTGAATCGCTTGGATGAAACGATCGATGACTCCACGCCGATCGATTATGCCGAAGCCTTGCGCTTTTATGATCTCACGCGTGATTTACGCGATTTACAAGCGATCCCTGCTTGTTTGATCGCTTTGGTGGATTCGGATCAAGATCAAGTGTTCGGAGATTCCGATCAATGTCCCGATCAAGTCGGTAGTCGTGCCACCAATGGCTGCGGTAGCACTTTGACCGCGACTCCTGATGGTACACAACGCACCCCTACGCGGACTCCCTCGGATCAACGTGCGACCAGCACCCCACGTCCCACCCAAGCTGGGGATCGCGATTTTGACGGCGTGGCCGATCCGATCGATGCTTGCCCGGATCAAGGCAGTCAAGGCCACGGAGTCGATCGGCGGGGATGTCCTATTGTTCCCACCGCGGTCGGTCAAGATAGCGATGGAGACGGCATTCCTGATTCGCGGGATGCGTGTCCGCGTCGTGGCAATGAAGGTCAAGGCGTGGATAGCACCGGATGTCCGAATCCCACGCCGATTCCCGATACCGATGGAGACGGAATCCCAGATCCTAGCGACTCGTGTCCGCGCCGCGGCAATGAAGGCCACGGCATTGATAGCACCGGATGTCCGAATCCGCCTCCGCCCGCAGACAGCGATGGAGATGGTGTCATCGATCCCAATGATGCTTGCCCGAATCAAGGGTCAGTGGGTTATGGGGTTTATGGCAATGGTTGTCCGATCTTAGATGCAGATGGGGATGGGGTTCCGGATCCGAATGACTCTTGCCCGAATCAAGGCTCAAATGGCTATGGGGTAGATGGTTCTGGGTGTCCATTACCCCCGCCGGATCGTGATGGGGATGGAGTTCCCGATCCGAGTGACTCATGTCCGGATGAAGGCGATCAAGGCTATGGGATTCATGGGAATGGATGTCCGGTTATCCCCCCCGATAGCGACGGGGACGGCACACCCGATCCTGAAGATAGTTGTCCGTTTGACCCCGGCCCACCGCAAAATAGCGGGTGTCCGGGCCACATCCCTTAAATGAATTGGCGGGGAGAGCGACTCTCCCCGCTGATTTGATCCCCTAGCGGATCGATTGTGCTAATCAAAACCAGGCCATTCTTCTTGTTCGGCGGCATCTTCTAAGCCCAAGACGTTACTCATCAAGATCGCGCCTTCATTGGCACGGGCTAAACGATTTAAGTAACGTTCGGTGACTGAAATGCTACTATGGCGCAAGAGTTGGCTGATCTTATCGACGGGCGTTCCGGCCTCATGTAATGCGCCGGCCACAGAACGCCGAAGATCGTGCGGCGCAACGTGGCCGATTCCGGCATAAGTGGCGGTCGCATCGATGATCCACCAAATGCCGTCCGGGGTGAGACCGCCGCGGGAAATCCGGCCGCCTTTCCAGACTCGCCGAATCAACGGGGATCGATCGGACGGTGGATGATCGCTGGCGGTGACGATGCTACGCCAAGTCTCTAGGCCACGCATCACGGGACGGGGAAGATCGATCGTAGCGATTTTGCGGCCCTTGCCATGCACACGCAACACCGGACGGTTATTCTGAAGGCTAAGATCGCCCCAACGCGCTACGGACAACTCCTCACGGCGTAAGGCCATAGTACATAAGATCGTGACCACCAAGTGATTACGAGTCCCTTGTAGATCCGATGTGGCGATCTCTCTTGAAGCGGCCATCAACAGCTTGAGTTGCTCAACAGATAACCACCGCCCGGGCCGCTGACCGTCCTCGGCACGCGGGGCGCGCACCCGTGAGATCGCCGCGGCTTCCATTTCGGGCAGCCAACCGGCCTCCGCGAACAACTCCGCGAGGGTGACGATCGCGGCACGGGCCTGTTCAACACCTTGTTTTCCGTGACCAGCTTGCACCAATTGACCTAACCAAGCGCGCAATTGGGGACGCGATAAGATCAATTGCAATTTTTCCACCGGAAGCGCGGACATACGTTTTTCACGATACGGGCCTTTGGTGGGATTTAAACCGGTCAGATCGACGAGATATTGATCCACCCACCGAAAATAAGCGCGGGCGGTGTGACGACTGCTGGCACGTCCGGGAAGGGCAGTCACAAAATTAAAGGTGAGTGCATCCGTATGGAGCGCTTGTGAAGTCCGTTGTGGTAAATGGCTCATGAGTCCTGCTTCAATTGAAATTCAAATTGAAAAGTACGGATCAAGGGATAACCCTTGATCCACGTTAGCGATTAATCGACTCCGATGATGTCGACCGGAGGCAAGGGCTTAAACGTCATGGCCAAGAAGGCCATCAAAAAGCCCACAATAAACCCGCCGATATGCCCCCATACCGCCACACTTGACAGTTGAGTCGGATCAAACGGCACTAACGCGCCTAACCCTTGGAGCAGATCAAAAACGATAAACACCCCGACCAGATAAAGCGCCTGTACATCGTGTTTACTGGGGGGTAACACCAGGATCGCCGAAATTTTGGTACCGGGATAGAGCAGCATAAACCCGCCCATGACCCCGTAGATCGCGCCGCTTGCGCCGATCGCGGGGGTACAATTGCCTAATGAGAAGATCAAGTGCATCAACCCGCTCCCTAAGCCGGCCGCAAGGTAAAACACCAGATATAGGCGTTTTCCCAAGTAATCTTCCACCGCCGGCCCGAAGGCGATCAAAAACAGCATGTTGCTAAAAATGTGCATCACACTGCCATGAATGAACATGCTGGTAAACCAACTCGGATTCAAGAAATTACTTTGCACCTGACACGGGACAAACCCGGATCGAAAATACAAACTGGTGATTTCAGCGGATGAGAGCGTGGTTTGCCACAAGAACACGACAATATTGAGCGCAATCAGCCCCCATGTCATCCACGGGGTATGCGAGATCGGGCGGTTGGCTTTTAAGGGAAACATGGTTTATTCACTTTCCACATCAATTTGATCTGGTGTGTGTACGCATTTGATCATAGCAGAGTTTCACAAAATACGTAACCAGAAACTGCCCCCTGTCCATGCTGTCGCTTTAGGAAAGATCGATCGCAAGCGATCCGCGTGATCGCGTTCTAAAAAGTGATTGGCTAAGACGATCTCCACGCGGGGATTGTGGATCAAAAAAGCGTGTAAGAGATACTGCTCCGTCCAAAACCAATGTTTTTCGAGTGTCCATGCGGGCGGATATTCGTAAGGCAAGAAAATATCGTGCAGATGCACCAACACACCCGCTTTCAGGCGCGGTAACACGTTGAGGATCAGGTAATTGACATCGCTACCCGTGCGAACGACATGCGAACTATCGATAAACAGCACATCGCCCGCTCCAAGCTGATCAAAAAAGGTGAGCGGCAGATCTTCGACTCGTTGCGCGATATGTTGAATCCCATACGCTCCCCGTTCGATAAATGGACGCGGATACGGCTCTACCGCGGTGATCTTGCCGTTGGTCGCTTGTGCCGCCAAAAGCGTCGAAAAGCCCGCGCCAATTTCGATAATGTGACTCGGTTGAAAATGGCGGATCAAACCATGATAGAGCAGAGGATCGATCCCCATAAACAAGCCGTTATTGAGGTAGAAGCGATCCGGCTCATCTGGATCGGCATGAAACGGAAAGTGTTCGGTTTCGGCTGCATAAGCGCGCAACTGCTCTAACAGCGCCAGTTGGCCATCGGCGTTCCAATTCACCCCGATCAAGTCGGATTTAGGGGGATAGCGTTGAGCCAATTCGGCGGTATTGGGGATCGGCTGATAAAAGTGAACCGGAGTGACATGATAGCCTTGCCGCTCCCAATAGCGGAAATGATCGGCGTTATAGGTTTTACGGAGTAAATAGGCGGTCAAACGGGCGGCGAGAGCGCGTAAATAGGCCTTCATGGGATGATTATGTCCTCTGTGGGAGCGGAAAAGAAAAATGCCTCACAACGGCTAAGTTGCGAGGCATTCGATGATTCTTTGGAAACGGGACTAACGTTGATCGGCCGAAGTCCATTGCAGATCCATCGGCCCAACATAATTGACATCCGGACGGATCAAGCGGTTATCGCCTAATTGTTCGATCACATGAGCTGTCCAACCCGCCACGCGACTCATCGCAAACAGGGGGGTGAACATATCGATGTCGATATTGAGCGTGTATAACACGATCGCGCTGTAATAATCGACGTTGGCGTATAACTTGCGTTCAATGAAATAGTCATCGGCGCGGGCGGTGTCATCTAACTTGGCCGCGAGTTCAAACCAAGTGCCGTTGCCAGAGCTTTGGGCTAAGGCTTGCGCTTTTGCCTTCAAAATGTTGGCGCGGGGGTCTAATGCCTTGTAGATCCGGTGGCCGATCCCCATGATGCGGCGTTTGCCGGATTTAATGTTCTCGGTGAACCAAGCATCCACTTGACCAGGATCGCCGATCTCAAGGAACATCTTCATCGCTTCGCTGTTCGCGCCGCCATGTGAGGGCCCCTTGAGCGCGCCGATCGCCGCCACGATTGCGCTATACAGATCCGCACCGGTGGCCGTCACTACGCGGGCGGTGAAGGTGCTGGCGTTCATGCCATGTTCGGCTAACAACACTTGATAAACGTTGATCGCATCCACCGCGGCGCGATCCAAGTTTTCGTCACCGGTGATCATGTAGACAAAGTTTTCGGCAAGGTTAAAGTTAGGCTTGGGCGCGATCGCGTCTTTGCCTTGACTGATGCGAATCCAGGCCGCGCATAGCGTGGTCAACTGCCCGATCAATCGGAAGGAACGGCGGCGCACCGCGTCAATGTTCATGTCCTCTGCTTCGGGGTCATAATGCGCTAACATGGAGGTGGTGGTGCGTAACATGGCCATGCCGTTGGTATCTTTGGGTTGCGTTTGCATGAAGTCGATGATCTGGGCGGGAACCACGGCTTCTTTAGCCAGATGCGCGGTAAATTCTTGTAATTCAGCTCCGTTCGGCAAGCGGCCATGGAACAATAAGTAAACCACTTCTTCATAGAGGGCGTTTTCGGCCAGATCTTCGATCTTATAACCGCCGTAAATCAGGCGGCCGTTTTCACCGTCTACCAGACTCAACACGCTATTACCAACTACAACACCCTGTAAACCCTTTTGAGCAGTCGTTACTTCAGTCATATTAGGGAAATCTCCTTGAAGAAAAAAATTTGTAATTCAACCCTGTCGATTCAGGGATTGTCAACGCAATCGTGAGAAACTGATGGGCAGTATAACACCCCCTTAACCCCCTCACAATGCTAAACGTTTAAAGATTTCATTAAAGCGCTTGCCAAAAAAACAGAAGTGCGCTAATCTGATACCAATTCAGGGAAATCGATCTCTGATCGTTTGCACGGAATATGGATGTGGTCATGATCAACTCTCAACGCTGTAGCATGTGTATGTGTTGCGAGTCGCGACTCAGAAGGGACGCTTGACCGATTTACCGTGCCAATCTCCGGTATCGAAACACGAACAGGTCAACGTCTTTTGGGATGTTGACCTGTTTTTTTTTGATAAGCTAAGGAAGTGATCAAGGGACATTATGCACATTCAGCTAACGCGAGACTTACAAGGACGAATTTTCGGGCAGATGGAAGGGACGTATCCGAATGAAGGAGGCGGCTTTCTGTTAGGCGAAAGCGTGGGCGATCAGATCACCATTCGCGATATTACCCAAGTCGAAAATGTGTTTGAGGCCGCCGAACAATATCACCGTTACGCCATGACTCCGTTAGATTGGGCGCGCTTAGAAGATGAAGCCGATGCCAAAGGCCTCATCCTCGTCGGTTACTATCACAGTCATCCCGATTCTCCTGCGATCCCGTCGATTTACGATCGCGATCACGCCTTGCCCAATTTTGTCTACATCATCACTTCGGTCATCGATTCACAAGCCGTCGAAATGCGCGTTTGGCGCTTACGGGCCGATCGGAGTCAATTTGACGAGTCAGCACTCGTCATTCATGAGTGAAATCCTCGCATGATGCGAGTTTTCAGCCCTAATCAACCTAATCAGCACACTTTAAAGAGGGAGTTCCACACATTATGACGCAAGAAAGACCATTCCACGCGGAAACGTTGGCCTTACACGCGGGTTATCGCCCCGATCCGACCACCGGGGCGCGGGCCGTGCCGATCTATCAGACCACCTCGTATCAATTCCGCGATACCGATCACGCGGCCGCGTTGTTCGCGTTGCAAGAACCCGGCAATATCTACACCCGCATCATGAACCCGACCACAGGCGCATTTGAGGAACGCCTGAACGCATTAGAAGGTGGGGTCGGGGCGTTAGCGACCGCTTCTGGTCAATTTGCCGAAACCTTGACGATCTTATCGTTGTGCAATACGGGGGATGAGATCATCTCCACCAGTGCGTTATATGGTGGATCGTACACTTTGCTGCTGCATAGCATGAAACGCTTAGGGATCACGACGCATTTTGTCGAAGGCGCTGATCCGGCCAAGATCGAAGCGTTGATCAACCCCAAAACCAAGTTGATCTACTTAGAGACGATCGGCAATCCGAAACTAGAGATCCCCGATTTTGAGGCGATCGCCGCCGTGGCTCATGCCCACGGGATTCCGGTGGTATGTGATAACACTTTCGGCACGCCGTATCTGTTCCGCGCTTTTGATCATGGCGTGGATATTGTGATCCATTCAACCACCAAATGGATCGGCGGACATGGGTTGAGCATCGGCGGCGCGATTGTGGACGGCGGCCGCTTTGATTGGAAGGCCAGCGGTCGGCATGATGGGATCGTTGCACCTGAACCCGCTTATCATGGCGCGGTGATCGCAGACATCGCGGGACCCGCCGCCTTTATCATTCGGGCGCGGGTGGTTGGCTTACGTGATTTTGGGGGATCACAAGCGCCGTTTAACTCATTTTTGAACCTGATCGGCTTGGAAACGTTAGCTTTGCGCGTGCAACGTCATGTCGATAACGCGCTACAGGTGGCCCAATACTTGGAACAACATCCGGCGGTGACTTGGGTCAATTACCCTGGTTTACCGAGTCATGTCAGCTATGAACGCGCTCAAAAGTATCTGCCCAAAGGCGCGGGCGCGGTGATCGGATTCGGGATCAAGGGGGGATTGGCGGCCGGCCGTGCCTTCATCGATCATCTGAAGTTATTCTCGCATCTAGCCAATGTGGGCGATGCCCGCTCTTTAGCGATCCACCCCGCCACGACCACCCATAGCCAATTGAGTGCCGAAGAACAAGCGATCACCGGTGTCACTGAAGATTATGTGCGCTTGGCGATCGGGATCGAAAACATTGACGATATTGTGTGGGATCTGGATCAAGCGTTGACCGTGGCACAAGGTAAGACTTTAGTCGCGGTATGAGATCAAGGTAGCAACAAGTAACGAAGGCGCTCTATTTGGGAGCGCCTTCATAAGATGTGCAGAGGGAGGAGTCGCCCGTATGAACTTACGCCAATGGTTGCCTCGTCGTCCGGTACGCCGCTATGACCCGCATTCGGTGGGGGTGGTGCGCCGTGAATTTGTCCAGTTTAACCGGCCTTTGCCGTTAGCCTCCGGCGGATCGTTGCCGATGTTCACGTTGGCTTATGAGACTTACGGGCGGCTTAACGCGGAGCGTTCCAACGCGATCTTGATCTGTCATGCGCTATCGGGGGACTCGCATGTGGCGGGTTATTACACCGATGATCCAGAGGAAAAACCGGGCTGGTGGGATGAGGCGGTCGGGCCGGGCAAGATGTTCGATACCGATCGTTACTTTGTGATCTGTTCCAATGTGATCGGCGGTTGTCGAGGCAGCACCGGCCCTTCTTCGCTTGCAACGGACGGCAAACCTTACGCGCTGCGTTTTCCGGTGGTGACGATCGCGGATATGGTGCGCGCTCAAACCTTCCTACTGGATCATTTGGGGATCGAAACGTTGTTCGCGGTGGCCGGAGGCAGCATGGGCGGGATGCAAGCCTTGCAATGGTCGGTCGATCATCCGGGGCGGGTGAAACACGTCTTGTTTATCGCCAGCACCCCGCGCTCCTCCGCGCAAAACATCGCCTTTAACGAGATCGGACGGCAAGCGATCTACGCCGATCCACAATGGCGACACGGCAATTACTATGACGGGGATTATCCGGATGCGGGGTTGGCGGTTGCGCGCATGATCGGACATATCACCTACATGAGTGAATACTCGTTAGAGCAGAAGTTCGGGAGGCGCTTGCAAAACCGATCGACACTCGGTTATCACTTTGATGTCGATTTTGCGGTGGAAAGCTACTTGCATCATCAAGGGGTCAAGTTTACCGAACGGTTTGATCCCAACAGCTACTTGTATATCACCAAGGCCTTGGATTATTACGATGTCGCACATGGCCATGAGTCGATTGAAGCGGCGTTACGTCGGTCGCAAGCGCAATTTTTGGTGGTGAGTTTTACCAGTGATTGGCTCTATACCGATGCACAAGCGCGGGAATTGGTTGAAGTTTTAGAAACGATCGGCCGTCCGGTGCGTTATGAGCGCATTACCGCTTATTTTGGTCATGACTCGTTTCTGGTTGAAGTCGAAACCATGACTCAAGTGATCGGCGGGTATTTGCGGAGTCAGTGGGAACGTGAGGCGCTCCCGATCAGTTTATCTGTCAGCAATTGACGTGTTATTTGTCTGGTGAAATCAGCCCATTTTAGGAGCGAGTCTGTTATGCCATCCATTAAAATTCCTACGCCGTTACGGGCGTATACCGATAATCAAGCGCAAGTGGTGGTCAATGGTGATACGGTGGGCGCGGCCTTGCGCGATCTGGTGACGCGCTATCCGGATCTCAAGCCCCATTTGTTTAATGGCGATGAACCCCGTAGCTTTGTCAATATCTTCGTTGGTGATGAAGACGTGCGCTTTTTACAAGGACTCGATACCGAAGTCCAAAACGATTCGCCGTTGCGGATCATCCCTAGCATCGCGGGCGGGCGATAGTATCAAGTTGAATTGAGATCCGATCAAACAGAGGAGTAGGGGATGCAGCCATTGGTAGAAGTATCGGCCGAATTATCGAATGAAGAAGTGAAACGCTATAGCCGCCATTTGATCATGCCAGAGGTAGGGATCGAAGGGCAACGGCGGCTCAAAAGCGCCAGTGTGTTATTGATCGGCACGGGCGGACTCGGTAGTCCGACCGCGTTGTATCTCGCGGCGGCGGGGATCGGGCGGATCGGTCTAGTGGATTACGATGTGGTGGATGAGAGCAATTTACATCGCCAAGTGATCCACGGTCAAAGCACCTTGGGCATGTCGAAACTGGACAGCGCCGAAAAACGCCTGAAAGACATCAACCCACACATCACGATCGAAAAATACAATGTGCCGTTGACCTCTGAAAACGCGCTAGAACTATTCGAGTCCTATGATGTGATCATCGACGGCACAGATAATTTCCCCACGCGCTACCTCGTGAATGATGCGTGTGTGAAACTGGGAAAACCGAACGTGTATGGCAGCATCTTCCGGTTTGAGGGGCAAGCGAGTGTCTTTTGGGCGGAACAGGGCCCATGTTATCGCTGTATGTTCCCAGAACCACCGCCTCCCGGCTTAGTGCCAAGTTGCGCGGAGGGCGGCGTGTTGGGGATTCTGCCCGGCACGGTTGGCACACTCCAAGCGACCGAAGCGATCAAGATCCTGTTAGGCATCGGTGAGCCGTTGATCGGGCGCATGTTGTTATACGATGCGCTAGAGATGAGCTTTAACACGATTCGCGTGCGTAAAAACCCGAATTGTCCGGTGTGTAGCCTTCCGAAAGAACAAGTGACGCTGATCGATTATGAACTGTTTTGCGGGATGCCAGCCCATGATCGCAGCACCTTTACGGTACACGATCAATCTCAAACCGTGCCGATGCGATCGATCACGGTGACAGAATTAAAAACTCGGATCGATCACGGCGAAGATCTGTTGATCATGGATGTGCGTGATCCGCATGAATGGGAGATCGTCGCCTTAGACGGCACATTGCGAATCCCGAAAGGGGACATCTTGGCCGCAAAAAATGCGGTGTTAGGTCATCGCCGCTTGCGTGAGGAAACGGTATTAGCCAAGATCCCTGAACACCGCGAGATCGTGGTGCATTGCCGATCCGGTAAACGGAGCGCCGATGTGATCGAGATGCTCACTGAGGTCGGTTATGATCGCGCTCAAATGGTCAATCTTGAAGGCGGGATCTTGGCATGGGCCAAAGAGATTGACCCGTCGTTACCAACGTACTAGGTTACAAACGTAAATTTTTCTGTTCGGTTGTCCGGTGAACTGTTAGAATAGCTTGCAGAATTTCACCGGATGACTAGGAATATTATGCCAATTTTATTGCTTGCCTATGGCGATCCCGTAGCCAAAGACCTCTTAAAAAAAGCGCTTGAGGCGCGTTACGGCTTACATCCGATCGCTTTAGATGCGTTGCAAGTCCATTTTAAGGGACGCGCACGGGTGAAATTGGGCCCGGTTGCCACCAGTGTTCCTGTAGACTCCACCGCTTATTTTCAATTTCCGAACGCGATGCGCTGGGATTTTACGGTCAAGCCGTTAGGGTTGCCGATCCAACGAGGGATCGAAGCGTTATGCGATGGGGAATATCGTCAAGGGCGCGGCAATAAAACCCCGTCTATAGTGACAGATGAAGCGAGTATCAATTATTTGCGGCGGCGGTTATGGGCGATCGCGGCGATCCTGTTGACCCCCTTGGGTGAGGGCTTTGTCAAATTGTCCCAAAATGGCCCCAGTAGCTTTAACGCAACCAACACCCAGATCAACGATCAAGTCAGCGTCCACTTACGTCCTAATTACACGATCGAAGCGGTGCAGGTGGAATGTGTGAACCCAGAGACGCAACGCACCCAACAATTTGTGATGCGACTTTCGGAAGATCTGGTAGAAATTGACGGGATCTTACTGCCCGCGAAGTTAGCGGCCTATTGGGATCAAGAACCCGCGTTTGAGATTGAACCGATCAACGTGGTGATGAATCCGGTGTTTGAGCGTGCGGTATTTACCTTAGAGAGCGAAACCCCCGCATAAACGGGATCAAAAAAGGGGGTTCAATCCCCCTTTTGGGTCATTTGGTCAATATCTACAAAAACAACTCCGGCATCCGTTCGCGTTGCACATCGTAAACTTTAAAGCCGCGCTTCAGGTAGTTATCCAACGCTTGGGGGCTGTCTAAGTTACAGGTATGCAACCACACGCGACTCGCGCCACTGGCCCACGCTTGCGCGATCCCATAGCTAAGCAAATGTTTGCCGAAACCGCGCCCAAAATACGCCGGACGAATGCCAAAATAGGCAATTTCCATTTCAGATCCATGCGGTGCAAGCTCCACATAACCGGCCGGCACGCCGTCACAATACAACACATACACTTTGGATTGGGCTAAGATCGCGGTCAGCTCCGCGTCACTTAACAAGTTGCGTTCACGCCAGCACCATTGTTCGCCCACCGCGTTGTAGAGGAAACGATAGAAATTGACATCCAAGGTCTGCATCTGTTCGATCGTAAAATGTGTACCGCTGATGTAGGCGGGGCGAAACCCGCTACGACTGGTCATTTCGAGATAAGTCGTCACCAACATCGGGGTTTCTGTTTTACGTAACGCCACCATTGGATTGTCCTCCTAACGAGATCATGATCACCTTTATACAGTCTACAAGGGCCTGAACGGCCATTCCTACGGCTAGAGTTGCCACAGAATCGGTGAATTGATTCGTGAAAAAGTGACAAAAAACGTTTTGATCCCTTACAATAGACTTGTAATAGGAGCGTGTTATGTTTGAGCGTAGTCTTACACAAAGAATTTATAAAACGGATCGTGGGGTCTTGATCTGGTGGGGGGTATGGGGTCTGTTTATCGCGATCGCGATCGGACTTGCGGTGATGTATACCCTGTTACCTGCGGACGGGCGCACGGGCGATCTCGAAAGTTTCGCTGCGGCCGACGGCACGGGATTCTTGATCCGCTATCGCATCGAAGCCCGTGAGACTCCCTTACAGGGTGGTGATATTGTCCTCAAAGTGGATGGTCGCACGATCACCGAATGGTTATACGGGGCGGAGCGGAGCGACCAGTGGCAGATCGGCGGTACAGTCGCTTACGAGATCTTACGTGATGGCCAACCGATGACCCTGATGATCCCCTTGGATAGCGCGTGGTTAACTGAAAAGTTCCAGCATCAGTATCCAAATATCATCGTATTGATCCTGTTCGGTGCGGTTGGCACATTTGTCTTTTGGAAGCGCCCGCGGGATTCCGCCGCCCGATTGATGATGTTGTTTTGTATGTTTGCGGCGCTTTCACTGTATATCGATCTGTTCAATTTTCAGATCGTGGCGTTGGTTTACCGTATTCCTTTCTGGATTCAGTTCTTTTTGGAACATATCGTCTATGAGATGAGTTACGTCACCGGGGCGCTGTTCGCGTTGAGCTTCCCGTTAAAACATCCGTGGTTAGCGCGTCATCCCCGCCTGTTTATCACGGCCTTGATCGGCTTCTGTGTTGGATCGCCTTTATTGACTGCCGCTTTACTCGCACCGACTGATCTCACGTCCGCCTTGTATCAGAGCAATCGGGTATCATTTTTAGGCGCGTTATTGGGCCAAGCGTTGATCCTCTACGCTTATGCCCGTCAATTCCGCCGCGCACACGACCCGATGATCCGCTCACAAGTCTTGTGGATCTTTTGGAGCGCCTCCTTAGCGGGGGTGATGTTCTTTCCGTTGTATGTCTTGCCGCTGTTGATGCCCACCTTGCAACACCTGTTAAATGTGAATGTGGTGTTATTTGTGTTGGGCATCGTCCCGGTGTCCTTAGCGATCGCCGTCTTAAGATTCCGCTTGTTTGACATCGATCTGGTGATCAATCGTTCATTGGTCTATGGCGGGGTTGCGCTTACCTTAGGCTTTGGCCTGGTGATCGGCTTACGGGTGTTAGAGACGTTATTAGGGGGACAATCGGAGATCTTGGCCTTGATCGGGTTGCCGATCGTGATCTTG
>JALOOG010000122.1 GCA_025454525.1 Anaerolineae bacterium | reverse complement strand
CAGAAGAGCCGATCACCCGCATATCTAACAGTTCACGTTTATGCTCATCGGAGTAGGATTGATACAACCAAAAATCGATCAGATCCACATCCGCGCTTGGCCCGCTACAATCGGTGTCTGGTAAGGCGGTAGGAGTAAACGTGGGTCGCGGCGTGGGAGTCATCAAGGGGCAATCGGGGGTTGGACTAGCATTCGTTGGTGTCCGTGTCGGAGTGGAGGTGATGTTTACAAGATCATAATCGATCACAATCTCATCCAAGTAGGTTTTGATCTCAACCTCATTTACATTCGAGACATGCGCGCTGATTACCAATTGATCAAACGGGCGATTCGGTGTTCCGTTCCACTCATTCCAAACATTCGGCGTTAACCCAAAGTGACTGAGTATCGGAACAGCTCCCACACAGCGCGAAGGGCGCTCAAAGAAGTAGACCGCTGCGCCCCCGCCGTTTGGAAACGGTGCAATTTGCATTGAAAAGCGCTTGACTACCGCCCCATCGGGCAGATCGATGCTGATTTCGGCCTTTTGAACTTGGCGATTAGCCCCGTCTCTCCCCCCATCCCCACTCTTTAAAGCATGTGGCAGGCTAAAGGCCTGTTCTGCTTCTATATCGCCATGTAAGCGCACGTAGGGGCTATCTGCACCGTCAAAGCCGATGCGAATTTGTCCTGATCCGATTACTTGTGTCGGCAGTGGCGTGGGTGTTGGACATCTTGGACGACAGGGATCAACGCCGGGGGTAAAAGTAGGTCGGGTCTGTTGGCTTAAACTGAAGCGAGTACCAAAGGCGGATTCACGAGTTACACCACCAGTCAAGATCGCTACGACTCGCCAACGGTAGCGCACACCGGATTGTAAACCGCTTGTACGCGGATGCGCTGTGAGGTCTAACGTACAGATCTCATCCACACACATCATCGGATTCACGCGAACTCGTAACACGGTTTGACCCGCTCGCGAGAAGATCACGCGGTACATCACTGCCTCAGGATGTGCTGTCCAAGATAAGATCGTCGTGGTGCTATCCAAGGGTGTGATCAAGGTTAGCGGTTCTGTGATAATGGGCGTGGTTTCGACAGCGCGGGATGCGGTCATAGTGCCTCATAGCCGTCCTTCGGATCGATCAACATTAATCCTACTTTACGCCGTTTTGATCGAACTCGCAACCGACGCTTACCCTACGGTCGCCCTACGCGCTCAACCCTTTAGGCCCGGCCAAGCGTGTGAATCACCAGTAAATTCCCAGAGCGGATCTGAAGATGCGCTTGTGATGCGGCAAATAAGTTGCTCACGCCACGCGCCGGGCCGAAAGCCAATGTTTCATCCCGCAACGGGTAATACAGGCCATCGGTCTGAATCCCATCCACCGCCCCACCCAACGGGATCAAGGAGAGCGTATCGCCGATCTCACCGTGTAAGGTGTGCTGACCCGCCGCGATTAAGAAGATCTGTTGTCGGCCCGCCACACACGCCACATCCCGACCATGCAAATCCGGCAAGGCCATCAAATACATATTCGCGATCGTCTGATCAAAACGATCCCCCAACGCGCCGATCACCCGAATCCAATCGACTCCGATGCGTGCGGCATATTGGAACGCTAATTCCAGATCGGTCTCGTTTTTTTCGGGGGGATAAGCGTGGATCTGTGCGCTTTGATCACGCAATGCCACGATTTCTGCGCTGGTGAGCGAGTCCATGTCACCGATCACCACATGCGGTTGCAGGCCGAACGAATGCGCGATCCGCGCCCCGCCGTCGGCGGCAATGATCAACGGATCGCGGGCGGCATGTAAGGCGCGTTGCACCATTTCACCGTCCCCGCGATCCCCATTGGCGAAAATAAGGGCCTGTTTCAAGGATGATCTTTCTAACGTGAACGCCGCCGCCAGCGCTCTTTGAGTTCCAATTTGCTTAAGTCTTGCAATTCTAGGAAGTTGTTCACCAAGCGGATAAACGCATCCGCTTCTAACATCGGGAAATGACGCACTCCCGGCAACGGCACAGGCAACACGCTTTCTTCTTTTTCTAAGGTGAGGTAATTCCACACGTTTTCGTTAGGTGCATCGATCAGCGGATCATCCATGCCATGCACGATCACGATCGGCATCGACAACATGCGTAAGATGTCTAACATCCGCCCGGGATCAAAGCCATTGGTGAGCCGCGTTAAGGCGGTATCGTCTTGTTTAGCGATGTCTTGGTTCAATTTTTCGTAGGCGGCCTCGGAACGTTTAAAGCATCTGCTCAATAACGCCTCGGAATTAGAATTACCCACCTTGCGATATAAGGGGTTATTGGTCGCATTCCCCGGTTGCATCTTGTTTAAACCCGGTAGCGGATCGGTCGGTGGTTCGGCATTTTTACGTGCGGTCATATCCGCTTCGGCCCGAGCCAACGCGGCCGCTTCTAACTTCGCCCGATCAATCCCGCCGGATTTGGTGCTAGGCAAGGTCGCGTCCGCCCCCGCGCCGATCACCAAGTCCGGCCGCCGATACACGGTCGGATCAGGTTCAGTTTTAGGCGTGTCTACGGGAGTCGGTGTGGACGGAGTTGGCGTAGGAGTCGCGGTCGAATTGGTGGCCGCGGTGGCCAACGCCTTAATATCCATCATCGCCTGCTTTTCCGCCTCATTCGTCCCCGTCAACAAGACTCGATGCCCCGGAGGCACCCGGGTATTGAGATCGCCGGGGTCAAATAACGGCGCATTGGCAATCAACATGCGGACGACCATATCTTGATGATGTTGGGCAAATTCCATGATCACTTGCGCGCCGAGTCCATGCCCGATCATCGCTGCTTTCGGCACGCCTAACTCTTTCATAAATTCTTCTAATAACTTGACCTGATGCTCAATGGTGTATTTTTCGCGGTTTTTAGAAGAATCCCCAAAGCCGAATAAATCCACAGCGTAGACACGGTATTTCAGATGCAATTGTTGCATCAACGGAATCCAGTAGCGCCACGATCCGACCCAACCGTGTACCAACACCACCGGACGACCGCGCCCTAATACCTCATAATGCACTAAATCGCCGCCTACCGTGATTGCGCTCATACCCTTATCCGTCCGTCCCTAGACCGAGTTGATCTTGGCTAAAATTTCAGTGATACGTCTTAAGAGTTCATCCGGCGCAAACGGCTTTAAGATGTACCCACTTGCGCCGACCTCGATCCCTTGTTGAATTTCGTCGTCTTGTCCTTTGGCAGACAAAAACACCACCGGCACATTTTTCAGATGTTCCAGCTTTTTCATCTCACGGCACGCCTCATAGCCCGTCATCTTTGGCATCCGTACATCCATCATGATCAGATCCGGTGTGAAGGTTTTGGAGAGTTCATAGGCTTCTTCCCCATTTGCTGCTAAGGTCAATTGATGACCCGCAAACATCAAGGTGAATTTGATCAGTTCCCGGATGTCGCGTTCGTCTTCTGCGATCAAAATACTTGCCATGGTTGCTTTAACTCCGTCTTACGCTTCGGGAGATCCGCTTCTAACCGCCGATCTCCCATTCGGATCGATTAATCAGGTTTCACTTGCCGCATCAGGCCTGTAGAGGTGCGCGTTAGGGCGCTATCCGGTTGTTCTAAGGGCAATTCGATCATGAACTTGGTGCCTTTGCCCACTTCCGACTCAAACCAGACTTCGCCGTGGTGCATCTCCACCATTTCCCGCACGATCGATAAGCCTAACCCCGTGCCGGCCACATCCATCTTGAGCGCATGTTCTTCATACCGTTGGAATCGTTTCCAGATGTCCTCGTGGAACTCCTCTGGGATACCGACCCCGCTGTCCTCTACAACCAATAATATCTGTTTTCCGTCCGCTTGCAAATTAGCACGGATGTCTATCTTACCACCGCTAGGGGTGTAGTTAAAGGCGTTGTCGATCACATTCGATAAAATCCGGTTGATCTTGTCCAGATCCGCGTGAATCGGCGGCAAATTCTCGCCAACCTCTATTGTGATCGTGTGATTCTTGCGCTGATGTTGGGGCCGTGAACGTAGGTTACTGATCACGCTATTGAGCGTATCTCCCACGTTGATCATGTCCAATTTCAGACGTTGTTTGCCAGAGTCGATCGTCGAAATGTCTAACACGTCCTCGACCAACACGGTCAAACGATCCACGTTTTCCTTGATCGTGGTGAGCGTGCGCTTCTGCATATCATTCAGTTCCCCTAAGGCGTTCATCAACAGTAGATCGGTGTAGCCTTTGATCGGGGTCAACGGGGTACGGAACTCATGCGACACATTCGACACAAACTCACTCTTAAGGCGATCCACTTCAACATCGCGGGTAATATCCCGGAACACCGAGAGCATCCCCAACAATTTTTCGCCCGTATACACCGGCGCGATCTGCACATTGACGATCTTATCCCCCAACTGCATTTGATCTTGGGAGAAACCGTCACGCATCTCCATGTCCGATAGATCCGCTTGGCTTTGGATCAAGCGCGCCCATTCTGACCCGCCCGCGCCATACAGGCCGGCGAATTTGCTGATCGATTGTTCTAACACCTGCTCACGCGGCAATTGTAAGATCCGCTCCGCGGCCGAATTGAACAGGATGATCTTGCCTTGCGCGTCGGATAACACCACGCCGTCGGTGATACTTTCCAAGATCGCCGAATTTTTCTCGGCTTCTTCTTGTTCCGCTCGCAACAGATTCCCTAAGCGCTCCGCTTGATCCCGAATCAGGTGATACAATTCCGCGTTGTTGATCGAGGACGCAACCTGATTCGCCGCCGCCACTAACAAGCGCAATTCCGACTCGCTAAAGGCGTTGTATTTGCTGCTCAACAAGACCATCACGCCCTGTTGATCGCTCTGATTCGACTCCAAGACCACCGCTAATGCACTTTGCCAACGATCCGCGTTCGGGATGCTCATATCCCAAGCGTCAAATTGACTCAAGTCTTCGATCACCACCGACGGTTCTTCATTCGCTAACAACCATTCGCCGATCTGTTCGGCGGGATGCGCGATCCGCCCTTCATCGTTGGTATACACGTAATTCGGGTTCAAATACGCTTGGATATACAGCGAGTCGGTCAAGGGATCTAACCCCATGATCAAGCCGTCCTCACCGTTAACCGCTTTGGCTACCATGCCGATCGCTTGTTGTTGCAGCCGTTCCATGTCCAAAGTACGCGAAAGCTCCGCCGTGATCTGATACAGCGTATCCAAGCGATCGCGTTCTTCCTCTAATTGGATCGTGCGTTCTTCCACTAAAGTGTTCAATTCAACGGCGAACTTGTTGATCTGATCAAACAGTTGCGCGTTTTGGATCGCCGCGCCCAACTGTGAACCGACCGTCTCTAAGATCCGTTGTTCGTTGATCGTAAACGCCCGCGTCCGTTCATTATCGCGCAAGGCCAACACGCCGAAGGTTTTATCCCCCGCTTTGAGCGGCACACCTAAGTAACTTTTGGCATCGCCTTCCCCATTGGTGATCCCCAAGCTGCGACGTAAGTCGTTTAGGCTAAAGTAATCCGCCCCAAGGCTTAAGTACCGTCCATGTTTGATGATAAACGAGACTTCATCCGTCCCAAATTGTCGGGGCGGGATCGTGTAGGTCTCATTGCCACGCACCGCTAACGGAAATTCGATCGTCTGGGTCTCGCTGTTATACAACGCGAGGTAAACCTCATCCGATCCGGTCACCCGTGGCACTTGTTCACGCACGATCGAGAGCATTTCATCCAAGTTCAATTTACTTGAGATCGCGCGGCTAAGGTCATTGATCACCAACGCCTCGTTAAACATCGCGGACATTTCGGTGGTCAAGCGGGCGTTTTGGATCGCAACCGCCACTTGTGAGCCTAACGCTTTGGCCAAACGGACTTTTTGTTGAGTCATGGAACGCCCGTCGATCACATGCTGTTCCAATTGGATCAAGCCGATCGATCCATCGCGGGTGACCAGTGGCACTAACATCCAGGCCGCGTCTCCGCGTGTCAACAATTCGTTCATCTCATCGCTATACGGGGTTTCTTGATCATCATGCGCGATCACGATCACCTCGCGATGTTGCAAGGCGTATAGTCGGGCCGAATGGTGGATCAGCGTGTGTTGGGTGCCTTTGGGTTGCACCCGGGCCTGATCCCCGCGCCGATTGACATCGATCTGCACTTCTACGTAATTATCGACCTCATCCCAGATGAAGATCGTACATTGATCCATCTCTAACGCGCTTAACATCAATTCGCTCACTGTGCGGAAGATCAAGTTGATGTCTTGGGTATCAGAAGTCGCTTGGGCCGCCTCTAACAGCGTCCCTAGTTCATTGGTACGATCAAACGTCTGTTGGAACAGATCCGCGTTTGCTAACGCGATCGCGACCTGACTGGCAAATGCGAACGCGATATTTTGATCGGACTTGCTATCATAAGCGTTCGGGTGAGGTTGAGTGAGCGCGAACATGCCGACCACATGCCCTTGATTCACCAACGGCACGCCCATCCAACTATGCACGTTATCCTCACCGGGCAGATTTTCCTCTTGCGGTTGATTGGCGTTGATCACGATCACGCGCTGACCGTCTACCAATTGCCGGACGCGCTCAAAGTCCGAGATACGAATCCGCACATTTTCAACGCTATGCAGTGAACCACCGGAATAGCCTTCTAACACCATGTATGACCCGTTACGCCGCCAGTGGGTGATCGTGCGATATTTGAGCAGGTAATTCATCTCCTCGATCGCCAGCTGGATCACTTCTTCCCGTTCTAGCGAGGAGGTGATCCGGCTAGACACCTGGGTGAGGGCGGCCAACTGATTGGCACGTTGTTCCATCGCTTCTTCTAGCTTAGCGCGTTCGGTGACATCTTCCACCAACATCACCGCGCCGCGCACCACGCCTTCATTCCGCAATGGGTAGATGTAGAAGTTCCGTACCAACAGCGACTCATCCATGTCATAAGACATCTGATTGACACGCTCTTGGGGGATACCTTGTTCTAACACGGTGCGAATTTCCCGCGAAAGCAATTGTTGTAATTCCGGCCGATTGGCAAAGAGATCTTGACCTAAAGCGCGGTCATCCCAACCGTAGCGACTCCGCATGAAGTCGTTAATTGAGATCACCCGCCCCGAATTATCCAACACGATGATCCCTTGTTGGATCGATTCGACCACCGACTCGTTGAGGATCTGCAAGGTGACGGCTTGATTAAACAGGCGGGCATTTTGAACCGACGCGGCCACCAATTGCGCCATACGTCGCATCAACGGCACATAATCGACAAAGTTAGCGGTATCAGCCCGATCGCTGCCGATGTGCATCGCGCCGATGCTTTCGCCGCCTGTGACTAAGCCCACCACGAGGCCGATCTTTTCGCCTTGATCATGCCATTCGCGCAAGTCCTCAAATTCGCGCCCAAGATCATCCGAGGCCCGATAGACATATTCTTGACGGTCAAAGTAAGAACGCCCCAAGGCGGTTTGAGCCAAGTTAGAGCGGTTTTCGCGGTGGATGTCCAACTGATTCCCGTTGCGGACATTGGCACGCACCAGATCAAAACCGCGTTGTTCGCTATCCACCAACGCCAAGCTGAGGCGGTTGAAGGGCAATAACCGTAACGCGCCTTGTGCGACCGCTTCCACAATGCGGGTGATGTCTAAGGTACTGGCGACCGCTTCAGCGACCTCATTCAGACGGGCTTCCCGTTCCGCGCTACGGATCGTCTCTTGATACAAGCGCGCATTTTCTAAGGTGGTAGACGCTTGATGCGCGAAAATTTCCAACACTTCGATCGTGGTACGATCCGGTCGTAGGTTGTCATGCGGGCGATCTAAGCTGATCAAGCCCAACAATTTCCCGGTAGAGCCGGTGATCGTCACCAAGAGCATATCCCCGTCATGCCATTGATCCATGCCGCTATAGGCAATCGTGCGATTGCCCGCAAAGGCGGTACTCAAGGCCACAACGGACTCCGAATACCATTGGGTGACTTCATGGATCGGGAAGAAATACGACTCGCTGATTCGATACTTATCTTTGAGGATCAAATTAAGCGCTTTAAGCGGCACAGTGTTCGCTTTGCTCTTTTCAAACACCTCTAACGGCAGTCCCGATTGGGCCACACGTTTCATCACGCCTTCGGTTTCATCAGATAACAACATCACCACCGAGTCAAAACCGACCGCTTGTTGGATGCTGAAAGCGACCGCTTCTAATACGAGGATCGGTTCCGTATTGCTAGGCAGCATGTGGCTTAGCTCAAAGATCCGGTTTAATTGTTCCACGCGGCGGCGCAAGCGTTCGCTCCGTTCCATTTGTTCTTGGAAGCGGATCGCGTTACCATAACCTAACGAGGCCTTGGTGGCCATGGTGGTGATAAACGTGGCGGCATATTCATCAAAGCGATTCGCTTCAGTGTGATACACATGCAACACCCCCACGGTTTGATCGACATACAAGATACTCGCGGCCAAGCCAGAGCGCGCATCCCGCGGCAAGGGTTTGTACTCACTTTCCGAATAATCCGGCACGATCACACTGCTGGCACCGCGGTGAATCGCTTCGATCTCCAGATCGGCTAAACGATCCATGGTACGAACAGCGCCTAAGCGCCGCTCTAATTCCGGCGCATCCGGACGTTCCCAACGGGTGTTAGGGTATAATAAGGCAACGGTACAACCCGTTGCGCCTGTGGCTTTGATCGTCTCGCTACGGATCAAGTTTAAGATCTGGTCAAAGTCTAAGGTGAGCGTCAATTCGTTACTCACTCGTGAGATCGCGTCCAGTTCTTCCATACGGCGGGTGAGGTTTTGGCCGGTCGCTTGATATTGCAGCAACCGATCAAAAGCAGCGGCCACTTGTGCGGCGATCGCGCCAAGGTTGCTCAAATCGGATTCGGTGTAACCGCCTTCACGGTTGGCCACCCCCATTTCACCCAGACTCCGATCCCCGACAAACAACGGCACAACCAAAACGCGATGAAGGTCAAAGCGTTGTGACAATTGCCGATAAGAGGCCAAAATCAGTTGTTCATTGGCGATGTCGTTGCTGATAAACGGACGACGTGACCGTACCACGCTATGCTCAAAGCCTTGTGCAGAGGTATCTTGTACGATCGGTTCGGTGAGTTCTGTGCCATACACCCAACGCGGGTAAGTGACCAACGATCCCGGTTGGCTTAACACATTGATGAACACCACGGAGCTTTGGGTGAAGTTAGCGATCTCTTGTAAGAGATCGGCTAAGGCATCTTCATTCGTGGAGATCTTGCCCGCTTTTTCGGCAATAGAGCGTAAGCGTTGCGCTTGTTCCGAATTGCGTTGCACCTCTTGGAACAGGCGGGCATTTTCCATAATCGTTGCGGCCTGTGTGGCAAAAATCAGCAAGAGACGGGCATCCGCATCGTTAAAATCTTGCCCGTTGAGCTTATTCGAGACCTGCACCACGCCGATCCGCCGGCCGCCTGTGGACAAGACCGCAAATAGCGTCTTTTGTACACCCAACTGCACTGCCAATTGATCGAGTCCCGCCTCAAAGGTCAATGGGTCATTTTGGACGCGGTTACTAAACCAAGAGTCTTCTTCTGTCCACAATTCATCAAAGATCGTGCCGGATTTCAACGTGATCTGATAATCACGGATCGCGTCGTCCTCAATGCCATAAAACGGGAGGCGGCTCATCAATCGTTTTGCGCCTTCCTCATAAAGCATGAAGCCGCACGTCTGCACGTTCATCAGCTTGGCGATTCGTTGGGTGAGTTCGGAGAAAAATTCGCCTTCTTCAGTCAATGCGCCGATCGCGTAGGTGATCTCTTGGAGGCCTGCCAATTGCGCGTCCATGCTCTTTTCGCGCCCGTAGAGTTGGATATTTTCGACGACCACTGTCGCTTGTGAGGCCAAGGCGCGCAAGTTCTGAATATCACGCGGGGTAAACCCTTCGCCGCGTTTATTGCTCACGGCCATCACACCGATCCGCGTTTTAGCGCTCACTTGTAGCGGCAGCCACGCGGTGGATCGAATGCCGGCCACATTGACGATCGGACTCAATCCCAACGCTTCAACCAAGGGTTCATCAGCGACATCATTCGAGATCCAATAGGATTGTGTCTCCCAGATGTCTCGCTGGGGGCTATCGATCGGCATCGGGATAAACAGGCTACGCACGATCGCTTCGGGTAAGCCATAAAACGGTAGGGCCGGCACCAATCCGCGCCGCGCCTCATCATACAGAAAGATCCCGCTCATTTCGGCGTTGGAGAGCTTGGCGATCCGCTCATTCAACACCGCGAATACCTTTTCGCTCTGTTCAACTTCGGCGTGTTGTTCGATCGCCTGCTGGAGGGTGGTGATGTCCTCAATGCGCCGGACTTGATCGGCATATAGCGAAGCATTGTAGATCGCCACGGCAATCGGTTTGCTCAACGCTTGCATCAAGGAGAGTTCGCCTTGTGAAAAGTGATGTTCTTGTAAGCTCCCAAATTCGATCGTTCCCATTAGGGTGTCGCCCAAAACCAACGGCACGCCTAAGAAGCTCCGATACGGATTTTTGCTGATTTTGGGTTGGATCGTGTCAAGTTCACTGCGCGTGGTGAGCAGTAGGGGTTGACGATGCCGTGCGATCCAGCCGGTGAAGCCTTCATCGGGGCGATACACCCCGCCCGCTAATGATAACTCCACCAGATACGACGCATCACCCACCCATCCCCGCGGGACAAAATTCCCCGTGATATCATCGCGGATGTTGATCTCACCGGAGTCATAACGCAATTCGGCCCGCAACAGACCTAACAGGGATTGTAACGTCTGTTCGATCCCTAAGGTGGTGTCTACCGTGTCACCGATCAAGTTGATCAGCCGGAAGGCGCGTGAGAGATCTAACGATCCACCGGAGGCTTGGCCGTCTGCGCTTAATTCGCGCATGATCACCACTGTGCGGAGTTCTGGCCCCGCCGGAATGCGATGTGAGGAAGCTTCTACCCACCGATTGCCGAGTTGGAAAGAGGCTTGGGTTTCTTCAGCAAACAAGCCTAAAAAGTTTTCACTAGGTTGGGCATGACTGGCGATCACCTCAAGATGAGGTTCACCGCCATTTATCGCCAACAAGTGACGGGCCGGGCCATTGGCATAGATCACCTGCCCATGTTCCCGGGAGACCAAAATCGCATCGCCTTCAGAAGTAATCGGGATTTCGCGTAAAACTTGTTCCACTTCATCCGACTCAAGAGGGGGTTGGGGTTTGTTCATCCGTAGCCATTGGGCGATCCACAAGAGAATCACCGCACCGCCAAGGAAGATAATAGGTGCTACGTCCATAGGTAGAATCCCTAAGAAAACTCGTCCAATTGTGTTTGTGAGATACCGTTCAGTTTTCAGTTACCAGCTTCGGTCTGAAAACTGAAACGGGGCTACCATGAGGTCAACAGCGGTTCATCATCCACTGCGCCGGTTTGGCCACTGGCGCGGCGGCGACGATCTTCGGCGGCCAACTCGGTGATCTCGCGGATATCGGCGAATTGATGCGTGGTGGTCGAAACCGCCCCAATCGAGAGCGTCATCAATGGGACGCGCCGCTCACTGCTGCCATCCACCATCAGAATATATCCGCGTTCACGGTCGATAAACGAGTAATGTTGTTTGATCTCCTCGTTAAACCGGGCCACTAAGCGATCTTGGAGTCGTTTAGCATCGCCGATATGCGTGACCATCACAAAATTATCATTCCCAGGATTGCCTAGGTAATCATCCGGCGATCCCAATTCTTCCACGATCTGCTGTAAGAGCAGGGCGGTAAAGCGGATCACTTCATCGCCGGCCACAAAGCTATACACATCGCGAAATTCGTTGAATTGATTGATCTTCAGATCAATATATGTCCATGGACGTTGTGAGCGCATCAGCCCGCGGAGATGATCTTCGATCAAGCGGCCGGTGGGTAAATTGGACTTGGAGTCCATCAACCCGTTACGGCGAGCAGCGGTAATCGAATTTTGCACCCGCAATTTGAGTTCTTCAATGTCAAATGGTTTGGTGATGTAATCATCGGCCCCCAACTCCAGTCCGATGATCTTGTCGCTGCGTTCATCTCGTTGCGTCAAGAAGATGATCGGGATATGGCTGGTGCGCGTGGTCGTCCGCAGTTCCCGGCAGACATCATAACCGTTCATGTCTGGCAACATAATGTCCAGCATGATCAGTTCCGGTAATTGTTTGCGTGTAATCGACAGCGCATCCCCACCCCGCGGCGCAACTTGGACTTCATAGCCTTGTCCGCTAAAGTAGATCCGCAACATATTTGAAATATCGAAATCGTCTTCGACGACCAGAATACGACCTTTGCTCATGTCCGCCCCTAACACCCGTTTACGGGTTCCTCTTTAACTTTGGGAGCCGATAGAATTGCGAGATTACCATAAATATACACGATCTCCGTTAAAAACGCATATTCTTCGCCATAAGTTGGTAATTGCTAACCAAGTTGGTTTATTCTAACGCCGATCGTCTTCGCCTGCCAACCACATACAACGCCTTCGATCTCCGATGCTTCAAGCGGGATGACACCGGTTTAACCCACCCATAGAGACACACCATGCCATGCGACGCAAGCCGATTCCCTCTCCATGTATGGCGGTCAGGGGACACAGTTTTGAAGCTCAAAGTAAGGAAAGTCGTGGGGCGAACGATAACCACACGACCTTCTCTTAGAGTCGGTGATGAAACCGTTCTTTAAAGTAGCGCAACTCCAAGCGAAACACATGGTAATGCTTTACCAGATCCTCATCATACATCCGAGTAGAACCGGAAACGCTCATACTCCCCAAGGTCAGCATCCAAGCATAAGCTAAGGCAAGCACGAACCGATCACGTTCCATGCGTTCAGGATATGAAACGATCACCCTGACACTTGCGCTACATAGCGGGCGAACAACGGCACGGTGATCTGATAGCGATCATCCCCAACCATGTGGATCATCTCGCGCCGCGTCATCGTGCGGATCGTCCGGCGTAACTCGCTCTCATCCGGCACGATCGCGCTCATTTCGGCGCGGGTGAGCGTCCATTGGGGTGATCGGGCCATCTGATCTAACAACGCTTGTCCCGCCGGCCCGCCACTTTGCGCGCGATATTGATCATAAAAGTAGTTTTTGCCACGCTCAAAGATCATCGGGATCACCGCTTCCACATCTTCCACCGTCACAGATGACTCCGGTGGCATACGGCGCGCCCGATTCATGCGATCCACCAA
>JALOOG010000121.1 GCA_025454525.1 Anaerolineae bacterium | reverse complement strand
AAATGCCGATTATCAGGTGATCGCTCAACGCTGTCCCCAATGTTTTGCCCCGTTTGTGCAATATTTAGAAAGTCTATAAATTGCGAATAATGACTCGATCGCTCCGCTTAGAGTTGTAATAAGCCCGCGATCGTCTGATCAAAATCGCGTTCCCGCCCGCGCATCAACGCCGCTTCCAGATCCACCTCTGGATGTGTGCTGTGGATGCGATTGATGATCGGGAGAATGGTTTGTTCTACATCCACTGTGGCGGCGGGGTGACTCAAGGCCAATCCTAACAATTCCCCCGCTTCTTCTAATTGACCTTCTAGCTCTAAAATTTGTGCGAACCCGCCCAACACATCCAAGATCAGCGACTCGGTTTTCAAGGTCACCATTTTATGCAACGCCTCTCGGAAATATTGCCGGGCCATAGCCACATCGCCTAGCCCCAAGTAAATATACCCTAGCGTGTTCTGATTGTTGGCGGTGATCACCTGTTCTCCGATCTCGGTGGTGATCGCGATCGCTTGTTCTACATAAGGTTTCGCTTCAGCAAATTGCCCGCGACTCCAGAGCGCGATCCCCAAGTTACCGAGGATCTTACCGACCATACTCCGATTCCCGAATTGTTGATGCAATTGGATCGCTTCTTCAAATAGGCGCATCGCCCGCGGCAGATCGCCCCGATAATAAGCGATCGTCGCTAAGGAATGTAACGCATCAGCTAAGGTGGGATGATTCAGGGTGCGCGTTAAGTTGAGGGCTTCTTGTTGATAGCGTTCGGCGGTGTCTAAGTCGCCACGTTTCGATTTAAACGTCCCCAACATATTCAGCGTTTTGGCGCGTAATACCGCGTCCTCTAACGTGTTGACCAGATCAAAGGCCGCTTGTAAGTGTTCTTCAGCTTCACCGAATTTGCCATAGACCAGAGATAACCGTCCAAGGTTTAACAACGCCTCCACTTCGATCGCGGGGGCTTGAATCTGTCGCGCTAAGCCCAACGCGACGGTGAGATTCTGCTCCGCGAGATAATATTCGGCGATCTGAAACTGAATTTCTCCGATTGCTTGATAGATCCGCGCATGTGAGTCCAATTCTGTCACTGGAATCAGCGTTTGCAAGCGCTCATACATCTGCAACGCCTCATGATGACCGCTGGCCCGTTCATAGATGCGGGCCGCGATTTCGGTGTAATGGCGCTCTTTTTCCGGATTTTGCGCCCGTCCCCAGTGTTTGACCAATTGCACCGCCCGATCTTCATCGTTGGGATAAGCCGTTTCGATCGCTTCGGCCACCAAACGATTCACTTCCCGAAATTCATCGGCATTTAAGCGTTTAATCATGGTCTCGCGCAATTTGTCATGGGCAAATTGCCAATAGCCATTTTGAAAGGTCAAAACTGCTGCATTCGCGCAAGCGGTGATCCACTCATCGATCGGGAGGTCGTTATTCAGCAACGGTAACAGGTGTAAATCTAAACGGCGGCCGGCGATCGCGGCCCGAATCAATAACGGGTAGCCTTCACTAGGGACGCGCTGAAGCCGATTTTGTAAGATCTGTTGGATGCCACCCGCAGTCACCCGTGTGGGGAGACTTTGCTGTCCGATCGCACTCAAGCGGCCGCTTTCTTCGGCCAGAGCGCGCAAAACTTCGATCACAAAAAACACATTGCCTTCGGTCTCCCGTTGTAGCAGATCTAACAGTTGCGCGGATTGTCCAATGCCCTCACCCAAGATCCCGATCGCTAATTGCGCCAATTCATCCCGCGTCAAACGCTCCAAAGTGATCTGATGTGCCGTGGGGAACAGTTGCGGCAGATCGGGCCGATCATCACTCCGATAATTGCCCACGATCAACAGGGGCAATTCACCCACGATCGTGATCAATTTTTGCAACGGCACAACGCTTTCTTCCAACCATTGCAGATCCTCTAACAACAACAGGATCGGTTGACGATATTGCCGGAACACGCGCAAGATCGCGGTGATCAAGCGGGTTTGTTGTTCAGAAGCCTCATGTAATGGCGCAATCAGTGGGATCGTCCGCCCCAAAAGCGTTTCAATATCCGGCACGATCTCACGCAAGACCCCCGCGATCTCATCATCGATCTCCACCGAGATCACCAACCGCCGGATCGGATCACGCCACAATTGATAGGGCAATCCCCCGCCTTCGATTCCTTGCCCATGTAACACCAGCACCCCGCTAATCAAGGCACGGATTCGCAACTCATTCAATAGGCGTGTTTTGCCGACCCCGCTTTCTCCCCCGATCAGCCAAGCGCTCCCCACCGATCGAAACAAGCGCGGTAACAGATCCACATCTAAGATCTGATCTAAGGCGGAGGTCAAACGACTCAATTCGTCATCACGCCCGACTAAGCTCGCCGTCTGGAGCAAACTTTCGCGGATCACCAAGTTTTCCGGCGGTTGTGACCGTTCTAACACCTGATAAATGGCGGACAAGGCCTCATCCGCGCTTGGATAACGTTCTTCGGGGGTTTTGGTCATCAAACGGGCCAAGATCGGTTGTAATTTGGGCGGGATCTCGGTTAAATCGACCGGTTTCGTAATGATCGCGAACACCAATTTGAGCATTTCGTGTTCGTCTTGATACGGATGTTTGCCCGTGAGAATCTGATAGAGAATCACCCCCATTGCATACAGATCAGAGCGCTCATCCACCGGATGACTCTGCACCGCTTCGGGGGACATATAGGCCAACGTGCCAACCGGATCAAAATCTTGGCTGGTGGTGATCCGATTACGGGCATGAGCCACGCCAAAATCGACCACCTTCACCTGCTGTTGCAACGTGACCAACACATTGTCCGGTTTCAGATCGCGGTGGATAATACCGCGCCGATGCAAATAGGCTAAAGCTTCTAAGGCCTGTAAGAACAAGCGGATCTGGGTGTCAAAATCGCAATCGGTCGCAGCTTCGATCAAGGTGCGTGGTGATGGGATCAAAGTCATCACATAATAAGGACGGCCCTCGCTATCGAAGCCATAATCCAAGACATCGATCACTTGTGGATGCCGTAAAGACGCTAACACCTGAAATTCTTGCGCTAAAGACAAACGAGTGATCGCCGATCCTTCGCGGAAGGTGGTATTTAAGCGTTTAAGGGCAACCCATTGTCCTGTGAGTCGATCATAGGCGCGATAAACCGCCCCCATCCCCCCCTCGCCTAAACGCTCCTGTAATTCGTAACGTTTACCGATTCGTGTATTCACACCTTTAAAATCCTGCTTTTAAAAAGGTCATTTTGCCGGATTTTAACAAATGCGTGACTCAAAAACACCTTTCTGTACGAAAGTTGACGGTCGTCACCAATTCCCGCGTTAAGGTCAAGACCTCCTCAAAAGAGGCTTCTCCATAAAGGGTTAAGGCGAACAGCGCTTGCGCTTTTAACATCTGTAAACCTAAAATGTTTTTGCGGCTAAGCCGCTCCACTGTTTGCATCAAGATCTCATGCCATTTCACCCGCTCATCTAACGTCGGATCAAGATGCCAATCGATCAACAGGCGATAGTGATCGTACCAAGGGAGATAATCATCATTCGGGTTCTTTTCGATCATTTTAGCGACCGGATAAGCATGGGCAAAATCATGGGCGGATTCGATTCGCCCCAACTGCACATAGGTGAGGATCATCAGCAAGTATTGGAAGTAGTTATCAAATTTTTCATGCTCAAGCGTTCGTTGATACCCTTTCTCTAATAAGGTGAGCGCGGTGGGGTAATCCCCTTTTAGGTAACAATACAGGGTATGCGCGGGATACCAGTCATGGATGTTAAGGAGCGCCGCCAACGTCTCAGTTTCGTCAATGATGGGCTTGGCCGCTTCCCAATCCCCCAATTCCAACAGGTATAACGCACTTTGAGCGGATGCCGCAATCTGATAGCCACGTACCGACAATTGGGCAAACAATTCGGCCGCCCGTTGGCTACAGGCTATGGCCTCTTGATATTGCCCTAGTTCATAATAGATCCCGGCCAAATTCATCAACGGGATCGCTTCCCCTAAGCGAAGCTCATAAGTTTGTGCGAGGGCGATCGCCTCCTGATAGGTCGCTTTTGCCCGTTGATCATCATGATAATGTTCATAGTAAAAGATCGCTAACGCATTGAGTAACGCGCTGTTCACAGTGATCGTATTGCTTTCGCGGGCATAAACGAGGCCCTGTTCCAGAAAGTGTAGCGCCTGTTCTTTAGAGATCAGGGTACTACTCATGCCCGCTGTGCCTAGCTGATAGTACACATGGGCTTCATTTTCCGCTGAGCGTGGATCAAGGCGTTGTACATAGTCTAGGGCCCGTTGGGCATGGCCTACCGCCACATCATAGCGAAATTGTTTGCGGTTTAATGAGGCCAAGACCAGGTACACATGCCAAGAGTGACTCGGATCTGCTAAGCGATCGGCCAGCTGTTGCGCTTGCGTGAGGTGTTTTTCCGCTTCTTCAAAGGCGTTCATAAATTCTAAAGCGTGTGCCAACGTGGTCAACGCCTCGATCCGCATCCCATTGGCCTCAGGGTCATCGGATGTGATCAACCGCAAAGCATGACGCATATAGACGACGGTCTGCGGATAATTGTTCTGCTCAAACGTCTGTACCCCTGCTTGATAGGTGTAAAAAAATTCTTTTTTGCCGTCACCGATGATCGAATAATGATAGGCCAAGCGGGCGGCCTGTTTCGGGTCATTGGGATAGAGCTTTTCGATTGATGTGGCGATATATTGATGCAACAGTTGACGTTCCGCCGGGGTGAATTGGTGGATGAGACCATCCCGCAAGCGGTCATGGGCAAAGCGCCATTCGTTCTCTTGCACCTCTAACACCGCGGCATTGACACAAGTGGTTAACCAAGTCTCAAAGTCGTCAGTTTGTGCTTGCATCAACGGGTTGCCGTTGGCAGCATCGCGTAAGAGATCGAGATCTAAGACCCGTCCCGACACCGCCGCCAATTTGAGCAAGGGCTGCATTTCGGCCGGAATGCGATCTAAACGCCGTTGCACAATGCGTCGCACCCCACCGATAAACATGCTCCGTGGCAACGTCATCTGCATAATGCCGTCCAGTCGGCCGGCTTCTTCAGCTAAGGCGCGGATCACCTCGACAAGAAAAAACGTATTGCCTTCGGTTTCGCGCTGTAACAGATCCAACATTTCGCTTTCGGTTTGGCCTAACATCGCCTCGCTAAGGCGGGCGATGTCCTCACGGCTCAACCGTTTAAGAGTCATGACTTGTGCTTCTGGGAAGAATTGTGGGAAATCGGGGCGTTCTTCATCCCGATAACTAGCCAAGATCAACAAGGGCAATTCTGGCACGAGGGCGGCCAAGCTTTGCATGATGTCGAGTCCGTCTTTTAGCCAATGCAGATCCTCAAGGATCAACACGATCGGCGTGGTTTGTCGCCGGAACAAGTCGATCACCAATTGTTTGAGGCGTTCGGCGCTGATACTGGCATCGGCGGGCGGTGCGTCTGGGATCGTTTGCTCAAGTAACTGGGCGATGTCTGGCACAAGCTCTTGAAGGATCGCGGCCTCGGTGGGGGTTAAATCGGTCGATAAGACCAAGCGCCGTAAGAGATCGCGCCACAATTGATACGGTAGACCGCCTTCTAAGACCGCGTAACCGCGCAAGACTAACGCGCCTTTGACCAACGCACTCACCCGCAATTCTTCTAATAAACGGGATTTTCCGACTCCACTTTCACCCCCGATCAGCCACAGACTGCCTTGTCGGGTCATGGCCGCTTCTAAGGCGTGATGCAGGGTCTCCATTTCGGAGTCGCGTCCGACAAAACTCGCGGCCTGCAAGAAACTATCGCGGATCGCGGCGCTTTCGGCCGGAATGGCGATGCTGGCCGCACTGCATAAGGCGTGAACGGCCTCATAAGCGCTCCCGTAGCGTTCGCGGGGATCTTTGCTTAGTAATTTGGTGATCACCGCGGTGATCGGTGAATTTGGGTCTAGGGAGAGCAGATCCGGCTCATTATGTAAGATATTGTTGATCAATTGGCTTAAGCTGGGTGCAAAAAATGGATGTTTTCCGGTCAATAGCTCAAACGCCATGACACCCACCGCGTATAGATCGGACGCTTCGGTGTGGATGCCGCCCGTCAAGACCTCCGGGGCCATGTAGGTAATCGTGCCGGCCGTGCTATCATCCCCTTGTGCGGGTGTGCCACGTAAGATCGCGAGTCCAAAATCCAACACCCGCACTTGACCATCGGCACTTACTAAGACATTTTCCGGTTTGAGGTCACGGTGTAAGATCCCGCGCCGATGCAGATATTCTAAAGCTTGTAACACCTGCACGATCAAGCTGATCTGCTCATGAGCATTACGGTCTTCTCCAGAAAGACGTAAACTCGTGGCATTTTCTAACAGGCTCATCGTGTAATACGGTTGCCCGTCAGCATCAAACCCATAATCCAACACGCTGATGATGTTCGGATGTCGCAACGAGGCTAACGTCTGAAACTCACGCGTTAAGGCCAAACGCACATCTAATGAATCCGCGAAGCTGATCGGGCTGATCATGGTGGTATGTTGCGAGTCTAACAAGCGTTTGAGCGCGACTCGCGTTCCAGACAGGCGATCGTACACGCGATAGACTGCGCCCATCCCGCCCGCGCCAAGTTGATCAATTACCTGATAGCGATTCCCCAAATGAGAGACAAGAGCAGCACTGGTCATAGCTTCATTCCTAAGAAAAATCAAGAATTGGGAAGTCGGTTGCGATACTGAAAGTAAATACGCGCCGGATGCGTGATTGGTTCAAATCTTGCACAAGTGTACCATTTTTTAGAATAACTTGCAACATTTGAGAAATTTTAAACAAATAGACCTTACACACTTATCAGAGGCGCTAAACGGATGATCGTGATAAAAAGGGTTAATCGGGTAAGCTTAGCGAACGTGGAGGTTTTGCACATGGTCGATTATCGCAATTTTGGACGCACGGGGGTCAAGGTGAGTCCGCTCTGTCTGGGTGGCATGAATTTTGGGGGACGCACCACACCCGATGAAGCGGCGACTCTAGTTAGTGTGGCATTGGAACACGGGATAAACTTTATCGATACCGCCAATGTTTATGGGCATGAGCCGGATAATTTTCGTGAGGGGCGGGGACGGAGTGAGCAGATCATCGGGCAGACCCTAAAACAATTGCAACGACGCGATCAAGTCGTCTTGGCAAGCAAGGCCTACTTTCCCATGGGCGATGATCCCAACGACTCCGGTAGCAGTCGTAAACACTTGATCGCGCAATGTGAAGCCTCATTACGCCGCTTAAATACCGATTACCTTGACCTCTATCAATTGCATCACCCGACCAATGATGTCCCGATTGATGAAACCTTACGTGCGCTAGATGATCTCATCCGTGCGGGCAAAATTCGTTACATCGGCACCAGTTCATTTAGCGCTTGGCAATTTGTCGAATCGCTATGGGTCGCTAAAGAATATGGACTCAATCGGTTTGTCTCTGAACAGGCGGTTTATAATCTGTTGGATCGGCGATTAGAACGCGAATTGATCCCCATGGCCCAAACTTACGGGATCGCGATCATGGTGTGGTCGCCGACGGCGGGCGGATTCTTGACGGGTAAATATCAGCGCGATGCCGCGATCCCAGAAGATTCACGTTATGATCAATTCTGGTCGGGTGGAAAAGCGCGGGTGTTTACGCCGGCCGCCTTTGATCTGGTGGATGTGATCCGACGCATCGCCCAAGAGCATGGTTGTTCTCCGGCTCAAATCGCGCTGGCATGGTGCTTGAGTCGTCCGGGGATCACAAGTGTGATCATCGGGCCGCGCACGGTTGAACAGCTCCAAGACAACCTCGGCGCGTTGACGAACCCGTTAAGCGCTGATGACCTCGCGCAATTGGATCAGGCCACGCCCCCTGGCGATAAAATCGTGCCATTTTACGGGTATGATGGCTTCGCATGGAACACTTGGGGCCCACATCAATTCCGTTGGTGATTGAGGTGTTTTAAGATCCGTTGCGCGGCCTGTTGACCGCTTTCGATCCGATTTTGTAGGGTGGGGCGTGCCGTCACATAATCGCTGTTGGCGATCGCGATCCCATCCGGTAAAAGATGCGAGAGGATCTCGATATTTTTCGCGTGAGCCTCGTCTAACCACATGATCGGATCGGATTCCGGCCATACGCTGATGTGATCGAATACCGGATCGGGTGGCCAATCCATTAGCGCGGCGATCTCACCCACCAGATCGATCGGTAGCCCTTTTTGGCGCTCATAACGCACGCCTAATTGGATCAAACAATGATCCGGTGGGACACGTTCAGGATGATCAGTGACATGCAGATAGGTGAGCGGGTAATCGGCGGGCGGATCGGCCGGAAGATCAGGCAGATCGGCAAGGTGATACCCTAATGAAACCCGGGCGATCGAATCATAACGGTAATCAAGCAGTCGAAAACTCATCTCCGGGCGCAAGGTGTAGAAGATGCGTTCCGCATAACGGGCTGGTGTCGCTACCAAGATGGCCGATGTGTCTAAAACCATGCCGTTTTCCATGCAGATCGCAAAACGGCGTGTATCCATGCGACCGATCGAACTGACCGCCATGCGAAACATGACCGAATGACGGGATAACGACTCGGACAAACGATCGATCAAGGTTTGCATCCCACCCCGAAAAGCCAGATACGAGTCATCTGCATCATGGCGTGGTACATAGGCGGCGTCTTGGAGATTAAGCGCCGAGATAAACGGCGCGTCAAGGCGATCGGTGGTGAACATCACCCCATGATCGATACAAAAGCCGCCTACGACTTCAGAGCGTAAACTCCCGCCCACCCGGTCTTTGACCTCAATCAAGGTGCAACGGATTCCCGCACGATCCAATTCCGTCAAAGCGGCGAGACCACTGATCCCGCCGCCAATAATCACCACCTCACGCATCGCGGCCTAACCAAGCGCAGCGATGATGCGTGTGACTCCGGGAATTGCGCTGATCCGACTGACTAACGTCTCAAGGGAGAGGTCGGTCGGGTGTTTGCCGGTCAATTTGACCTGCCCATATTCAAGGTTAACATACACCCCGAATGGAACGACTTTGGCCACTTCAAGCCGTAAATCATCGTCATTATACAACTGGGTGATGTCTAACGATTGAATGCCCGCGATGTTGGGCAGTTTATCCAGAATGTAGGTTTGTGTGACCCGCGCCTTAAACACCCCGCTCAATTTCACGGCACCGGCTTTCACTTCGATATGAAGCGCACGGTGATCATGCGCGGCGGGGGGGTAATGTACGATCAAGTTGTGGATGTCGTGGTGAATATCGACATCTGGGCGTTGGGTGATTTTTGCAGACGTATCCGCCATGGCCTTCTATTCCTTTCCAGAAAATGATGCCTATTGTGGCGCATTCAGAGGCGCTTTGCCAGAGTCGTGTGATCACAGATAGGGCAAACGCATCAAAATCACCACGGGCCGGAATGTACCTTGGCAACATTGATCAGCTATTGAATGATACCACCGAGATGAATGGTATACCGGCACTTTTTCAGAGAATGCGCGTTGGTTTGCTGTAGGGGATAGCGCGCAATCCGTTCGCCTCTACGATGTGCATCGTAACCAACTCTTGCATCTTGTGGAAGTGGACGGTGGGGTGATTGAACTCCAATTCAGTCCAGACAATCCTTATCTGGGGTATCCCATCCCAAGATGAATAACGACGCATTCCAGATTTTTTCTCATGTATTTACCAATGAACGCAAAGTGAGGACACGATATGAACCTAGACGAAATCAAAAAACAGACCCTCGCGTTACTCCGCCAACATCTAAGCGATCCGCGTTATGATCTTGACGAAGAAGCGGATGATCTTACCGCGCCTTCATCGTCAACCCCCACCGCACCAGGCCTCAATCCATTTGAGCTTTCACCCGACTTCATCGCTCGCCATACCATCTTTGAACAGGTGCTAAACTCCTACGATCACTTAAGTCCAGACGAACAAGCGGAGTTAGAGGCGTGGTTTATGCAGTTGCTGACCGAACATCCCGACTCCACCGAAAACTTAAGCATATTTGCCATCAACGACCCAGAGGATGATCTGGATGACGATTTGTGATCAAAATCTCTAGCGGAAATCGGTTACGCGGTGTGAGACTCACCGCGTAACCTCGGTTGATCTTAACAGCGCTTGATCCCGTTTTCAAACAGACGCAAGCCTAACATGCCCTTACTCCCCCGATGCCGCCGAGGATTTTGCCAGGGGAAAATGTGGTTTTCCGGATGTGGCATCAACCCGAACACATTGCCCGCCGGATTCGTCAAACCCGCGATGTTGGCTGCCGATCCGTTCGGATTGATCGGATAATCGGCGATCACTTGGCCATTTGCATCCACATAGGTGAGCGCGTCTAAGTGATCGCTTAACAGCCGGGCCAACACCGCTTCATCTCGTGTTGCGATCCGCCCTTCACCATGCGCGATCGGGCAATGGATCAGATCGGGCAAGTTGTCGGTGAACAGCGATGGACTCAACGGATTCGGGCGCAAATACACCCAACGGCATTCAAAATGGCCTTGCGCGTTATACGTCAAAGTGACGCTACGCGGTTCATCGTCCCAGATCCGCCCCGGCAATAAACCCGCCTTGACTAAGGTCTGAAAGCCATTGCAGATCCCTAACACCGGCCGCCCTTCAGCCACAAAACGATCCAGATAAGGCAACCGCTCGCGCAAATCTAATGACCACAACACCCCCGCCCCCAGATCATCGCCATACGAGAATCCGCCGGGAATCACCAACATCGCGTAATCCGATAACCGCCGCGTCCCATGGATCAATTGATTCACATGCACGATCTCCGGTTCACCGCCCGCCAATTGACAGGCCAACGCCGCGTCCCGATCCCGATTCGTCCCGTTGGCATGTAGGATCAACACTTTCGGATGACCCAGATCAAGATTCACCGCGTTGATTAACAACGTCTCCCGCGCCGAGTCATTCGGTTTCGGCGTAGGATGCGCGATCCCACTGTGGCCGCGCCATGCCCGCTCTAATTGTGCGATCGGTAAGCGCACTTGTTCGCCGATCGTGAGCGTCGCTTCACGCTCCACAATGCCGATCGCGGTCAACGGAAGTCCGGTGAATAACGCCTCAAAGGCCGTGGCATGTTCCGGGGCCACTTCCACAATCAAGCGACTGGTCGACTCAGAGAACAATTCGACCACCGGATCCCCCGACGATAAAGTCAAGTTTGCCCCTAGACGGCCGCCGATCGCCATTTCCGCGATCGCCACGGCCAATCCACCTTCACTCACATCATGACAAGCGCTCACCAATCCACCAGAGATCGCCCGATGCAATGCGCGCAACGAGTCGATCGCATGAGGGTGCGGTTGTGGCACGATCCCACCGCTGAGGCCGTGATAGAGGTGATAATGGCTACCGCCCAATTCGTCATCGGTCGTGCCGATCACATACAGCCGATTGCCAGCCGCTTTTAGCTCCATGCTCACGGTTTTAGCGACATTCGGCACAATCCCGATCGCCGAGATCACCAAAGTGCCGGGGATCGCGTGGCGTTGACCGTCCGCACCTAAGTATTCATTGTTGAGGCTGTCTTTGCCACTGATAAACGGCGCGCCATAAGCGATCGCCGCGTCATGACATCCTTGGCAACAACGCACCAATGCGCCAAGTCGATCCGGCAGCTGGGTATTGCCCCAAGAGAAATTATCTAAGATCGCGATCCGATCCGGATCAGCGCCGACCGCGCTCAAATTGCGGAACGCCTCATCGATCGCCGCCCATGCCATAGCATACGGATCGATCTCCCCATACGTCGGGCAGATCGCGTTAGAGACGGCAACCGCACGTTGATGCGGCATGACCGGATCGATCACGTCGAGCGGTAACAAGACCGCCGCATCACTCGGACCGGCCGCGTCCACCCCCACCAACGGCTTGAGGGCCGTGCCGGTTTGCACCTCATGATCATATTTGCGGATCACCGACTCTTTACTCTGAAGCGTGGGCATCGCCAACAGGTGCAACAACGTCTGATTAAAATCCTCATCAATCGGGCGTGCGCTGGAGTGTGCCGGACGAGTCGGTGACCATTCGGCGCGTAATTGACGTTGCGGGATACCGTCATGCAAGAATCGCATCGAGAGATCCCCAACACGGTGATCCTCATAGAACAATTCCAACCGGCCGGTAGGTTCAAATGTGCCGATCGCCACCGCGATCACATCTTGACCTTGCGCGATCGCCTGAAAGGCCTCCCATTGGGCCGGCCGCACCGCAAACACCATGCGCTCTTGGGCCTCACTTAACCAGATCTCCCACGGGCGCAAACCGGGGTATTTGAGCGGCACACGCTCTAAATACACCCGCGCCCCTAAGTCCGCCCCCATTTCACCGACCGCCGAAGACAATCCACCCGCGCCGCAATCGGTGATCGCGTTGTAAAGCCCCGCGTCACGGGCGCGTAATACCACTTCTTGCACCTGTTTTTCGGCGATCGGATGACCGATCTGCACCGCGCCGCCGGATAACAGCGCCGATTGCGTGTCCATTTCCATACTAGAGAAGGTCGCCCCGCGTAACCCATCCCGGCCGGTCTTACCGCCGATCACCACGATCAGATCCCCCGCTTGAGCCGTACTACGATGCGATCCATGCGGCAAAATGCCGATACATCCGCAAAACACCAACGGATTCGAGGTGTAACCGGGGTGATAGGTGATCGATCCGTTCACCGTCGGAATGCCCATCTTATTCCCATAATCTTCGATCCCCGCGATCACCCCATCGGCGATGCGAGTCGGATGTAACACCCCTTGCGGTAAGTCTTCAACCACGGTATCGGGTAGACCGAAGCACAAGACATCGGTGTTCGCGATCGGGCGCGCCGATACCCCCAACACATCGCGGATCACCCCGCCGACTCCGGTGTTCGCGCCACCGAATGGCTCTAATGCGGACGGGCGATTATGCGTTTCGACCTTAAACGCCAGATCCCAGTCATCGTTAAATTCGATGATTCCCGCGTTATCGACAAAGGCCGATCGCACCCATGGCTTTGCCAGTTGATCCGTAGCGGCCCGGATATAGGTCTTGAGCAACCCGTTGATCTGCTGTTCGGTTGGGGTGCTATACGGGTCATCCCCATGCGCCGGCCCGTGATAGCGGATCGCGGCCTTAAACGTCTTGTGGACGCAATGCTCACTCCACGTTTGCGCTAACATCTCTAATTCCGCGTCAGTGGGATCGCGATCGATCGTCTGATAATAATCGCGGATCGCGGTCATTTCGGCCGCGTCTAGTGATAAGCGCCGCGTTTGACTTAAGCTTAACAAATCCGCCTCCGACAACGCCCGGATCGGGATGATCTCCACCGTGTCATCCGCCGCCTGATACGCGACAAACGGCGGGCTGATCGGCGCGCCGATGCTATGACGTTGGATCAACGGGTTGGATAACACCTCGGTCGCAAGGCGTATGAGCGTCTCCCTGTCCAGATCGCCGGATAAGCGATAACTTTGGCCGGTAGCAGCCCGTTTGATCGACATCCCGCTTAATTGCGCCGATCGCAACAGGTTATCCGCGATCGGATCGGTGACCCCCGGCAGATACGTCACTTCGATCAACCCGCTCTCGCTGAACGGGTGATCGATGCTAAAGCGCTCAGTGACCGGATCAGCCAACATGGCATGGGCCAAAGCTTCGATCTCAGACAACGGCAACTCGGTTTCCAAAAAAAACAAGCGCGCCGAATAACAACCGGTCAGCCCGCGCAAATGCAATTGGGACGCGGCCCGTAAGGGATGTGGATCGGACACCGCTTGACGCGGGTAAACGGCAATACGGTAAATAGTCACAAGTTGATCTCTCTCCATTGAAGCGGACGACATAGCGACAAGTTTACCCGAATCCATGCGAGAGATCATGGTGCGATTACAGGGCAATCGCTTCAAAAATCACGACACGATCGAGTCCACTCTGTGCGGCGGTGACGGCGACAAAAACCAAAAAAAGATTCGGCGACAGCGGCAACGTGGTTAGCCGGATCGTAAGGTTGCCCCAAGTCAACACAAAAAGGCAAAAGCAAACTGAACGTAACTAGTCATCCAATATTCCTTAGGGTAATCACCATCGTATGGAGGAGAGGATAGCACAGATGAGCGAAAAAGTCGTCACAAATGTTACGACTTTTCACCGATGTCTTTTGAAGCGATTACGCTAAGCGCGATTAGCCCTTCATTTAAGTAATCCCATGCAAGTCACCATCAAGGGAGACCGATCAACCCATCTTACGCGGGCCTGGTCCCTACCCACGCATGGATGAGGGCTAGGGTGGGGTTGGACACAACAAACTTTCCTGTACCTACTTCTCTGGGTTACGGCACATCCACAGGATCGGCGCATTTCGATCCTGCCCTATCACTTAGCAGCGCCGAAGATGCGCCTCAACCATCTGCCTATTCTTGGGCGGATTCACCAGCACGCTCACGTTTGACCTGTTCCAACACCCGAAGATCACTTTCCAGATCAGGATGCGAGACTTGCCGATCTAATTCGACACAGCGTTCCAAATAGGCGATCGCTTGATCGTAATCTTTTTGTCCACGGTAGATCATGCCGATGTTAAAGCAGGTCACCGCTTCCCCGCCGCGATCCCCCACCGCCCGCCGCAACGGGAGCGCCTGTTCAAAATACGACAACGCCCGTGGTTTCTCCCCTAAATCGGAGTACACCAACCCGATGTTGTTGAGCGTGGTCGCTTCGCCGCCGCGATCCCCCACCGCCCGTAAGGACGGGAGCGCCTGTTCATAATACGACAACGCCCGTTGCTTCTCCCCTAAAGCGGCGTACACCATGCCGATGTTGTTGAGCGTATAGGCTTCGCCGCCGCGATCCCCCACCGCCCGCCGCAACGGGAGCGCCTGTTCATAATACGACAACGCCCGTTGTTTGTCCCCTAAAGCGGAGTACACCGACCCGATGTTGTTGAGCGTCGCCGCTTCGCCGCCGCGATCCCCCACCGCCCGCATGGACGAGAGCGCCTGTTCATAATACGACAACGCCCGTTGTTTCTCACCTAAAGCGTCGTACACCCCGCCGATGTTGTTGAGCGTATAGGCTTCCCCGCCGCGATCCCCCACCGCCCGCATGGACGAGAGCGCCTGTTCAAAATACGACAACGCCCGTGGTTTCTCCCCTAAATCGGAGTACACCCCGCCGATGTTGTTGAGCGTGGTCGCTTCCCCGCGTTGATCGCCTCGTTCTCGCTGGATCGGCAGCGAGGCTTCGTAGTAGACCAACGCTTGCGCTTTATCTCCGAACTTGTCCGCGATGTTGCCCAATTCGTGCAGAAACAAGCCTTCCCGCGCCCGATCCCCCAAACCACGCGCCGCCTTGAGGCCCAATTCGACCCAAGCCTCACGCCGCTCTTCCGGACGA
>JALOOG010000027.1 GCA_025454525.1 Anaerolineae bacterium | reverse complement strand
GTTTGTGTGATGTAATCGCGATAAAATAACCCACTTTCTTTAGGGATGCGCTGTTGTGTGTCAAAGTCCACAAAGTACAGGCCAAAGCGCTTGTTATAACCTTCGGCCCATTCAAAGTTATCCAACAAACTCCAGGCAAAATAGCCCGCCACAGGTACCCCTAACGCGAGAGCCTGACTCACCACGTCAAGATGCAGGCGATAATAGTGCGTGCGTTCAGGGTCGTGTACCAAGCGATCATCGCGATCTTGATCAGCATAGGCGCAACCGTTTTCGGTGATGTAGATCGCGGGGGGATGATAAGCGTTATGGAGATACAACAGCGTGTGGAGTAAAACGAGAAAAGGTATCTTGAATGGGTTGTCCCTCCTGTGAACACATCAACGTTTTAAGCGCTTCTCACCGTGGCCGCCTGCGAAGCTTACAACGGGTAAAAGTAAAATTTAGGTGTGAAGGGACAACTTTTACGTTGACACCTCCACGTTGGTCAGGGAATCTTCAATTTTCTGGGAACACTCTCTTATTTTTTGATAAAAAATGTGCTTTTTCGTAAAAATTGCGCTTGAAACATTACTTAAAGTTAAATCTAACGTAAGTTTTAACTGAAAATTTTTACCTAAAACTGGGAGGGTTCCCAGTGATATTCAAACTTTAACACAAGATGAAAATGCTGCCAACTAACCCATTCATTTCATCAAGGTAATCGCCCCAAAAGTCGTAACAAATGTTACGACTTTTTCGCCCATTTGTGCTATCATCTACTCATTATGACCGTGATCAACGTGAGGGGGATCGAATGAATCTGCGCTTCTACTTGGTGTTTGCTTTTCGACTTCAGAATGCAATCTTACGATCCCTCTAACGACGTTGCCGCTGTCGCCGAAAAAATTTTTTGCTTTTCGCTGCCGTCACTGCCGCACCCAATCGGTGAGTTTGAAGCGGACTCGATCGCCTATCCTACTTCATCACTTCAAATTTCACGTCAAATTGGGTTTAATACAGGAAATTCGCAGTTGGCAAGGTTAAGCACATGGGTTTAATGCAAAGTATTGAGTTTTCACAAGATGATCTGAAACACAATCAGCGCGGTGAGCTAAGTGAGATGCAACATTACCGTTTACGTCTTCAGCGCCGTCGGACGGAGATCATCGGGGCGTTGATTGTCTTGGTGGTGGTCGTGATCGCATCCGGATTCATCTATGTGGGTAATTTAGACGAATCGCCTATCTTGATCTTGATTGGGGTGGGATTAAGCATTTGTAGCGCGGCATTTACGGGTATTTTTGCGCGTTATTGGCTGAAATTAACCGCCGACATCAACGGCAAGCGGGTTATGATCAACAGCGGTGAATTAGAGCGCGTGATCAAACCAATTAATCGGCGGGTGATCACGTACTTGATCCGGGTAAATCAGGCGGAGGTGGTGGTCTCAAAAGAGGTATTTAAGGCCTTTCAGCACGGTGCAACGTATCACATCTATCGCGCACCGTATTCAGGGGTGTTGTTGGCGGCAGAATTGATCGAACAAGTTTAAGCGATCAGCCGGCCGATGAGGCCGGCTAAAACGTCTTTTATATCTGCGTGTCGATTTCGATCAACAATTGTTCGCGTTCGACCACATCGCCTTTTTTCACCAATATTTGTTTGATGATGCCTTGTGTTTGAGCGGATAGGCGAATTTCCATCTTCATCGCCTCTAACACCAGCAAGGTTTGACCGGACTGCACGGTATCTCCGGGTTGCACGAGGACATCGACAACTTGCCCCGGCATTTGTGCAAACAATTGTGTTGCACCTCCTGCCTCTGTGCCACGTCGTCGGGCGCGTCGCTGATCGGGTACGGTCAAGGCTTGAGCAGTTTCGCCTGTCACCTGTACAAAACGCGCTTGAGCCGCTTGTGCAGTATAGGCCACGACGCGCTCACCATGATCAAGGGTGATCACCCATCCTTGGCCCGCAAGATCGGTCGCATGAAACCGATAATTGCGATCACCGATCAGGGCTTGATAACTTCCATCGGCTAACGGCTCAAGTTGAACCGTATAAGTGTGATCTTGGTGCTGATAGGTAAAGGTAAAAATCATGCGTTATCCTGATCAATCGCGGTATGGGTAATCTGATACACCTCGCTCAGGGCTGCGCCGCGTGATTTTGCGATGCGATCAAAGCGCTTTTGAAATTGCATTGTGGCGTAACTGACAAAGGTATCTAAATCTAAATTAAACGGGATCGGATCATAACAGGCGAAGGCCTCTGTGACGACACCAAGCGCGGGCATTAACAGCGTGTTCATCGTGCCTTCAGCAACCTCCCAAAGGTGCGGATGTTCGGCTACCAGACGCGAAATCAAGAAGATCCCATAAGCGATATGACGCGACTCGTCTTGTTTGAGTAGATCAATGCCATGTGTTGTACCGGGCATAATGTTGTTATTGCGTAGAGCGGTGTAATAGCTGTAATAGCCGGTTTCGGCCAACGTGCCTTCCACAATCATGTTATAGGTCACAGCAGCGATCAATTGCGCTTCGGGAGATTGATCATGAGTCAAACGGTTTAGGGCCGTGGGTAACGCATCGTAGAAGATCGTGCGGTAACTATCCAAGTGATAACGGGAAAGATCCCCCGGATCGCCCGTGACTTCGATCAAAAAGCGATTAAAAAAATCGGTGTGTTTAGCTTCTTCCCACAAAAAGGTCGTTAAGAACATTTCTTCTTCGATCCGTCCCTCTTTGGCCACTGTCATAATCAACGGGAGCAGATCTAGGGTGACAGCTTCTTCACCCGCCTGAAATTGTGAGGTAAGACGTAAGATCACATCTTTTTCGTCAGGTGAAAGGGATTGCCAATCTAGTTTATCTTGTGAAAAATCGATCTCACTCGGATTCCAGATCCCGTATTTTTTGGCCTTTTCAAATAATTTCATCGGGGGGGTATCGCGTTGCAAACCGCGTGCAGTGGTCGCAAATTGACGTTGATTGGTAAGGGTCATTGCTTAAACTCCTGTAAAATCATCGATCGATCCGTTTAAGGCGAAATTATAGCATTATCTACCAGAAGATCGCTTATAATGGAACGGATTTGAAGCCAACTTAAGTAGAGGAATTTATGACCATATTAACAAAATGGGGTTCAGCTGTGGTGATCGCCTTGATTCCTGTAATGATCACGATAGTGATGATCTATGGATATTTGGGCGAAAGTCTTGAAACCAGTGTTCCCTATTGGAGTGATGAAAATTTTTATTGGCTTCAGATCAATGCATTTCGGGTAGCGGGTTTGAATAGCGGTTACTTCACTTATGAAGAAATTCCAGCTACAACCGGCTTTAGCCGTTTTGGAGCGCATGGCCCAGCCTTTATTATCACTAACGGCCTGATCAGTCGTGTAACCGGATTCGAATATAACACCCTTCCCTTTTATAATTTGGGGTTGATCACCATAACGTTATTCGGTTTTATTCTAACGATTCGGCTAGATCGCAGTCAAAAGTTGATGATCAGTCTATGGTTAGCGACACAATGGGGATTGCTATTGTTTTTACCACTTTCCTTTCAGGAAACCTTTCATTTTTCACTTGCGATCATTCTTGCCTGTTTTTTACATCGTCAATTAAATCAGCAATTGACCACCCCTGAATTCATTTTTACCTGTCTGTTGATTTTATATGCTGCCGCCTTACGGGTCACATGGGCGCTCTTATTTTTTCCGGTTCTGGTTTTTTTACCGCGTTATCAAACGAATCGCCAACGGATTTTAGCCGGGATAGTGGCATTGGGATTATTTCTCTTTTGTTTTGGGTTGTTTGTTTATTGGGCTGCTCCGTATCCCCACACGATAGCACGGTTATTGTTGAGCAGACTGTTTCAAGATCCAATCAGCACCATTTCATTTTGGATTCAATACATTCTGCAAAATACTTTGTGGCTTGGGCAAGGTAATATTCTTGAGATCTTGTTGCGTTTCCAAGCGTTAGCTCTTATTTTGATCTTAGCGATCGTTTTTCTAGCGCAACGGCGCACCTTAAAATCGACATTTGCCAAGAAAATCTATCAGTGGTTTAAGCTTCCGAGTCAGCATTTGTACTTACATATCTATCTCTTGGTAGCACTTTTAGGGCTACAACTGTTGTTATATGATGCGTTTGAATGGCGCGATTACCGTGTGTTCTTACCATTTATAGCGCTTAGCACACTTCTATTTATCTTAAATCGTCAATATCGGTTCGTCAGGTTGTTGTGCGCTACGAATCTTGTGTGTATTATTTTTTTCTTTCAGACTTATGCTTTATTCAACGACACCTTTTTGGGAGTTCAAGAAGGCCAATTTGACCGCTATCAATCGCTTGTGTTAATTGAGCAGTTTAAAGAGGATGTTGATGATTACCTTATCTTTGATCCAAATCAATCAAATCCGTGGTGCAACACTGTTTTAGGTAAAAATTTTCCAGTTGAACTGTTGGGTTTACCTGCCGGGATCGGATATGGCTTACCTGCCGGGATCGGATATGGCATCACTTTTTATCCGGATCTCTTTGAAGAACACCCAAAATCGCGCTATCTCTTGTTTACTCAGGAAAATCTAGACTTATTTTCCGTTCCATTAAATTTAGAAAAGCTAACATCAACCTCTATTGGTGATCTCTATCTGAACCTAGATGCCGATTGCGCCGAGAAATCTGACTAGGATTTGGCCGTGTTGTTTGCTACAATTCCGTGTCCGCTTCCGAACAGAAGTTCCATACGGAGAGATTATGCCCTTTCAATTGGTGTCCGAGTTCCAACCTACCGGCGATCAACCCAAAGCCATTGAACAGATGACCGAAGCAGTCATAAATGGCCATAAAAATATCACCTTGTTGGGCGCAACGGGTACAGGGAAAACTTATGCGATTGCGAGTGTCATACAAAATTTACAACGGCCGGCTCTCGTCTTGGCACATAATAAAACCCTTGCCGCACAACTTTATGCGGAGTTCAAACAATTCTTCCCCAAGAATGCGGTTGAATACTATGTCAGTTACTACGATTATTATCAACCAGAGTCCTATGTGCCACGCTATGATCTCTACATTGAGAAACAAACCGAGATCAATGAACATATCGAACGCTTACGGATCGCGGCCAAAGCGGCCTTGCTCTCCCGGCGTGATGTGTTAATCGTTGCATCGGTTTCATGTATCTACGGCACAGGGGATCCCGAAACTTGGGGGAAGTCGATTCTTGAATTGCGCGTGGGGGACAATATACGCCGTGAGACGATCCTACGGCGATTGGTGCAACTGCAATATCAACGTAATGACATGATCTTGGAACATGGGACGTTTCGTGTACGTGGTGATACATTAGAGATCTTTCCGCCTTATGAAGAAGCGGCCTATCGCATCAATATGTTTGACGATGATATTGAGCGCGTGTTGCATTTTGACCCGCTCACGGGAGAACTGCTCTCTGATCAACCCGTCGTGGTGATCTTTCCGGCGGCACAATTCATCGCCGATAAAGACAAACTTCAGGACGGAGTCAATAACATCGAAAAAGAACTCGAACAACAATTGGCATTCTTCAAAAAAGAGGACAAATTGGTTGAAGCACAACGCCTTCAACAGCGCGTGCGTTATGACATCGAAATGATTCGGGAGGTTGGGTTTACTTCTGGGATCGAAAACTATTCCCGCCAATTGGAACATCGCGCACCGGGCAGTCCACCCCATACCTTGTTAGATTACTTCCCAAAAGACTATCTTTTGGTGATCGACGAAAGCCACATGACGATCCCGCAGATCCGCGGGATGTATAATGGAGATCAGTCGCGTAAGAAGGTCTTAGTGGATTACGGATTCCGGTTGCCCTCTGCTATGGATAACCGTCCACTAAAATTTGACGAGTTTGAAGATCGAGTCCATGTAGCGATCTATACATCCGCCACACCGGGGCCCTATGAATACGCCAAAAGTGACCGGATCGTCCAACAAATCATCCGACCCACCGGGATCGTAGATCCTCAAGTGAGTGTACGTCCCACCAAAGGGCAAATTGATGATCTGCTACAAGAAGTGGCGCTCCGAGTGAAAAAAGGTCAACGCGCCTTGATCACCACCCTTACGCAAAAGATGTCTGAAGAACTGGCCGGTTACTTAAACGAGATCGGGATCAAGGCACATTATCTACATGCCGAAATCGATACACTTGAACGGGTGGAGATCTTACGCGATCTGCGACTAGGCATTTATGATGCGATTGTCGGGATCAACTTGTTGCGCGAAGGGATTGATCTTCCCGAAGTCTCGTTTGTAGCGATCTTAGATGCGGACAAAGAAGGCTTTTTACGCTCTGAGTCCGCATTGGTTCAGACGATCGGACGGGCAGCCCGTCATATTGAGGGCCAAGTGGTCTTGTATGCCGATCGCATGACCGACTCGATGACTCGTGCGATCGCTGAAACGGAACGTCGCCGCGCTGTTCAAGAAGCGTATAACCGCGAACATGGGATCGTGCCGAAGAACATCGTGAAACAGATTCGCGATCTCACCGACCGGGTGAAGATGATGGTTGCCGAAGAAGAAGGCAAACCTAGCGAAGCCCAAAAGCAAAACTATCACAGCATGTCGAAACCCGCGCTCAATAAGGTGATCAAAGAGCTAGAAACTGAGATGAAAAGAGCCGCTCAAGCGCTTGAGTTTGAACAGGCGGCCGCGTTACGGGATCAATTGTTTGAGATTCGCGGAATCTTGGCCGAAAAAGAGATTGATACCGAATTGATGGCGAAATAAACCCAAGTTGGCGATCACTCTTCGATCACTCTTATGGGAGTGATCGCCAACTTATCCTAAGAGTGTGAGGTTTCGCGATCTTTTTGGACTAACACCCGTCGTAAAATCTTGCCAGAAGCAGATTTTGGGATCTGGGCGACAAATTCCACCCGACGGATCTTTTTGTGGGGTGCGACCTGCTCCGCCACAAATGACATGATCTCCTCCGCGCTTAGCGCACGATTCGGTTTCAACACGATGTAAGCTTTAGGGACTTCACCGGCCATTTCATCTGGTGTTCCGATCACCGCAACATCGGCGATCGCGTCATGTTGTAATAACACCCCTTCTAATTCCGCAGGTGCAACTTGTAAGCCTTTGTATTTGATCAGCTCTTTTAGACGATCCACAACATAAAGATAGCCGTCTTGATCAACATAACCAATGTCGCCCGTGTGTAACCACCCCTCGGAGTCGATCATGTGCGCGGTTGCACTGGGATTATTGAGGTAGCCCTTCATCACCTGTGGGCCACGAATCCAGATCTCACCTTCTTGACCTGCGCCTAAGAGTTGACGCGATCCAATGTCCACAATACAAACTTGGGTATTCGCTAAACTGGGGCCCACCGATCCCACTTTGACTTGATCGCGATCGTTGGGTGTGGCATGAGTTACCGGGCTAGTTTCGGTTAAGCCATACCCCTGTACGGCTAAACACCCGATCCGCTTGCTAACCGCCGCTTGTAATTCAGCACTCAAGGGCGCGGCCCCCGAAAAAATCTGCTTGAGATGCGAAAGGTCATAGTGATCTACGCTAGGGTGTTTCGCTAACGCCACGATGATCGGCGGGACTAAACAGGCCCGGGTGATCCGATAGTCCTGCATGATCTTGAGGAAGGTCTCAAGGTCAAATTGCGGCATCGTCACCACCGTCCCACCCACATACAACATAAAACTCATCACCACGATCATCCCGTAGATATGGTAAAACGGCAAAATCCCGATCATTGTGTCATCTGGGCCAAAATCAATACTAGGCCGCATCTGTGCGATGTTTGAGACCAAGTTGTAATGCGTCAACATCACCCCTTTAGGAAGTCCGGTCGTGCCACTGGAATAAGGCAAGACGATCAAGTCTTCTTTGGGATCGATCGTGACCTCTGGCAATACCCCATCCGATTGTAATAACACACTAAACGGAGTTGCACCTTCCCCTTCACCAAAGACAAAAATCTCTTCAAGGGCAGATTTTGCTTGGGCCAATCGCGCTTTTTCGATAAAGGGCGGGATCGTCAGCAGGTAGCGCGCTTGACAATCGTTTAACTGAGTGGCGATCTCCTCCGCGGTATAGAGCGGGTTGATCGTCGTGACAATTCCGCCTAAAGTGGCGACCGCATGAAAAGCAACCGCATATTCCGGTAGATTCGGGCTGCAAATGGCGAATACTTGCCCTTTTTTAAAGCCGCGTGCATGTAATCCGGCCGCAGCGTATCGGATCGCGTTCACCAATTGACCATAGGTTAAAACCCGGCCAGAAGGGCCATCGATCAATGCGGGTTTATCGGGATGTGAGGTAGCATAAGCCAACAAAAACGGGGTAAACGGAGTCACGGGAATTTCAACATCAGGGTTAGGGCTGTTAAAAATCATGAAATACCTCAATCAACTTTAAAGCATTAAGTTCATTGAAGTATAACGCCGTCTCTAGCTCCGAACAAACCAATGATCATATACGACGATTTGACCTATTCAGCACACCTTTTCCGGTCTAAGATAAGCACATGAATCATGACACTATTTTACAAAGACAATTAGATCGTTATCAAAGGCGATCGGTTCAACTCCAACACTGGAGTAATCGTTACTCGCAATGGCGGATCTTGACGTTTATCGGCGGATTGATCGGGATCATAATCGCCTTTAACCTTGCGGAGATCGTCGGTTATGGTGCGATCCTGGCGTGGATCTTGGGCTTTGGCTTGTTGATCTATCGTCATCGCAAGATTAAAAACATGATCACACGCTTCAAGATCGCCGCTCAAATTAAACGAGAGACGTTAGCGCGGTTGCGTCTGGATTGGACCCAGTTACCACCATCCACATTGACCGCAAATACAGATCATCCGTTTGCCGCTGATCTTGACCTGTTAGGTGATTATTCGGTGCATCGGTTGTTGGATACCACCTTTTCACAGGGGGGTAGCGCACGTTTGCGCGATTGGCTGTTAACAGTACACCCCGATCTAACGGTGATCCAAGAACGCCAAGGTGTTGTACAAGAACTCACGCCCTTAAGAAGCTTTCGCGATCGGTTGGCACTACAAGCGCGTCAAACCGGGATCAAAGGCAAATGGGACGGTGAACGTTTACGGCATTGGTTAGCGCAAGATCACGGCACACCGATCACCCGTGCGATCTTATTGCGATTAGGCGGATTAGCCCTCGTCAATGCGATCCTATTTGGACTTTATCAACTTGGGATCATCGGGCCGATTTGGATCATCACCTTGATCGTGTACATTTTTGCCACAGGCGCGCAATTTCGGAACTTATTGGACTTGTTCGGAGAAGCGCTCACCTTAGAAAATGAGTTAGAGCGTTTAAGCGCGGTGTTAGGCTATCTTGAAACTTATCAGCCACGTTCAGCACGCTTGGCCGCATGGTTTAAAGCCTTTCAGATCGCCGATCAACGTCCGTCAAAAAGCTTACGCCGGATTCAGCGAGTCGTGGCCGCCACGAGCATCCAACGTAACCCAATCCTATGGTTTACCCTGAATATCCTCATGCCGTGGGATGTATTCTTTGGCTATCAATTAGCCCAAAACAAACAAGCATTGGCCAAGCAACTCCCCGAATGGCTGAAAGTGCTGTATGAATTAGAGGCGTTGTTATCGTTGGCCACCTTCGCCGACCTTCACCCGTCCTATACCTTTCCCCATGTAGATAACGGACGGACATTTAGCGCAACCGCGATCGGTCATCCGCTGATTCCGGCGCGGGTAAAAAATGACTTTACCATCCAACCGGGTGAAGTGGTGATCATCACCGGATCAAATATGTCTGGTAAAAGCTCATTTCTACGCACGTTAGGCGTAAACCTCATCTTGGCTTATGCGGGAAGTGTGGTGTGCGCGGAGTCGTTACACACGGGTTTATTCAGAGTATTCACCTGTATCAAAGTGAGCGACTCGGTGGTAGACGGGATCTCGTATTTTTATGCAGAAGTCCGCCGTTTAAAGGCCTTGCTTAATGCGCTACAGGTCACTGATGCGTTACCGCTGTTCTTCTTGATTGATGAGATCTTCCGCGGCACCAATAATCGTGAACGGTTGATCGGGAGTCGTGCCTACATTGAGGCCTTGCTGAATGGCAACGGTTGTGGGTTGATCTCGACCCATGACCTTGAATTGATCCACCTTGAAGAAAGTTTCAGCACGATCCGCAATTATCATTTCCGTGAACAGATCCGCGATAATCGAATGCAGTTTGATTATCAGTTACGGCGCGGTGGGAGTCCCACCACCAACGCCCTCCGTATTATGGCGATCGAAGGATTGCCCATTTCGCTTGCGCCAGAAGCGCGGACATCGGATAATCAACCGGAAGAGCGGAGGCAATAAAGATGAAAACCAACACTTACGCGATCTGGATTCGCACTGGGGAAGATAGCTTTGCTGGCACAGACTCGAACGTGTTTATCCAATTATTCGGGACAGAAGGCAAAACTGAATCGATCCACTTACCGTCCCGTGATATTTTCTCGTTTGAATCCGGTAGCACCGATAAATATGTGTTAGAAGTGCCGGATCTAGGGGAATTAGAACGCTGTTGTATCGGACAAGACAACACCGAAACCGACTCCGGTTGGTTTGTGATCGATGTGCGCGTGCAAGATGACGAAACCGAACGAGAATGGGTGTTTACGTTTAACCAATGGTTGGGGTTAGAAGAATCAGGAAAATTGTTTGAATGCGTCTCTTGTTAAGTGTGTGCATCGCGATTCTGATCTTGGGAGTGAGCGGGTGTAACCTCACTGCGCCCGCTCCTACCCCATTTCCCACACCCGATTTACCACAAGTGACCTTTTTGGCACCCGAAAATCGTACCCGAATTTTTGAGGGATCTACGTTGGTGATCGATCTGGTCGCACAAGATGACACGGCGGGCATTGCGCGGATCGAATTTTTGATCGATGAGATCTTGATGCAAGAAGGCGCACCAGAAAGTGGCAATGAACCGATCTTTCGGGTGACTACGGAATGGCAAGCGCAAGGGATCGGGAATCATACCTTGTCCGCCGTCGCATACCGACCAGACGGAACCCCCAGCGATCGCACGATTATTGTGGTTGAAGTCGTCCCGCGCACTGATGATGAAGGATAAGCGATGACCTATTTACAGCGGATCAATTACCGTCCGTCGACCGACGGCTTTAGCGACAAAGAACTGCAATACCTACAACAACATTTTGATGCCTATGGCGCAGAATTGTTGGCAGATGGCCAACCGGTACGGTGGGAATGGATCGAAGAAGTCGAAGTGGTCAAGGCGGCCCGTCCAGTAGGGCCGACCGGTTGGATCGTTAAAAACTTGGTAATGGGCGGTGAACGCTATCATGTCGGGGTATACTATGGATCGCAAGAGGCGATCTTTGCCAATGCAACCTTGCGTGTTGCCCAATACATCGTCAAGACGATCGCGTATTACGCCGCCCAACGCATCCACTACAAAGGGCCGGATGACCTCACCCCATTGACCGAAATCTAATGCGTTGGTTGATCGTGTTATCGTTGATCTTAAGCGCGTGCGGCCCAACATCCCCCCCCACCGCGCTCCCGTTACCGTCGTCAATTTGGGGCGAAGTGACGGTAATCGCTCAAACCGAACAAGCGCACGCCCCGTCCATGTGGTCAGGTGTGGATCAAACCGTGTTCGCATGGATCGGATCAGATGCTTCCGGTGTACATCAGGATCTCCGTACTTTTGATGGGGACAATTTCGGGCCGATCACGATCCTTCCACTTGACCCGATCACCCCACGGCATCTTCAGATTAGCGGTTATGAACCGGGCTTTGTGAATCTGTTTTGGATCGATCAAGATCCAAGTGGTGAAAATCGTCTATTCGGCGCGCAAGTCACCCCTGTGCTAACCCTCACGATCGGCCCGAATCCGCTCTCGACGGTTCGCACCCTTGATTTTAGTGTTGCTCCCCAATGGGATAACAGCACTTGGATCGTGTGGAGTGGTGGAATCGACTCCGAAACCCGCCTCTATGCCCAATTGATCGATCCCCAAGGGCGGCCGCGTGAACCCGTTTTGATCGTGTATGGCGGTGAACATCCGCGCTTGATCCGACAACCTGATGGACGCATAACGCTATTTTGGCAACGTGAAGGATCGCGGCAATGGTTACGGGCCGAATTGGAGGAAGGGGTGCTACGAAACATTGAAGCGATCACCCAAGGCCCGCTCTTAGAACGGAGCGATCGTTTGATCAGCGTAGAAGTGGCAGCTGTAGAAAACACAGATTACCTATTTTGGAACGTGATCGATCGTGATGGAGTCGCGTCCGCTTGGTACAGCGTGAGTCAAGGGGATCAACCTTGGACGCCCCCTACACGATTAGGGATCGAAATGACCGATCAACAACGCTATGTCACCACTTATAACGGAGGTGGTGCGTACTTAGCAAGTCATGGTGAAAAAACCTTATCATGGGTAATTCCTGTCAGTGGGCAAGCCGAACGACTCCCGATGGCCGCGCAAGTGGGCGATCAATTAGCGCTGATCTACTGGGAAAACGGCTCAATTGTGGCTTATCAACCGATCGTCACCCTCACCCAACCGTTGATCGGTTTGCCTGCTTTGACAGTTGATCAAGCGCGCCATTGGTCGTTGAGTTGGTCACAGATCAGCGATCAAGGCGCGTTATTGCTGCTCACCACCACCCGTTAGCGCGGGATAAAGATCACCCGATACGAGGTGATCGTCTCAGTGCCGTCCGCACTCACACAAGTTGAGGCGATCAATTGATTGGTCGGTTCAGATAACCCCGGCATTTCGACGGTGTAACCCGTGTTGGGGGTCATCTGAAAATCGGCGTAATCAAGGCCCCGTAACGGTTGTAATCCGGTGAAAAACAAACTTTCACCATCCGCCCATACCACGCGGATCGGTTGACCGGGGACGGGCTGACCACGCCCATCGCGCACATAGATCTCAATCACACCCGCAAATTCCGGATCGCAAAAAGTCGTCGGGTTAATTGACTGAAAAGCACTTTGAGGCGCGGGGGTAGACGGCGCACGGATCTCGGTGGTCGGAGTCAATTGTGGGCTACCGGAAGGTGTGGCGGTTTTGGTGGGTGGTGGGGGTAACGTGGGCGTGGCCGCGATGATCAGGGCCTCAGTGGCGATCGGGCCTTCAGCGGCGGGGATCAATTGATCGGCACAACCTGTGCGGCCTTGACCCTGATAAAAGCGCATCATCGCTCGGATCGCGGTCAGGCCGCTGTTATCGTTGACATAACCAGAACGCGCAAGATCACAAGCGACATCAGCGACATATTGAATCGGGTCGACCGGAGGGCGTAATTGCGCGAGGCGGGTAACGGCCAAAGCAAGATCGCTATCATAAGCATAGTTGAGCATGATCGCCACGACATAATGCGCTTGATCATCGGCACGTAATTGCCAAGGTTCGGTGTTAAATTCTTCCGTAGGAGCGAGATTCCAAGCGTAAAATAAGCCGCCCGCTATCCCGATCACCACACCAAGGATCAAAGCGGTGAATGAGATGGGATAACGGGGGCGCTCATAACGACTAGAGCGGCGTGATTCGGTCATGGTAGGGTAACTTCTCGAAAAGGATCATAAAGCGCGCCTGCATCGCGTCCTAAACCGACGGATAGTGCGACCAGATATTGAATATTGCGAAAATCGCGAGATTCGCTGATGAAACGTTCGGTAAGGCGTTGCACATAATCGGGGATGTTATCTAGATCGAGGACACGCAAACGTCCAACCGCGCCTTGCAGATCGCGATCGGCCAAGTATCCAGCGGCGATCATCACCGTGTATTCATCCTTAAACCGCTGATCTAAGAGACTCGCTGGACTCTCGGTATAAACGACCGGAAATTGTACCCAACCGAGGTAAAGCCCGATCCCTAACCCGATCGCGAGTCCGATCAACAATGAAATAAGCGTCCGCAACATAACTCACCTTTCACGCGATGAGTACATCTTAGCGGATCTTATCAGTTTGGATAAGGGTGTAGTATCAGAGATGAGGCGGATAATCCCGCCTCATAGAGATCAAATTAGGTGATTGGCACCATGTGGATGATCGTCACCCCGTCGCCACCTTCATTCGGATGCGCGGTTTCGACTTTAGAGATCAGGACGTGATGCTCCAAAAATTCACGCACCGCTTTACGGAGCGCTCCCGTGCCTTTGCCGTGGATGATGCGTGCAAACGGAAGTCCGGCGGTATAAGCGGAATCGACATACGACTCAAGACGCTCTAACGATTCTTCCACCCGTTGTCCGCGCAGATCTAACTCTAAACCCGGTGATTTGGTGCGCGGGATGATCGTCTCGCTTTCGTCATATTGGCGGACATGACCGCGCTTGATCTGACGTTTTTGGCTTTTGGTACGTTTTTGCAATTCGTGTAACTTAGCCCGAACGCGCAATGTCCCCACTTGCACCACCGCGTCATTTTGATCCAATTCAGTCACCGTGCCTTCGGCGTTCAAGGTCTCTAACCAGACTACATCGCCGAGTCGCGGATTCCAATCTGGACGCTCTGAAGCCTCCGGGATCGGTTCAATCGGCGGTGGGGTGTAATTCGCCAATTTATCGGCGGTCTCCTGCACGGCGCGCAAGTTCTCTAAAGGTAAACCGGCCGTCCGAAGATCGCTACGCAAGCGTTTGATCTCGCGGCGTAGATCTTCCATTTCAGTTTCGGCATGACGGCGCGAGGCGTTGAGAATATCGCGGCGCTCATCTTCGATCTTATCTAGACGCGCTTGCAATTCATCGCGTTGTTGCTCAAGGCGCTGTTTGAGGTCTTCGCTCTCCTCATGTTGGCGGCGCAAGGACTCGCGGGTGCGATGAATCTCATCTAAGAGATCATCGGCTAACAAGTCCTCAATGGCCACCATGCCGCGTGCGGTTTCGATGATCTCGTCTTTAAGTCCGAGTCGCTTGGCAATCGCTAAAGCGTTAGAGCGCCCCGGTAAACCGACGATCAAGCGATAGGTAGGCGCAAGGGTTTCTAGGTCAAATTCGACACTCGCATTACGGACTCCGGTGGTTTCGACACTGTAGATCTTCAATTCTGGGTGATGTGTCGTGACCATCGTCGTCACCTGACGATCCACCAGATAGGACAAGATCGCCCGTGCTAAAGCCGATCCTTCGGCGGGATCTGTGCCTGCGCCCACTTCATCCAAGATCACCAAGCTGCGCTCATTACACAGATCTAAGATGCGGATCGTGTTGGTCATGTGCGATGAAAAGGTACTCAACGACTGTTCGATACTCTGTTCATCGCCAATATCGGCGAAAATGCCTTCAAATATCGAAAGTTTGGCCTCTTCCGCCGGCAGATGCAGCCCGCATTGAGTCATGAGACTTAATAAGCCCACCGTTTTTAGCGAGACCGTTTTCCCACCCGTGTTAGGGCCGGTGATCACCAAAACCCACGTATCATCATCGTATTCGACATCGATCGGCACGACATTGCCACTCAGTAGCGGGTGACGCGCTCCCCTAAGCATGATTGTGCTGCCGGGGTGATTGCCACTACGCGGTTTAAAGGGCATGATCACGGGTTGCACCGCTTTCAGGTCTTCGGCATAAGTGGCCTTACACATGACCAGATCAAGATAAGCTAAGATCTCGACAGTTCGCACGATCTGCTCAGAGACCTCACCCACTTCAGCAGTGAGCGCGGTCAAGATCCGGCGGATCTCTTTTTCTTCTTCCAATTGCATCTCGCGCCATTGGTTGTTGAGTTCCACGGTTTCTAGCGGCTCAATAAACAACGTTGCGCCCGATGACGATGAATCATGTACGATACCGGGGATCTTGCCTTTATGATCGGCTTTGATCGGCACGACATAGCGACCGTTCCGCATGGTGATGATCGTCTCTTGGAGATATTGTGCTTTGTTAGGATTGCTGATGATCCGATTGAGTTTGGTTTGCAGACGTTCAAAGGCGGTTTTTAGATCGCGGCGGATAATGGCGAGGCGGGCGCTGGCACTATCCCTAACTTCGGCATTATCGTCAATGGCCGCTTCAATGGAGCGTTGTAAGTCGTTACACTCCTCCACTTCCTCCACCATTTCCGAAAGCAACGGATATTGACTTTTCATGCGGCCGAGGGTGCGTTTCAGCGTTGCGCCCCGCCGCAAGGTCATGCGAATGTCTAATAAGACCGAGGCATCGATCAACACTCCGCGTTGGGCGGCGATCGCCACATCGCGCACATCATGCACACCCCCAAGATTGATGTTCGTCTTGTTTTCAAACAAGAGCAAACGCGCCTCTTGTGTTTCGCGTTGCCAAGTTTTCGCTTCATCAATATCGATCGTTGGTTGTAGATCGCGCGCCAAATCAGCCCCAGCCGAAAAAGACGCATATTTCGCTAGTCGAGCTAGAATCTTGTCTAGTTCGAGAACATGGATGGTTTTTTCACTAATCATGTGTGTTTCCGCGTTAAAAGTTCAAAACTTAGTATAAAGGAGAACCGTGTTTTTTTCAATTAGGGTGTATTGAGGGTTCATGAGAGTTCAAAAAGATGAGGTAGCGCGATGGCTACCTCACCTTTATTTAGAACGCGGTGCGAGGGAAAATCTTACGGAGTGGTGTTGGAAGGCGGCGTGATCAAGCCAGGACTGCCTGCTTGTGCCAATGAATTGAAGTCAAACAAGAATGGTCCACTGGTAGGGACAAGGATCAAGCTGACGTTATCGGAGAGATTCTGCACATACAGATATTGAATCAGTGACGGGTTCACGGCGATCTGCTCACTCACTAAACGCAACGCTTCGGCCTCACCTTGAGCGCGCACCACTGCCGCATCGCTTTCACCTTGTGCGCGTAATAGGGCTGCGTCGGCCTCACCTTGCGCTTCAGTACGACGACGTTGGGCGGCTTGCTCCGCTTGTTGGACGCGCTGTTGTTCGATCTCTTTGTCTTCGATCGCTTGGGCAAATTCAGTAGAGAAGGTCAACCCACGCACGAGGAAATCTGACAAGATCAGACCTTCATCGGCCATGCGGGTTTCCATCTCGGTTTGCATACTCAATTGCATTTCATTCCGGCGCTCACCGTAAATTTCTTCAGCGGGCAAGCGGGCGATCACATCTCGCACGACGGTGCGGGCAGTCGGACGGATAAACCCATCAATGTAATTATCACCCCAACGCAAATGAACGCGGTTAGCTTCTTCACGATTAATCGCAAAGATGATCGTCACATCCACCGAGACCTGTTGACCGTCAACGGTGGTCGCATCTACCGCGTCATCTCCCGCACGCGCCCCCTCACTAGATACCCCAGACATGGTGTACTCTTGTTGGCGAGTCGGGTAAATTTCGGATTGTTGTATCAAAGGGATGATGATACTTGTCCCAGCGCCGCGTTCCGGTTCTTCTAACGTACCGTTTAACGTATTGGTGATGACGGCAACTTCGGTTGGCCCTACGATCAAGATACCGCCGCTGATCAAGCTAAACAGAAAACCTACCACTAAACCGACAATCGCTAGAAACACCCCGCCGCCAGCCGCCCGACCTTGTGAAACCGAGACGACGGCTAAACCAATCCCTGCAATAAATAGGACAAAGCCCAGTAACGAGACTGTCCCTAGTAAATCACTAATGCCCATACATTTCTCCTTGTAGAATGCAATTCTTGTTTCGGCCCTCTCACATCTATACTATCATCGTGAGATCGTCGTGTCTTTTTTAGCCCAATTATTGGGGGGATGACACGCTAAAAGTTTAACCTAGAAAGCGACATGATGCCATATACCACACTTGGGCCGTTTACCTTACCCACCTATACCCTCTTATTGATGATCGCGATCGGGGTGAGTCTCGCACGCTTGGCCTATGGACAACCGCGTTTGATCGATGCAGGACTCGCGGGACTCGCGGGCGGATTGATCGGCGGCCGGATCGTGCATGTGCTGTTACAATGGTCATATTTCAGCGCTCATCCGACGGAGATCACCCAATTCAACACCGGCGGATTGGCATGGCATGGCGCGGTGATCGGGGCGCTGATCGGGATCGCGATTGTAGCACGATTGCGTCGAATCGCTTGGCGCGATCTCACCGATCGCCTCGCGTTGATTGTGCCGTGGATCGGGTTAATGGCGTGGTGGGGTTGTCGTGAAAACAGTTGTAGCTATGGCATAGAGATCGCAAATTTGTCCGCTTATCCGTCTTATCTGGTCTGGGAAGCAAAGGACATTTACGGATTGATCGCGCCGCGTTATAACACCCAGAACTTAGGCATGGCTTTCGCGATCGCACTGATGATGATCTTGATAGCCCTGACTTTAACCGGACGACTCTATGGACGGCGGTTCGGGATCGCGTTGATCAGTTGGGGCGTGATCATGGGCATGTTAGGATTTTTGCGCGGCGATCAAGTACTTCTGTTAAACGGTTGGAGAGCGGATCAAGGCTTAGATCTGCTGATGATCGCGTTCGGATTTTGGTCTCTGATACCTATGAAGGAAACAACGCATGTTTGAGCTTGACGATTACCTACAACATCTGCAAAGTCCCGATCCGAACGTGCGTCGTAACGCCGCATGGAACTTGGGACGCTTTCGCGATCTCCGCATCATCGATCCGTTGTTGGCTTGTATTGATGATCTGGATAACGATGTCCGGTTGCGCGTGGCCGAGTCACTTGGCAATTTGCGCGATCCCAAGATCGTCGGGCCATTATTGACCCGCTTGCAAATTGAACCTGAAATTGATATCCGCGCTCAATTGATTGCCTCCTTAGGCCGACAAGGTCAAACCGATGCGATGCCCGCGCTATTCGAGGTCTTAACGGATCTTGATCCGGTCATTAGGGCCGCGGCGGTTGAAGCGATCGGGGAGATCGGCGGTGATATGACGATCATTGACCCGTTGATCAGCGTATTGTTTCATGATCCTGATGAAAATACGCGCTACCTTGCGTCTAAGGCCTTGGCACGGATCGGCGGCACGCACACTGTGGATCACTTAAGCGCGGCGTTGGGTGATCCGACAATCGATGCTGAAGCGCGACTCAAAGCGATCGAAATTCTGGTGCAGATCGGTGATCGGCGTGCCAGAAATGCGATCACTCCGTTAAAAGACTCGGACGATCCGTTGATCGCAGAAACCGCCGCTTGGGCCTTAAAACAGTTAACGTAGGGCAAACGCGGGGTAAACGTTGTTTTATTTCGAGTCGGGTCACGTTATAGTAGAATCGAGTCGAAAAAGTGATGAGGAGCGCATATGTTTCGCCGGGTGATGATCCTAATTTGCGCCTGCTGTTTGAGCGCTTGTGCGGGCTTAAGTGTGCCACAAGCGACTCCAACAGTTGCTCCCACGCGCACCGCGACTCCAACGGCTGAAAACACCGCGATCGCGTTAGAACCTTCACGCACGCCGATCCCGTCCGCAACCTCTAGCGCAACCGCTCTCCCAACGGAGGTATTTACGGTCACTCCAAGACCTCCCACCGAGACGATCACGCCTTTACCGACCGATACCAACGCCCCTACTGCCACACGCACGCCGACCTTAACGGTAACACCGAGTCACACCCCTACCGCGATCACACCGACCTTGACTCCCAGCCTCACGCCATTACCAACATTAGGGGCTACCTCTACACCGACTCCCACCCCTACCGAGGCCGCGAGTTCAACGCCGATCCCATTGCCCACGCGCATCCCACCCACCCGCACGCCGAATCTGACCGCGACTGCGTTAGAGGCCACCAATCGCGCCCCAACTTTAACCGTCACCTTGGCACCGACGATCACGCTCACCCCGTCGTTAACACTGATCCCACCGACCTTAGACGTAACCCCGACGTTTATCGTCACCGAAGCGCTGACTCCGATCCCGCCGGAAGTGGTCGAAACGTTACCCGCAGTGATTAGCACCGATACCACAATTGAAACGATCGCGACTCCGACGCTCCCCCCCGCGCCTACTGTGGCCAATGTGCAACCTCCGCCAACCTTGAGCATCATCAGCTTTAACACCACCAATCCCACAGTGATCACGCGGGCTTTTGCGTTAGGGGGTGGTGGTGCGTTCAGTGTTACCAATGGCATTCGTAATCCGACGCTGTTTGTCCCGAATCCCGTGTTTCCGAACAGTTATTTGATGACTGACGAGACCGGATTGATTTTTGAGGTCAACGGCGGGGAACAGCAACGTTTTACAGGCGGTCAATTCCCAGATACCCCCACCTCACGCGCCGATAACAATCATGTGATCGTAGATGCGGTTTGGTCACCGGATGGCCGCGCCGTGGCGATCATCGTCGATTCATGGAGTGTGGATAACCAAGCCACCAGTGATGATGGCGTGTGGTTTTACGTGCCGGGAGAAATTGCGCCGACTCAATTGCTTGTCCATTGTCCACCGAATGCGCCTGAACAATGTCAAATCACCCAGATTCCCGGCGTTCCCTATACGTACATCGCACGATCGATCGTGTGGTCGCCCAATAGCCAATACATTCTGGCAGAAGCGGATGGGTTTGATATTGGACGGCGTGTGTTATTTGTGCTGTCACGCGGTACGAGTCGATCGAATCGTCCGAACGCGCTTTACTATGAGTATGGAGATTGGGCGGGGGATGGTCAACGGATCGTGGTGAGTGGACGTGGGCCAGATGGGCGCGTGATCCTCGGATCAGTGGCGTTAGATGGCAGTGATGAGCGCATCGCCTTAGACGGTTCAGCGGTTGGATTATGGTTACAAGACGGGGTACAACGCCCGGATGGAACCTTAGTCGCTTTGGGCCGGCCCGGTGATGCAAACGGGGCAATGCAGATCTACGATCAAAATGGTGTGGCCTTGACCGGCTTGATCGGCACAAGTCGGCCGGTGGTAGTCAAGTGGAGTCCGGGTCGGAGCGCGGTTTATTTGCAGACAGAGGACGGCCGTAAATTTGTGGCCGATGTAAATGGCGGAATTAGCGAGATTACCAGCCAAGTCGGTGATATTCGGGCCGTAAATTGGGGACGACAACCGCCCGATAGTGGTACGGGAGTCGCCTTTGGTGAACCGCCGTCGGGTGTGATCGAAGGGGCGCGTTTAGAACCAGGGCAACAATTGCGGGTCAATTCGACCACCGGCTTATTGAATTTACGCGAAAACCCGTCCCGATCAGCCAATTCGATCGGCTTGGTGAATAACGGGGAATATGTGGCGATTTTGGCAGGGCCGGTGGAGGCGGACGGTGTCGAATGGTGGCGGGTGCAGATCGCCAACGGTCAGCAAGGGTGGATCGCCGGCCGAATCAATGGATTCGATGTGCTTGTACCATAGAGTCAATCGCTATTTTGTGCTAAAATAAACGGGCGCGGGCCTCCGCGCCTTTGTCTAACCACTAACGAGGACGTGACACTTGGACATCACTTGGTACGGTCATAGTTGCTTCCGCATCACGGAACGCGGACAAGCGACGGTGATCACAGATCCTTATTCCGAAGCGATTGGTTTACCCCCATTGCGACTCAAGGGGGATATTGTCACCGTGAGTCATCAGCGCCCCGGTCACAATTACCTTGAGGCCGTAAAAGGTTATTCTTATGTGTTAACGGGAGCGGGGGAATACGAGATCAACAACGTTTTTATCTATGGGATCGCTATGCACTATGTAGATCAAGAGTCGATGCACGACAATGTAGCCTATTTGATCCAGTATGGCAATTTGAACGTGTTACATTTAGGTGATCTAGCGTATGTGCCAGATCAATCCACCATTGAGGCGATCAGTCAAGTCGGACAGGTCAACGTGGCGTTAGTACCTGTGGGCGGCGGTAATAGCTTACGGGCAGCCATGGCCGCAGAAGTGATCGCGTTGATCGAACCGAATTACATTGTGCCGATGCACTACGCACTCCCGGGATTGCGGGTAGAACTCGACCCAGTAGAGAAGTTTTTGAAAGAAATGGGCGTGAGTAAAGTGCAAGAAGATGATATATTAAAGATCAGCACGGCTACGCTCCCGGAACAGCCGGAAGTGATCATGTTACGCCCGCAAGTGAAACAGGAGTAAATCTCATGAGTGTTAAATTGTTGATGCACTGGGACATTAAACCCGGTCGTGATCAAGATTATTTTGAGTTTGTGATCCGGGAGTGGGCCCCCGGAATCTCACGCTTAGGGATCGAACCGAGTGGCGCATGGTACACCGCCTATAGTCATCGCCCGATGCCGCAAATTATGGCCGAGGCGTTAGCTGAAGATCTCCCAACCATGCAACGGATCTTAAAAAGCCCCGAATGGCAACGACTCCAAGAAAAATTGATGGAGTTTGTCGAAAATTACACCCAAAAAGTTGTGCGCGCTTCGGGTGAATTTCAGATTTAAACGAAACACGCCCGATCGTTGGGCGTGTTTTTGTTTGTGTTGTTGATTGCCGATCCGCTGATCACACGGCGGCATTAGAAGCGGGAGAAGCAGTGGGAGCAGGAGTCGTCTCTTTAGCAGGGGCCGGCGCAGGTGTTGATTCACTGCTAGGCGCACTGGTGTCTTTAGTGGACTCGGTCGCGGTATCTTTGCTCCCGTTGCCACTATTCAAACTCTGTTTAGAGGCGCTTTTGCTGTCATTGACATAAAAGCCGGATCCCTTGAAGATCACTCCAGCATTTTGAACCACCCGCGTCACCTTTTGTCCGGTGGTGGGACAGGTGGCTAACGTTTGATCTTGAAACGACTGACGAATATCAAAGGTAGTCCCGTCTTCACGGCGATAGGTATAAACCGGCATATAATTCCTCAAAGACTCCACACTATAGAACATCGCGACGTTTAACATCATACACCACACTGTTAGCAGATCTCAATGGAGAGTGCAAATTCTGATGTAACTTTTATGCAATTTTTGCAAGCGTGATGGATTGATTATTGCTGATAACGGCAATTTATCGGTACTTTTCAAAAAACTCAAATCTACATGCCTTTTTATTACAGTTTAAATAACTAACCTCTCATGATTGATCTATTGACAATTCTGAAATGGGATGTAAGATGTTAAATGTATTTTAAATCCGATCCCAATTTCTTAAAGAAAGGAATAACCATGAACTCACAATTGGCCTGTGAAATCGCAGCCAAAGTCGCTGAATTGACTCGTCTGTGCGCGTCGTTTCAAGCCAAATATGGCCGCTACTATAGCCTCAAACCCGGCAGTTCGCCCGAAGCATGGGCGTTGTACAATCAGATCTTTAACAAACAAGTCGAGATCGCTCAAGGACTTGAGCCACAAGCGATCGAAAATGTTAATGAAAAACGCAATCAATGGTGGCAACGCCAAGACGCGATCGATCTCAGCATCACCTCCGAGATCATGCACGAAGTTAGCCAATTGATCGCAACTTGTGCCTATTTTGAAGCGGAAACCCAAGAGACCAATTGGTCTTACGCTGTGTATTGCTTGCAGGTCAGCATCGCCGAACGGTTACATCCGGCGGCTCGCCAGACCGCACTGGCATCGTTCGAGACGAAAAGTGAGCGGTATGCGATTTAAGTTCGATCGTCCCTCTGTTTTGTGAAGCAACGCCATTCTCGAAAAGGATGGCGTTGTTTTTTTATTGGCATTTTAAGCGTTTTCATGCTAGTCTCATTATCGATTTAAGTGGGTAATTTGAGATGAGCCACCATGCCAAAACAAGATTTAATCTTAGCGCCAACAACTATCAAGGTCAGCATTGCCTTAGAACCCGTCCGTAATCTCCTCAATAGTCTATTCTTGCTGAATGTCACAACCACGCGCTCCGGTTTAGGGGAATGGATCTATGAAACCGCCGAAGCCCTAACCGCTGATCGCCGTCAAAAAAATCGACTTGCTGGTGCGTTCTATAACTTGCTTGAACCCACTAATTCCACCACGCCCTTAACGTTTGAACATTACCTTGACGATTTAGAGGCACAAGATCCGCTTCAATTGCGTGAACGGTATTTGAACGCAATTTATCAAGAGCGTCCTGATGCACCAATCGCGGAGATTTTATTGCGCGATCCGCAAGCCTATTTAGCGGTGATGAAGGCCTTTTTTGACGAGGACAAAGAAGAATTTAAGGCCGATTTATATCTGGAAGTCCACCGCTGGTTACAAGATCCAACGGGACTTAAGGCTATGTTGATCGAACATCTACGTTGGATGTGGACACACGCGCTTCAAGCGGAATGGCAAGAGGTCTTACCGTTATTAGAAGAGTCGCTCACGGTCTTTCAACAATTCGACTACAACGATCTCACGGTGTTAGAAGCGGTGCGCGCCATTACCGGACGCGATCTAAGCGGGTATTGGTCAGATAGCGATAAAATTGGTGAGGTGGTGTTTATCCCGTCCGCGCACATCGGCCCCTATATTTCGCGTTATGGGCGCATCCCCAAGATCTTTGTATTTTTTGGCGCACGCACACCAGAAGGCATTCAAGGCATTTCTCCCAACTTAACGCGCTCTGATCTGTTGGTTCAGTTAAATGCGTTAGCCGATAGCACTCGTTTGAGCATCTTAGAGCTGCTCACCCAACATGCTGAATTATGCGCCCAAGACATCATCAACCTCTTAGAGCTAAGCCAATCAAGCGCCTCTCGACATTTGCGACAATTGACCGCTTCCGGTTATCTGATTGAACGCCGCCGAGAGGTATCAAAATGCTATAGCCTAAATTATGGTCGTATCGAAGAGACGATCTTGGAACTCCGCATGTTTTTAAGTCGCAAAGGGTAAGCCGCAATGCGAGTCGATGTCCTAACCCTATTTCCCGAAGCGTTTGAAGGCCCGATGACCACTAGTATGATGTGGAAAGCGCGGGATCGGGGCCTCTTAGACCTTCATCTGCACAATATCCGCGATCATTCCACCGATAAACATCGGGCGGTGGATGATACCCCTTATGGCGGCGGCGGTGGGATGTTGATGAAAGTTGATGTGATCGCTAACGCGATTGAAGCCGTAAAAGACACCGATCAAACCCCTGTGATCTATCTATCACCACAGGGGCGTTTGTTCTCTCATGCGATCGCTGCGGAATTGGCACAACATCCCCGCTTGATCTTCTTGTGCGGACATTATGAAGGCATTGATGAGCGTGCGGTCGATTTGCTGATCACGGATATGATCAGCATCGGCGATTATGTCTTGACAGGCGGTGAATTAGCGGCCATGGTGGTGATCGATGCCGTCACCCGTCAACTCCCCGGAGTCTTGGGTGCAGAAGGCGCGCATGAACGCGATAGCCACGCCGACGGGTTGTTAGAAGGCCCACATTACACCCGTCCCCAAAATTTTCGCGGACTCGAAGTACCAGAGGTACTACAACGCGGACATCATGCGGAGATCGAAACTTGGCGGCGCGAACAAGCCATCCGCCGAACATGGCGTAACCGTCCCGAATTGTTATTTAAGGCTGTATTATCTGAAGATGAGCGGTACTTATTGGCTAAAATCGCATTAGATGAAGGATCTCTATCCCGTTAAAAGATAAAACGTGCTATGATAGGTGAAGTTTTGGCCTGAGGCGAAGGTTAGGCTATACTTCCAAAGGCATTATTATTCCATCTCCAGACAAAGCGCGGTTTACAAAGGTAGTGGTATGGCTCAGAAATACCGCAGTGATGAGCTTGAGGAAAAGTTGAAAACCCTTCATACCGTGGTGGATGGGGTGAAAGCGACCGTGATCGTCAATATTGACGGTTTATTGGTGGCTTCATTTCCACCCGGTGATGAAGATAACCCCCATGAAAATCCAACTAGCAGTCCCCAAGTGGCCGCCATGTCTGCTACCTTAATTGGGTTAGCAGAACGTACCTTAGGGCGCTTGGCACAAGGCGATCTCGAACGCTTGCTGATGGAAGGTGAAGAAGGGGTGATGGTGGTGTATCCGGCGGGGCGTGCCTCATTGGCTGTGTTGGTTGACAAAGATGCACGGATGGCGCATGTCTTATTCGCTGCCAAAAAGGCCGCCGCAGAAGTTGCCGAAATCCTCGGCGGAAGATAATTTTAGACAAGGGGCGATCATCGCCCCTTGATTTATCCTTCGTTCTTGCGCCGGAAAAACAACCGTAGCGACATCTTGCCCAAACGTATCTCATCCCCGTCATGCAGTTTATACGACTCATGCGGACTTAGGCGTTTGCCATTTAAAAACGTCCCGTTTCGGCTACCTAAATCCACTAAAAACAATTGATCCATCTCCCGACGAATCACCGCATGACGGCGGCTAATGCCCATCTGGTAAGCGGCATAAGGGGACAGATCAAAGCCCGGAATATCACCTGAAGCTGGATCTAAGCGCCCTAACACCAATTCATTGACAGGAAGTAACACCACGGGACTTTCTGATCCTTGCACTTCCACTCGCAAGGCCATACTTAAATCAAAAACGCCACTTTCGCTCTTGTTGATGTCGCTTTTTTGGAGCGCAGCGTATAGTTTCAAAGCCTCTTCCGCTTCACGACGCACGTCGTTTGTAGTGCGTTGAGCGTGGGGATCAAATGTTTCTGGGGGTTGATTATCAGACATCATCGGCTAAGCGATCTTCTTTAAAAAAATCGCCCGTCTCCTCTCATCAGCTTACATTGAATGATATGATAACTAGTGTAACCTTTAGGAATTGCAATTGGCAAGTGTCATAAAAATTTTGTCACATCCTTGACTCCGAGTCGGTCAATCTTTGGACAAGAAGTTAATCACTTCAGCAACGGTGCTTCCAAAAGTCAATTCTCAGATTAGCAGTAGTATAAAATTTAAAAATGTTTTCATCAACTGGAATTCGCTAAGCTCTGGCTAGATAAGCTTGCGTGATGAACAGCGCTAACGCCGATTGAAATACCGTGACATCAAAACGCCGAGCATGAGCCTGCAACCGATCAACATCATACCGCGTGGGATCAAAATCGTCTATCACAGCGCTTAAGCTGTCTACGGTCAATTCTTGGAACAATTCGCCCGTTTGCGCCGGGATCACCGTGTCTAAAGCACCTCCACCGCCAAAAGCGATCACCGGACGGCCCGCCGCTTGCGCTTGTACCGGCGTGATCCCAAAATCTTCGAGTCCCGGAAATAAAAATGCCCGACAGCGCGCCATTAACGACGGCAATTGATCATCCGGCACATACCCTAAAAATTCGACGGTTTCACCCGCTAACGCCTTAAGACGGTCGAGATCACGCCCGCGTCCACCGATCTTCAACCGGACTCCCAATCGATTCGCCGCCTGAATCGCCAGATCAATCCGTTTATAGGGGATCAAACGCGAGACGATCAAATAATAATCTTCCACCTGTTCCGGTTGTACCCGCGCCGTGGCGAATCGTTCCGTCTCCACCGGCGGATAAATGACCACCGACTCCCGGTGATAAAATTGCTGAATGCGCGCTTGAATCTCGCTCGAGATCGCAATGAAATGATCGACTCGTTGTGCCGCTTCATAATCCCAGTGACGCAAGGCCGCGATCAACGGCCGTAAAGCGATCTCAATGGCCCGTCCGATCCCCTCACGGGCGATATAACTCTCAAATTGCCATACGTAGCGCGTCGGGGCAAGACAATAACAGATGTGAAGCGTCTCGGGTCCAGCGTGTATCCCATGGCAAAAACCGCTCTTGTTACTCAAGATCACACCGTAATCCGACAGATCCAATCCGCTCCATGCCCACGGATAAAACGGCAAATAGGGTTGATGATAACGGTGAATCGCAGGCAACCGATCGATCCATAAGGTGCGAATATCCCATGAACGGTAGATCGTGGGCATCAACTCCGGCGCGTAAATACTGGTATAGATCGGGCTATCTGGGTACATCTTGACCAGCTCCATGAGGACATCTTCTGCCCCGCCGATCTGATTCAGCCAATCATGCACAAGTGCCAATTTCAAAGTAATGTCCCACCCATAGGCTTAAAGCTGACTCGATGCACGGGGGTAAGTCCCTTCAAGGTCAAGGCGGCCCGATGTTTCGCAGTGCCGTAACCCTTATGAAGCGCAAAATCATAGCCCGGATAGTTTTGCTCCAATTCACGCATCCAGTGATCGCGATAGGTCTTAGCGAGAATGCTGGCAGCGGCAATACTCAAGGAACGTTGATCGCCCTTAGTCAGATGCAATTGTTCACAATTGACGGGTGCGTCTATCCAAGTGATCGCATCCAGAAAAAACGCCTCCGGTGTAAATTCAGGTTGTTGGACGATCAGATGTTCATAAGCGCGTCGCATCGCTAAACGTGTTGCGCTCATAATCCCCATTTGATCGATCTCGCCGTTGGTCGCTGAACCAATGCCCCATGCGATCGCAGTCACTTTGATCGTTTCGACTAGGTGAGTTCGTTGGCGCGGAGTCAATTGTTTGCTATCACGCACACCGGCCAGTTTTTCCGTAAGATCCGCTTGATCAATCGGCAGACAGACCGCCCCAACCACCACCGGGCCGGCCCATGCGCCCCGCCCAACTTCATCGAAACCCACGATGTGACTTGCGCCTTTTTCCGCTAAAAATTGATGTTCGTATTGCAAACTAGCGGTTTTGATCGGTCGTTTTGGCATAAAGGCCTCTCTTCCAATTTTGTCGGATCTCCCAGATTTCTTGTAACAAACGTAATGAGTCTTGGAATAAGCGGATCTTACTCTCGCTGTTAAAGTACCAAGTGATCGGCACTTCGCGCACCCGATAACCGCGTTTTTGCGCGATGTATAACAATTCGATGTCAAATCCGATCCCAGTCATCTGTTGCACTTGGAACAAGTCTTCAGCAGCACGACGGTTAAACATCTTAAAGCCGCATTGGGTGTCCTCAAAACCCCGTAAGATCGCCAATTTGATGATCCAATTGTTGATCCGCCCGATGATATGGCGATACTCCGGCTCACCGACCCGTTGGGCCGCTTGACCTTCACGGGTGGCGATGCTGATGTCATAACCGTCGCTGTGAGGCGGCAAAAACTTAACGATCTCTTCGATCGGCATGGAGAGATCCACATCACAGATAAAACGATAGTCCCCGTGCGCTGCCAACATGCCGGCCTTAACCGCGAGTCCCTTACCGCGTGTGGTGACACGGATCGCACGGACATACGGAAAACGACGGCCAAAACTTTCGGCGATCTCATACGTCCGGTCTTTACTGCCATTTTCGACGATGATCACTTCGGCCTGATAGGGTTGGGTTTGCAAAAAAGCATCGATCAGCTCTAGGCTGGGGGGTAAACGATGTTCTTCATTATGCGCGGGCATAATGATCGATAACAAAGGCGTTGCGCCTTGTAGCTGCATACACTTCTATCCTTGTGGCGGTGAGAGCATACTCTCTAAATACTCAATCGAAACCGTTCGCATCTGTTGAACCGCACGACGTTTAGGCCACAAGCGAATCGCGTCGATCACTCCCCGTAACATCCCACGCAACCGAGCGCGGGCCGCGGGCCCACGCCAAGCACGTAACGCCTGCCAAGCGGTCTTAAGTTGTGAACGGAGAATTAAAGGGCCGTATTTGCGCCAGATCGCCGTCGGAAGATTTTTGATCAACAATAAAATCAGATTACGTCCGTCGTAATAACTGGCCGTCACACCGCCCCCCGTGGCCGAAAGGTGATGGTACACGACTGCGTGCGGGGTGTAAAGACACCGCCAACCGCTTAATTGCGCCCGCCAGCCTAAATCGACATCTTCTAAAGAGAAAAAAAAGTCATCATCCAATAAGCCGATCTGATCCAACATCGTGCGCCGATACACCGAAGATCCACCACATGCGCTAAAGACGTATTCCTCACGGTCATATTGCCCTTCATCGCGTTGCCACACGCCGCGATTGCCCGGCCGCCCTTCCACCGTGAAATAGTCCCCTGTGGTGTGGATCGTATCGCGACGGTCAAATAACAACATTTTACTCGCGATAAGACCAACTTCAGGATGACGGGTAAACGCATCGATGATCGCAGCCGCCCACCCCGAATCCACTTCGGTATCATTGTTCAATAGGCAGATCAACTCACCTTTAGCGGCTTGCATCCCCGCGTTACATGCGCCTGTGAACCCCCGATTTTCCGGCAATTCGATCAAGATCACTTCGGGATAATGATCACGAATAAACACTTGTGATCCGTCCGTAGAGGCATTGTCCGCAATAATCACCTCTAAAGTGCGATAGGTTTGAGCGCGCAATGCGTCCAAACAGGTTTTGAGGAATTTTAACCCGTTCCAATTCGGGATGACAATTGATAACAGCGGTTGCGCTTGTCTGTCCATGATCAGCGTTATTCCTTAAAACTTTCGCCACGCCGACGTTTTTCGCGTTCAGTATCCCCCATGCCGGGATACCATTCATCTGGAAATGCGCCCGTCTCTTTGGTGACGCTTTTCCCCCCTAAATCGCGGGCGATCTTTTCGAGCATGTCCGGTTGAATCCAAGCGACCGAGTCCACTTGTACCGCCGTTGCGCCCGCCTCTAGGTAATCCCGTGCATCTTGCAAGGTGTGAATCCCGCCCGCGCCGATCACCGGAATCTCTTTCAATCGGCGCATCAATTGACCGACCACCCGTAACACCATCGGTTTAACAATCGGACTATATACACGTCCGCTGACCAATTTCCCCGTTTTGGGATCGCGGGCCGTGCCTCGTGGCGGTGCAGAGATGATCAACGCATCCGCGCCCGCATCCGCGACTGCTTCAGCGATCTCGTAAGCGTCTAACATCGGTAAACGCACTAACACCGGTTTTTCGCCACGCTTCACGGCCGTTTCTACCAATTTCACCGCTTCTTGTGCGCTGATGTCATCGTTTAAGCCTAACTCGATGCCCGCGATACACTCTTCTTCATCGATTCGGGTGATGCTTTTGCGGATCTGTTCGGCGGTGGTCGCTACAAGGTGCAAGATGACCGGAATCGGCATCATACTCCACAAGTTGCGATAGGTCTTAAGGGTTTTATGTAAGCCCGGATTCGGAAGCCCAGTATGAACCAGAACACCGGAATCTAATGGGACGACTTTTGTCCCAGTCGCGGGATGCCATGGCTCATAAGTGACCGGACTGGTCACGATCGCGCCCAACAAATCAACTTTGATGATGTCCCGGTACACATCCCCGAAACCGAAAGTTCCGGCGGCCGGCATCATCGGCGTTTGGATCGTGATCGCGTTTTTGGTATTGCGGGTGATCTCAACCGACATAGTAGGGTTAGCTTTCTGGACTCCAAGCACCGATTAAGCGAAGTAGATTGGCAAAAGCATCTTGTGGCGGTTCATCATCAGACACCGGCCACATGCGGCGCACCGACTCCACGACGCGGAGCGTTTCGCTCACCGTATTCTGATTCGACTTCCGTAAAAATAATTCATGTTGGGAGGCATGACATTCCATGGCCGCGATTTTTTGAGCAGCCCATGGACGAATGTCTAAGGCAAAATGGGCGATCTGATTCTGATTCCACAGGTCATCCTCGATCGTTGGCACGCGCGCCGCCACACTATAAACGAGGGCGCGGGGAAAATACTGTTTGACGGCTGCGATCACCGCTCGATGTACCAATTGATGCGCGGGATGACCATATTCCCCGTCCGTGCCATGCGTTAAAACCAGATCAGCGCGTCGCTCATGCAGAATCGCGGCAAATTGACGGGCCAACGTGTCTAAAGAGACTTCAAAGGCGCGTAAAACCTCATCTTGGCCGATCGTAGGATCGATATAATTGAGGACTTCCACACTTGCCCCTAAGGCCATCGCCGCGCATCGGAGTTCCGCTTCACGGGCCGCGCCTAAGGTTTCGCGTCGTAACATCAGCACCGAGGGGCCGGTTTCACCCCCTTCACCGCGAGTCGCGCATACCAGATGTACGGGAATATTCTGCTGAATCAGCATCGCGGTCAAACCGCCTGCTAAAACGGTCTCATCATCGGGATGAGCGAAAAAACCCACCACTGATTTCATCGTAAAATCACCTGTGTAAGGTCAAAGGCCGGCCCTTCAAGACAGATCAACGCTGTGCCTTCATCGGTGCGGATCATGCAGCTATGGCACGCGCCTGCGCCACATGGGAGCAGTTGCTGAAACACCCCAAACAGATAATGACGTGGCACATCATGACGCAATTCGCGTACCCGTTCGATCACGTTGGCAAAGCGGCTAAATTCATTATCCGGCCCCACTGTGACGAACACTTGATCGGCCCAACCTAAAGTCATCACCTGATTTTGCCAAAGAAATTCGCCTTCATTATTGCCCAATTCAACCTCCACCTCTGGGGGCAGATGTTGTGTATCGTAACTTGTAGCCACGCCCAACAGTGCGATCGTCACGCTGACTTTGTTGGCTAACAACCATGGAATCGTCATCAATAGCGGAATCGGCGGGGTATCATACGCCACCAATAAGACGTTACGTAACGTCTTGCGAAAACGAAACGGTTGACCGATAATCCCTAACACATGGATCACTTGTCCGATTTCATACGTTTCGCTGAGCGGACGCTCTACGATCAACTTGCCGTTGAGCAGATTCACCGGAAACCATTGTTGACGCAAATACGGATCCCACGTTTCGGTTAACCTTGCTAAAATCGATTGCCCCGGTTTAATCTGGAGTAGCGATTCATCCACACTTAACTCGATCCGTTGGTAGCCGAGGTTGACTTGTTTAATACGTTCGATGACTGCTTGTGTTTCTTTCATAAAACCCTAGTTTCAGAGTACAATGACCTCTATTATCCCACAAAAAACAGTAGATTGCCTTGCCAGGAACGGTTATTATCGATAGAGAAAGGGGACACCATGCCATGATTGATCTGGAAACTGCCACTACCCGATTATACGAAGATCCCAGCATTACGGAAGATTTGATTGACGAAGAAGCGCAATTACTGTTAGGTTGGGCGGCCGCACGCTTGCCTGATCTGATCGCCCATGCGCCGGACGAACTGACCTTTGATGAGTCCTTTGGGGCTTTGCGTCAGATCGTCAAAGGCGTAAATCGTTTGATCGGTCAACAGGAAAGCATCGACACCTCGTTGGTTTTTCCACGTTTGATCGAGTCCACGACCCGCCTCGCATTACCGTTCGGTGAGGCGCAAGCGTCCGCTTATCATGAAGCGATCGCCACACTTTCGCGCTTAGATGCGCTCCGTTATTTGATCGACCAACTGACACCCAAACCTTTAACCTTGCCATCTCCAGAGGACACACCTGATGAGCCAGAAACAACGCAAACAACCCTCTAAACGCAATCCGATTGTATCGCTGTTGATCACGATCGGCACAGGGATCGTGATCGTGATCGCCGTGTTATTGACGAATCTCACTGGAATCGACTTTGTAGGTCTGCTCACTGGCACCTCCGCCAGCACACCGAACGCGCCGACCGCCGTAGTTAATGCAACCTCCGCACCTTCTGGGAATGTGACCCCGATTCAGATCGGACAAGGATTCGGGGCGCGTAAAGGCTTTTGGGAGGTGTATTTCACCGCGCCGACGGGTAGCACCGACACCAGTACCTATCGGAATGGCGTTGACGCACCCTTAGCAACCGCAATCGGCGCGGTGCGTCAAACCTTAGATATTGCCGCGTTTGAGTGGAATAACCCCGCGATCAATCAGGCGGTGGTTGCCGCTAAACAACGCGGAGTCCGGGTGCGTGTGGTCGCTGATAACGAACACACAATCGAAGACGACGGCGTGATCCAAGCGTTGATCGATGTTGGGATTCCGGTGGTGTATGATGAGCGGAGCGCCTTCATGCACAATAAATTTATGATCATGGACAGCACCACTGTCTGGACAGGCTCAACCAATTTTACGATCAACGATGTGTATCGCAATAACAACAACCTATTGATGTTACGATCACGCCAAGCGGTGCAAGTGTATCAAACCGAATTTAACGAGATGTTTGAACAACGCCAATTTGGCCCACGTAGCCCAAATAGCAATAGCGCCAATTTCACCCAAGACGGGGTTGGCATTCAGATCTTCTTTGCACCAGAAGGCGAAGTGATGCCCGCGATCATCCGTGAGATCGGGCAAGCGCGCCGATCGATCCGGTTTATGGCCTTCTCGTTCACCTATGACGATCTCTTAGACGCAATGTTGGCACGGGCGGAACAAAATGTCACGATTGAAGGCATTTTTGAGACTCGCGGCAGTGAAACCGAGTTTAGTGAGTTGCGTCCGTTGTTCTGCGACGGATTCGATGTGCGACAAGACGGTAACTCGTTCACCATGCACCATAAAGTGATCATCATTGATGATGCGACGGTGATCGTCGGATCGTTCAACTTTTCGCAAAACGCCGTTCAGAGCAACGATGAGAATCTGTTGATCATCAAAGATCGCGATCTAGTGGCGCAATATCTCGCGGAATATGAGCGCCTAAAGCGTCAATCACGTCGCCCCGGCATCACCTGTAGTTAGCGCAATTCTATTCCCCTCCTCAAACTTGTGGAGGGGTTTAAACCTTAACATCAACAACCTCAGAAAACTCTCCCACCGATAGAGACACACCACCTCATCTCACCCAGGTCGATTCCCTGCACCATGTATGGGGAAGGGTTAGGGATGGGGTTGCAATTTAAGCTTATAAAGGGCCAAAACCATACTTTAACAGCTCACAACAGCTCTTTCTCTATGTTCTTCCACTGTGTTCTCTGTGGTTCAAAGCTTTTGACGGAAATTTTCCGCTTTTTCGATCGCTTGGGGATCATCTTCCGCGATCCCCGCGGCAAACAGCAACGCCCGCCAAGCCACAATCGCATCCACATCTTCAGGATCATGCCGTCCATGCTGATACGTCTGCCAGAGATAGCGGGCATAACGCGCATCACCTAACCCAGCCAAAAGCGCGCTTCCGGCCGCGATCCGCAATTCGGCGTTGCCTTTCTCATTAGCCAAGCTCAAAAAATCGGCGGTGGTCTCCCACCCGTGCATCTCATTCATCGTCGTTTGTAGCGCCTGCTCATAGGTCAACTGCCATTGACCTAACACGTTAACGCTTTCTTCAACGATCGCGATCAACACTTGCCGGATCGGATCAGCGATCGCATCAACAGGGGCGCGTTGGGCGGCTTGGGCGGCCAAGGCCCGCGCCGTTACATCGGTAATTTCGACTCCGCGTTCAAAAGACAAGCGCTTGAATTGTCGCATCAAGATCAACCATAATTCCTCATACGTCCACTTTTTGACGTTTTCGGCCCGGTTCGGGATCATCGTTTGTCCTTTGAGGCGGTCGGGATCTTGCACACTTCTTCACATTCCATCGCATTTTTCGAGAGATCCACCCCTAACAATCGATTGATCGTATAGCGATTGCGGGCGATGAATTGATACAATTTCGGCCCTAACCATGTCCCGATGATCGGCATATGCAACAATGCCCACAGGGGCAAACCCAACGGAAGATCACGCAACATCCGCCTTGTCCCCTCAAATCCCGCGTAGATCCGTTGATCGGCGGCCACATGGATTTGTCCCATCATTGCCGCATGATCCAATTGAGGAAAGCGTTGTGCGATCTCGCTATGTTGATGTAAATCCAAAAATTCCACCCGTTTTGCCCAATCTAAGAGCGTCACAATTCGCCGCGTGGTGTTACAAATTACACATTGTCCATCATAAATCGCGACCGTGCTTCTCACCGTGTTTATCCAATCTCCACACTTACGTTTAGTCCGCTTTATGTTAGGATCAATCTAGTTTGTCGGATCTTACCCCGAATCGAAAGGAAACCCGATGATCAATTTAGGCATTCGCACGGTTTTTTTCATTTTGTTAGTGGTCGCGGTCTTTCTTGCAGGTGTGTTATTTGCAGATAGCAGCTTTTTTAACTTTTTACGAGGTACACCCAACGTCAATCAACAAGTGACCACAATCCTAAATAGTGTTCAACTCATGTCGCAATTGACCACCGTGCGCTATAATTACGATAATATCTTAGAATCAGAAGTAGACATGCCCGCCCTCTTGCGCGGACTCTATGGGCAACGCTTGGTTTTATTCACTGTCGGCCATGTCAACGCGGGCGTGGATCTCTCATTGATGACAGCGGATAACTTCCAAGTCACCAATCAAGTGTTGACGATTCGCCTTCCGGCCGCGCAATTACAAGATTGTTTCTTCAATGAACAAGACTCTCATGTGATTTCACGCGATACCGGATTATTTGCCGGCTCATTACCTCGTTTAGACCTTGCCTCCCGGCGTTTAGCGTTACAAGAGTTCCGCAATTCCGCGCTTGAAAGTGACATCTTACCGAACGCCCAACTTCAGGCCGAAAACGCGATCCGCCTATTTATCGAAGCGCTGGCCGGTGATCAATACCGTCAGATCATCGTGACCTCCGATCCGTTGCCTGTGCAACCTGTGTTACCCCCTACCTGCCAATAAGAGGTTTACGATGACGATCAATGGGTCAAATATCGCTTTGATCTTCCCCGGTCAAGGATCGCAAGAAGTCGGTATGGGTCAAGACATCGCCGCGGCCTATCCTGTAGCGCGTGAAGTATTTGAGCAGGCAACCGCTTTACTCGGAGAGGATCTTAGCGTCCTTCCCGAAGAGGCGTTGAATCAGACCTATAACACACAACCTGCGCTGTATGTCTGTAGCATCGCGATCTTACGCGCCTTGCAATCCGAATTAGGCCCACTTTATCCAGCGGCCGTAGCGGGTCACAGTTTAGGTGAATTTACCGCCTTGACCGCGGCCGGATCACTCTCATTTGAGGACGGCTTACGTCTGGTGCGAGAGCGCGCCCGTCTCATGCGGGATGCGGGTGATGACACCCCCGGCGCAATGGCCGCCCTGTTAGGGTTAGAGGTAGACGCGGCACAAGCAGTTTGTTTAGCGGCACAAGCCCAAACCGGCGGAGTTTTGGTGGTCGCAAATGACAATTGCCCCGGTCAATTGGTGATCTCTGGGGATCTCACCACATTAGAGATCGGCCTTGAACTAGCCAAAGCGGCCGGCGCAAAACGAGCCGTCAAGTTAGCGGTGAGCATTGCAGCGCATTCCCCTTTAATGGACTCCGCTTCAGAAGCACTCTATCGACAGATCGCCGAAACCGAGTTCAAACCGCCCTTGATTCCGGTATATGCCAATGTGACCGCCACACGCTTAGACACCGTAGACGCGATCCGATCAGAATTGCATCATCAGTTGACTCGATCGGTACGTTGGACGGATTCGATCCGTGCGATGATCCACGCCGGAGCGGAGACCTTTATCGAAATTGGCTCAAAAGAGGTGTTGACCGGACTGCTCAAACGCATCGATCGCAACGCGAAAGGACTGGCGATCAACAATCTCCCGTCATTACAGACATGGATCGAGTCCATGCAACGCAATGTACCCCTTTAACGGGGTACATGCTGGGTTATGCCTCGGATTTACTGTGAAAAATCCGCTCAAATAATCGCAATTGGAAGATCAAACGCAACGTCAACGCCCATGCGATCACCGTTCCGGCGATCAACAGGTAATCTTGGGGTCGCAACACCGATAAGCTAAACAGATCGCGCATGGACGGTATCAAGTTGACGATCACTAACGTGATCATCATCGCCCCCGCTAACAGTGTCGGTCGCCAATCATCGGTCAATTCGTCACCACCCGCAAAAAACCGGATCGGCGGTTCAACAAACACGATCAACACGATTCCAGCAGCGGTCAAAAATAGTAACAAGACCGTGCGTGCGGTTTCGACCGTAGCGATCTCTAATCCGGTGAGGATCGCTTGGGGATTGCTGTGTTGCAACAAATAGTAGACAAACAAACTCAATCCGAAACCCGCGATCGATACCGCGGCCGGTACGACAAACTTTAACACTGTGGGGATCAGATCCCCCTTATACACCCCCGGCCGCGCCCATGCCGCTAACGCAAAGGTCGGAATCCCTACCGTAAGAAAGGTCAATAACGCCGATTGAGTTGGGGTCATCGGGAACAAACGCGGATCAGCGACCACCGCCGTCCCAAGGATCAACAACGTCACATAAAACACCCGCGTGAGGAATAAACGTACCACGTCTTGCATCCCATTGAGAATCCGTTGACCTTCGGTAAACGCCGAGGGCAAGGCTGCGAACGAGTCGCCTAACAAAATGATGTCTGCGACACCGCGAGTCGCCGCGCTACCACTTTGCATCGCGATCCCGATCTGAGCCTTTTTGAGCGATAACACATCGTTCACCCCGTCCCCGATCATCGCCACGTAATGCCCACGCTTACGTAATGCGCTCACGATCCGCTCTTTTTGATCCGGCCGGATGCGCCCAAATACGGTCGTTTCTTCAGCCAATTCACCTAATTGGGTGTCATCGATCGAATCCAATTCGAGACCCGATACCACCTTAAAATCGTTAGAGAGGCCGGCTTGCCGCGCTAATGAGGCCACCGTTTGCGGGTTATCCCCAGAGATGATTTTGAGCTTGATCCCAACCCTAGCGAATCCCTCTAAGGTTTCTTTGGCTTCGGCGCGCAATTCATCGCTAAAACTGAGTAAAGCCAAAGGTTGCATCCCTTGGGGTAATCCGGGTTGACCTAACGAGTCATGCAAGGTTGTGCGCGTCTGATCGCCGATCAACAATAAAACGCGCAACCCTTGATCGGCCCATGCCGCCATTTGCGCCCGATCCAATACTTGTGGATCGGCCAGATGCGACTCCAACATTTCTGGCGCGCCTAAGGCATAAATTCCGGTCAATTCCGGCCGATCAAAAGCCAATGCGCTCCATTTGCGCGCTGATGAAAACGGCACTTCATCGACAATCGGCAAAGTTTCACCCGTGTAGAACGCGGCAATCGCTTCACTGGTACGATTGTTAGCCGATGCACTATGGACAAAATACCGTAGGATCTGCTCCACCTCGTTTTGAGGGAGTCGGATCGGTTGCAGGCTCTCAAAATGGATCTTATTGGCGGTCAACGTTCCAGTTTTATCCAAGCACAACACGTTGACATTGCTCATCGACTCAACCGCGTTCATCTGTTGTAACAGAGCGCCCCGTCCCGACATCCGCAACGCGCCCATGGCATAGGCAGCGACCACCATAAAAAACAAGCCATTCGGCACAAGTCCGGCGATCACCGCGGCCATTTGTGCGCTGTCTTGCGCGGTTGCAGCGCGGATCAAAAACGATGCGCCGAATAATACGCCCAACATGCCCGCTAAGGTCAATAGCAAGCGGATCACCATATCGATGTCTTTTTGCAACGGAGTCTTGATGAGACGGAATTTGCGTGCGCTTTCGGTCAATTTATTCGCGTAGCTTTCAGCGCCGACCTTTTGCGCCTCATACATCGCACTACCTGTCACACAAAAGCTCCCAGACATCACCTTATCCCCGTTGGCTTTTGGGATCAAATCGGACTCGCCCGTAAGGAGCGATTCATCAACTTCCATTTTACCTTGTCCGATGATCTCACCGTCTACCACGATCTGATCGCCCGATGTGGCGATCAACAGATCGCCTAACACGATCTCGCTAGGGTCGATCGTTTTTTGTTGACCTTCGCGTAATACGGTCGCTTTCGGACGGGTCAATAGCGCGATCTGATCAAGTTTGCGTTTCGCTCTAAATTCTTGCGACACACCGATCACCACGTTCAAGAACACCAATCCGACACTGGTGATCGCGTCGGAATACAATCCAACCAACACCAACACCACACCGATCGCCATTAACACGTTGTTCAGGAACGTAAACAAGTTTTGTTGCAAGATCTGAAGGTAAGAGCGGCTGGTTTGTAGGTTGACATTGTTGCCAAACCCTTTTTTCCGCCGTGAGATGACTTCCGCTTCACTAAGGCCTGTGGTTAAGGGAGTTTTCACTTCCACAGGTTGCGTTTTTAAGTTGGGTTGTATTGCGGTCTGCTGCACAGTTGTGATCCTTGCCGATTTAAACGAGTCCAATTGTAATAACCATTAACGCACCGAGAAGTTATGCTTTCCCCTCTGTTTTACGAAAAAACCCCACGCAAGTTTCAGCACATTCCGGACATCCGTTACAGTTTTACGCTCATTTGTGCTATGGCCAAGGCATTCGATTAAAATCGTCGGAGTGCCTCATGTCCACAGAAGTCTGTACAGAAAAGTTTCTCGCGTCCAACCCCACCCTAGCCCTCAGCCCAACCATGGGGTGGGAACTGGCCCGCATAAAATAGGCTGCTCCGTCTGCATGGGTGGTCTGAGATGACTTCTGAACCTTTTTTCAAACCTTGCCACCCAACATTGCTCTGTGCGGCAGTTAGCGGTAGCGGCAAAGGAAAAAAATTATTTCGGCGACAGCGGCAACATGGTTAGGTGGATCGTAAGATTAGCCCAAGCCAACACGAAAAGGCAAAAACAAGCCGAAAGTGTCTAGTCTTCATTCGATCCTCCTTAGGGTGATCACGGTCATATTGAATCGATGATAGCACAGATGAGCGGAAAAATCGTAACATTTGTCTGTATTTTTAGAGAAAATATAAAGAAAACAATAATAGATAAAAGAAGAAAAAAAGAAAAAAAAGAAAACCTCAGAAGTAAGTATAGAACCAACCCCACCCTAGCCCTCACCCATACATGGGGAGGGAACTGGCGTGCGTGAGATGCGCTGTTCCGTCTGCATGGGTTGGATACTTTCCTGAGGTTACTTCTGTGTTCTCTATGGTTCAATGCTTTTCACAGGAACTTTCCTGTACGGACTTCTGTGTCAACCTATCTTTCGACTTGCATCCGAATCCCAAACTCGCTAAGATGCGCCCTACCCAGCGATAAATAGGCATAGAAAACGATGAAAATTGGATTGATCGCAGCAGATTTAAGCCATAAACACGGGTGGGCACATTATAGCCTTGAATTGGCGCAAGCCCTCCACAAGGCCGGCGTAGAATTGACGATCCTCGCATCACACAATTCTCCGCCTCATGCCGATCTGCCTCAAAATCGGATCTTGCCTTCGCTTGTGCCACGCGAAACGGCGATCTTGCCAAAATTAGCGCTTCAAATGGGCAAGTCCCGCCATTGCTTGCAGGATTGCGACCTGATTCACACCTGTGTTGAGCCATTCGCACCTTTGGCCGCATGGATCGGTGGAAAACGCCCCTTGATTCAAGCGGGAGTCGGGAGTTATCTCCGCGTTGATCACTGGCAACGCCCCCCGTTGACCACCCTCTATCGTCAGGCGATCGCACGCAGCCAGATCGTAGCCATTAGCCACTTTACCGCAAACGTGGCCCGTGAGGCGTTTCCACATACCTCGATCTATGTCGTGCCGTTGGGGATCAATGCGGATCGTTTTGCTCACCTACCGACGCTACCTAAGCATGGAAACACCGTTTTAACGGTTGGTGGGATCAAAGAACGCAAAGGCACTTTAGAACTGGTGCAGGCGATCGCCGAAGTGCGAAAAAGCCTGCCCGAAATTCAATGTATCGTGATCGGCAATCCCGCCGAAGGATCAGATTATACGCGCCAAGTCCGCGCCGTGATCCACGATCATCAGTTAGAAGATTGTGTACAGATCTTAGGGTTTGTCCCAGAAGCGACCTTGCTTCACTGGTACGCTCAAGCGGATCTGTTTGTCTTGCCGTCCATGAATCGCGGGTGGATGTTTGAAGGGTACGGACTCGTCCACATGGAGGCCAGTGCCGCCGGACTCCCGGTGATCGGGACGCGCAATTGTGGGATCGAAGACGCGATCGATCACGAAATCACCGGATTACTGGTCTCACAAGCAGATGTAGCGCATGAACTCCCCGCCGCGATCTTAGCGCTCTTACGTGATCCGGTGAAACGCGCTCATATGGGAGCGGCCGGCCGACTCCGCGCTCAAACACACACTTGGGATCGTGTAGCACATGACTTGATCGCGATCTACACCCAAGCGTTAGCGGGGAGATCCTAATGCGAATTTTGCTGTTAAGTGATCGCATTCCACCCGAAAATAAAGGCGGCGCGGAAAAAGTGGCTTGGGCAGCGGCGCGAGGTTTACGCGATCGGGGTCATGAGGTCTCGGTGATCGCAGCGACTCCAGATGCACCCTTTGAGGCGATTCGGGATGGTATCCCAACCTATCATCTTCATGTCGCTTATCCAACCCGTTTTAACGCCTATTTGAGCCTGTATAACCCCCAAGTGAACGGGCCGTTGAAACGCTTATATCAGCAGATTCAGCCGGAGGTGATCGGTGCCTACAATATTCATCGTGATCTGACTTATCATAGCCTGACGCTTGCGTCTGCTATGGAGATTCCCGTCGTGATCACCTTACAAGATGTCATGGCTTTCTCCTATAGCAAGCTAACGCATTTTATCGATCCGGCACGCTGTGAGCCGAAATCGTATCGCTTACCCCCCTTCTATAACCTCAAGACGATGCGCTTACGCTATAACCCGTTGCGAAATTGGACAATTCAGCGGGTGTTACGCGATTCAACACAACTTCGCATCGCCGGAAGTGAAAGCCTGCGACAAGCGTTAGCCGCCAATGATTTACCGGATTTTCGGGTGTTATATGCCAGTATTATCTCGTCTGATTTTGAGGTTGCGCCGTCGGTAGTAGATAGCTTACGGACGCGCCTTGATCTACAGGGAAAACAGGTGATCTTGTTTGCTGGACGTTTATCACGGGATAAAGGCAGTCATGAACTCTTAAAAGCGTTGGGTCGGGTGATTAAGACGCATCCGAACGTCCGCTTATTGACCTTGACCCGTGCCACATTGGCCGAACAGGGCCTCGAAACACCGCAATATCAACATCTTCGCCCCTATATCACGATCGGCGGTTGGTTACAGGGAGAGGAACTTGCCGCCGCTTATCAATTGGCAGAGGTCGTGACCGTGCCGTCGATTTGTCTGGACGTGTTCCCAACGATCAACTTAGAGGCGATGGCCGCCGGAAAACCCGTGATCGCGACCTGTTACGGCGGCTCATCAGAAGCGGTGATCGACGGTCAAACGGGTTATATTGTGAACCCCTTTGATACCGAGACTTTCGCGGCCCGCCTGACTCATCTGCTCACCAATCCACAGCGCGCGCAAGCAATGGGACAAGCGGGGCGTGAACGCTTATTACGCGATTTTACGCCAGAGCAACATATCACCCAACTAGAACGCTTCTATCATGAGGCGATCTTAAGGCAACGCGGCTAAAAACGCTTCTACCGCATCACGCGCTTCAATGCTCCCGGTGACGCGAAACTTCTCGATGAACCCGTGTGGCGCATCTTCAATCAAGAGCGTCTGCACCGGAATTTTATAGCGTTCAAGGGCCTCCGCCCATCGGATCGACTCCGTATATGGGACGATCATGTCCGCGAGTCCATGAATGACCAACGTAGGCGGTTCATCCCCGTTCAGCCAAGTGATCGGGGACGCATCTCCCCAAGCCGCGAGTAGATCATCACCTTCTAACGCGGTGAGATCGGTATCAAGGTATAAACCACTGGCATAACGCACTAAGGAACACGCCTCCTCCGCGCAAGTCAAGAGATCCGAATACATATAGTAGGTGATCAAGGCCTGTGGACGATCATCGGGATCAAAGGCATAAGCGCAATCGTTTAGGAAACGGTTCGGATCATCCACACTCGCTAACAGAGCGGCCGCGTTCCCACCCGCCGATTCGCCGATCAACACCACCCGCGCCGACTCTAAGCCATAGCGAGATGCTTCACGATATGTCCAAGCCAACGCGCAAAACAAGTCTTGTAGCGGGATCGGATACGGTGCATCCGGCGCGAGTCGATAATTGGGGACGACGGCCGCATACCCTAATTCGGCGAAATACTCCGCATACGGGGCTAAGATCGTTTTGCTGCCAAAGACATAACCGCCCCCATGGATCATAAACAAGACTGGAAGCGGT
>JALOOG010000120.1 GCA_025454525.1 Anaerolineae bacterium | reverse complement strand
TTTCCGGTGGTGTTAAAATAGTTATTATGCTGCACACCACCGACGTTGACGTTATGGCCGCTGATCGTGCCGGAATTGTGGATGTTAGAAGTTTGCGAGTCGCTCATCTGAATGTGCCTTGGGTCTGATAGATGTGAAGATATTATCGGATCAAACGCTTAACTTCGCAACTCACTCGTTATTTGAACCCCAGAAGGAGCGCGAAGAAACAGTCATGATGAGCTTTTAAGCCCCATTCCTAGATCTTTCTCAATCATGGGGCGGGGTTGTGTATCTCCAGGAGAGGGTACTTTTCTGAGATCACAGAAACGCTTTATCCACGACGTTCAGTATTGTCTAATACTCTAAAATTGCCGCTTGCGCGAAAACGGTTTATACTCTCCGTTAATTTACATGGCAACGTTGAGGGAATAAACGGCATGGTCAATTTCACATCGCATGAGGCTGCCGCACACGAGGCAGGGGCGCTTCCGGTGATGCTGCCCACTAAATTGATCGGGCGCGAAGCAGCACTCGCGCAGATCTACGGGCAGCTCAAACAAAATCTTCCCGTGCTGGTCTATGGCGCTGCTGGCGCTGGGAAGACCGCCCTTGCTGCCACACTCGCCAGCGCTTACGCCCAACAACCCGGCGGTGTGCTGTGGTTTAACGTTGATGATGACCCGCTAGAGTCGTTGATCACACGGGTCGGACGCGCTTACGAGATCAGCGAGGTGATCACCAGTGATACCCCCACCGCCCATATCGGCGCGGTCGCGGCCGCACTCACCCAACACAAACCGCTGATCGTCTTAGATGGGCGGCTTGGCGGACAAGTCGCTTCAAAATTTGTCACCCGGTGCGCCGATCGGTTACCGGTGTTGATCGTATCCCGCGAAAATTTGACCGGCCCATGGGGGTCGGTGGAGATCGGCCCCTTAGAACCGACCGCCGCTGTCTTGATGTTCCGGCAAGAGGCCGCACTCACCACCCCCGAACATGATGCCGCGATTTTAACCTTGGTGAAAGCGCTAAATCATCAACCTTTTGCGATCGGAGTCGCGGCCCGGGCGATGTTAGCGGCAAAACAAACCCCCGCCGCTTATGCCGGGGTGTTAGCGCCGATGATCGCACAAACCGGCGGCAATAGCGCTCTGGCCGTGTTGGCAGCCAGCTTTAGCACGCTCAACGGCGCATTACAGGGCGTGGTCTTGGTATTAGGCGCGACTCCACGCGGCGAAGCTTCTCCCGAATTGTTGAGTTTGATGAGTGGCGCACCGGCCGACTCGGTGACGCAAGCCTTAGGGCTGTTAAGCAATTTGCGCTTGGTCGAACGGTTCAATCGCTACGGCAATCCTTATTTCCGCTTGCATTCGATCACCCATGGATTCGCCCAAGCCCGCCTTAAACAATCCGATCGCTTGGAGGCGCTACAAGGGAAATTCCGTGAAGCGATCGTCGCTTATGCTCAAAAATATAGTAGCGGCATGGTGGAGGCCCAAAATCGACTCGCCATGGAAATGGAAAACTTTCTCGCGGCCGTCCACACCCATAGCGACCTCGCTACGCCGATCGTGGCGGCATTGAATGGCGCGGGAGCATTTGTGCGCGAACGCGGATACACCCATGAAGTGATCCGCTTGCGCGGTGTGCGCGCTACCGGGGCGTTTCCAGCTTATCCTGCCGAGTCAGTCCGTCCGCCAGAAGATGACCTCTTGCAAAAGGTGTTTAGCGATGATGAAGAGGACATCGACGATTTTGATGATGATGATCTCATTGAGATTGATGACGATCACGATGATGATCTGATCGATGTGGATGATGAGCAGGATGAGGCCGAGAACGTGCCACCGTGGTTAAAGTCCAATTCCCCGATCTTGCAAGAGATCGATGAAGAAGACCTTGATAGCGAATTGTATGAGACCGTTGAAGAAGAAACCGCTCCGACTGAAATCCCGATTCCCAACGATTTGGACGGCCTACGGGCCTCGTTGACCCTCGCACGTCAACAGGGGAATCGTGAAAAACAGGTGGAGATCCTGAACGCGATCGGCAAATTGCAGATCGGCCAACGTCAACATAGCGAGGCCTTGATCACCTATAACGAGGCGCTTAGCGGTTACGAAGGGCTGAATCAACCGCAAGGGATCTTGGATACCTTAGAGATGTTATCAGCGCTCATGGTCAAGACCGATAACGCTCAAGCGGCGGTCTTAAACGCCAATCGCGGGATCAAATTGGCGGAGGACTTGCGTGATAATGAAACCAAATTGCAATTGTTGATCACGTTAGGCGATGCCCGCACGCAATTAGGCGAAAGTGATCAGGCCGCACGAGTCTATGGCCAAGCGTTGACCATGACCCGTAACACCGATGACACCCAACATGAGGCGATCGTGTTGTATAAGCTGGGATTGGCCCAATTAGACTCCGGCGATTCGGAAAGCGCGGTCGATACCTTAGAGCAAGCGCTCAAATTGTTTAAAACCCAAAACAAACGCGATTATGAAGGCCGTGTATTAGGCGCATTGGGATCCGCTTACGGTGAGTTGGGACGATGGGCCGAAGCGATCAACTTCCACACCTCCGCCTTATACATCGCCCGCGAAGTCAAAGACCGTGAAGAAGAAGGCCTACAATTGAGCAGTTTAGGCTATGCCGCCTTACAATCGGAGCAACTCTCGCAAGCCGTCTTACGCTACCGTCAAGCGCTGCATCTAGCGTATCAGGCCCATAACCGCGATAACATCGTCTCGTCGATCATCGATCTAGTGCGCTTGTTGTCACGGAGTCAACGCCATTTGACGATCTGTGAGTTGTTGATCCACGACGCGGAAAAATATGAAGCACACGATAAAGATGTGCGTCAACTGAAAGAACGCATCAGCAACGAAAAACTGTTAGCCGCCGCGAATCAAGTGGACTTTTTAGCCGTGAACGGCACGGCCGAACAATACGCCGCGAATGCCTATCGTTTGCTGGATGAATAACCGATAGGACGGGCCGCGGATCGATCCGCGGCCCCCTTTAACATTAACGCCCTTCTTCGATCAAATTACGCAGATCATCGGCAAATTCGTAATCAGGATCTAGTGCCAAGTAGACCTCAAAATCGTCAGCGGCCGACTCATAATCCCCTAGGTTGCGATAGGCATAACCGCGATTGCGGTAACTGATCGCAAGGGTGGGATCTAGGCGAATCGCCTCGCTATACTGTTCAATCGCCTGTTCATAATTCCCCATCATATCGTAGACCGTGCCACGATCGTTCCAAAGGTAAGCGAGATCGGGACTCAAGCGCACGGCCTCATTAAAGTCGCTTAAAGCCTCATCATAGCGTCCCATAGCAGCGAGGGTGTTCCCGCGATTCCGTAAGACCAACACCCGATCGACACCGATCAAGCGTAACGCTTGGCCAAAACCTTCATAAGCGAGTTCATAGTCTTCAAGCTCATCATAACAGAGCGCCCGGTTATTCCAACTTGCCCACTTGGTCTCATCCATGCGGATCGCTTGGGTGTAATCATCGATACACGCCTGATAATTCCCCAAGTAAAAATGGGTATAACCGCGATTTTGCCAGATGATCACTTGTTCAGGCGCTAAGGATAACGCCTCGTCCAGATCGGCTAAGGAGTCCTCATAATTGCCAAGCCCTTGTGAGGCAATCGCCCGATTGTTCCAATAGCGAAAATCGTTATCCCGGAGTTGGATCGCGTCGTCAAAGTCATCATAGGCTCGGTCAAATTCGCTCCAGATCAGGTAAAAGCGCCCACGTTCATACAAATAATCGGGGTTATCTGCGTCAAGCTCTACGGCGGTATCAAAATCGGTTAGGGCGCGATCATATTCGTTGAGCGCGGCGTAGACTTTCGCACGATTTTTATAAGCTTCGGCGTAATCTGGGGCCAAGGTGATCGCTTGATCGAGGTCATCAAGCGCAGAGTCGTAATCCTCTTGAAGCAAGGCGACCCAACCACGATAGTTATAAGCGACCGCATTTTGCGGATCAACCGCTAACAACTGCTCAATATCCGATAAGGCCAAGGGGTAATCTTCAAGGGTGATATACACCCGAATCCGACTGGTATAGTAGATCAAGTTGGTTTTATCCAGATCAATCGCTCGGCTGAATTGTTCAATCGCCGTTTCATATTCGCCAAGACAATAGTAAGCCAGCCCCAATAGATGATAAGCAGGCGCATCTAATGCGCTGGTCTGACTCAAGGTGGCGATTGCATCATCCGCCGCCCCCCGATTACTAAACCACATTTCACTGTTAACACACGCTAATTCCGCTGTGCGTTTACGTCCCTGTGCTTCTACCGTCATCATGCCGATTAGCAACAGGAGTCCAAGTAACCCTCGTAGCGCCATTGTAAGGCCCTCGCTTCTGTGTTGTTTTCTTGATTATAAGGGATTGTGAGGAGATGCAACTGCGCGGGCGAGAGACGACTCGCCCACGCCTAACCTACTCTAGAATCACAAACGACAACAACAACGCATTCATCGGTTCAAGGATCGCTTCCACATCTGTTACGGGGACGTTCAACGCGATGAAATAAGCGGTTTGATCGATCGCGATCGTGTTCACCACCACCACTGTATCGAGTCCGATCAACCAGACGTATTGTGTCCATTCTGATCCATCGGGCATCGCTAACGGGTTCACATTGACCGGATCGCCGCTCACTTCCCACCCCGAAAGCGCGGTGAACGCTAACGCATCCGCTTGGAGATCGCCGCTGCTCTCACGGGTGCCAAGGGTGAAGGTACTGACCGGGGCAGCGAGGGTCAAACGTAACACGGCCGGATCTTCCACGCGGGTAAAACGATCTTCGATCGTGACGCTGAAACGGTCATCCGGATTGGTATAAGTGATCGCGCTTAACTCACCGCGATAGGCGATCCGAGTCTCCCCTTGCCAGATCTCAATACGCCCGTTGTCCGCGGTACGGATCGTGATCACCTCGTTTAACAAGGCATGATGATCCGGAATAAATTGACCGGGTGCAAACGGAATCAACGCCACTTCAGCGGGCAATCCCTCTTGGGTGAAATTGACATAAAGTGCGCCGTCACGCACGGTTAAGCTCATGCCAAAATCGCTTGTATAATCCCCCACGTAAGCCTCATAGGCCGTCACATCGGCGCTAAACGCTTGCGCTTGTTCAAAACGCGCCGCCCGCGCCGCCGGATCAAACCCGAATTGTGTTTGAATCGCGCTCACAGTGTCCTCGGTGGGGGTTAAGCCTAAGGTGATCTCAATCAGGCGCAACATGGCGATCTCCGCAAAACCGGGGTGTTGATCGTAATCCGCATTAAACAGCAGGGCCACACCGACTCCCTCCGACGGGACAAGCGCAACCATCGCGCCATACCCGTCAATCGATCCGTTGTGCCAGACGAGTTTCTTACCGAGATGTTCTCCTGTCGTCCACCCTAGCCCATAGCCGTCTTTGATCGGCGTGTGCATTTCGGTGATCCGATCGTCCGAGACCAGATTCGGTGAAGCGCCTAAGTGCAACCGCAAATACAGACCGAGATCGGCAGCCGAAGCGCCGATCGCCCCGGCGGGTGCAACCACCCGCATATTTGCGAACGGTGTGATCACCTGTTCACCAGCACGCACAGTTAATTGATGCGGCGCGGCATGATTTTCAATTTGCAGGATTTGATCAAAGTCCGGAGTCGATCGTGTCATGTTGAGTGGGGTGAGGATGTTCGCTTGTATGTACTCTTCCCAAGTTTGTCCGGTGACGGCCTCCAAGACCAGTCCGGCCAAGGTAAAACCAAGGTTGTTATAGGCGTAGACTTCACCCGGAGGCGCATCGATCGGTAGAGTCGCAATATGCGCGGGGATCAAAGCACGATCGGTGATCTGGGCATCATACCAGACCTGATCATCGGGTTGGAAGCCGCCAGTATTCGAGAGCAGATGACGCAAGGTGAGCGCGGCCGTCGCTTGTGGATCGGACAGGGCAAAATCGGGTAGGTATTCGATGATCGGGGTATCAAGGTCAAGTGTCCCTGCGTCTACTTGTTGGGCGATCGCTAAGGCGGTAAACGATTTACTCACCGACCCGATGCTAAACACGGTATCACCATCTACCGCTAGGCCCGAATCGATGTTACGCACGCCGTAGCCTTGTGTGTAAACGGTCTGCTCACGGTTGACGACAGTGATTGATGCGCCGGGGACACCGTAAGCGGTCATCAGTGCGTCGATTTCAGCATCAATGGCGGACGTGTCCATGGGGTTCACTTGCGCGGAGAGATTTACAGAAAACAAGGTGACACAAAGAAGGGTTAACAACCATTTCATCCAGTGATCTCCTAAATCAGGTAAATTCTACGGAGATCTACGAAAGTGGTGGGCATTCCGTTGTAGGTTTTTTGGGGGATCAAAAACGGGGATGTTACGAACACCCCCGCCCAATCATCAACGACCGTTATGAAAAGCACTTAACTTTCGATTTTTTGGACGTTACGCGCTTCTTCACCTTTTTGACCTTGACCAATCATGAAAGTGACACGATCACCTTCTTCAAGGGTGCGGTAGCCGTTGCCAGTGATCGCGGAATAATGGACAAATACGTCCTTTTCACGACCATCCACCTTGATAAAACCGAAGCCTTTGGTGTTGTTGAACCATTTGACAACACCCGTCATTGTGTTTTGGGACATTGGTGTTACTTTTCTTTCTGCTTGCCAGCGTGTGCTGTGGTACGATAAACCCACTATATCAGACAGAGGCCAGAAACACAATATGAGGTCGCCCAAATTGAAGGTTAAATTTTTGCTCTTTCCCATGATCTTAATCTTGATCGGACTCGCGTGGATCGCGATGCAATTACAGGCACAAGCGCCCCAACCGACCACTCTGGCAGGCGTATTACAAAAGCTACAACTCGAAGACCGGGAGATCACCTTGACCTTTGTCAATTCGCCGATCCCGTCGGAAAACACGCTCACGCTCAACGCCCGCGCCTTGCAGATCGGTGAGGATTACCTTTGTTTCGCCGAAAGTTGGAACAACACCATGCGCTCATACTGTACACCCTTGATCAACATCGCCCACTTGAGCTTTTTAGACTCGTCAAGTTCCTAGCCCGCGTTGACCTGTTACTCACCCACACCCTCTACATTACTATTGTGATAAATGTGATAAACAGGTCAAAAGGGAAAGTGCGTGATGACAAGGTTAAGCTTAGCGCGGATCGCGGCGGTGATCATGTTGGGCATTGTGGCGTTGAATATAATCGCGGCCTTTGCCGTGTTTCGTCCGGGAGAAGAACGGGCGATCGCGCCCAATGCAGAAAATCAACCCGATGTCGGCGCAGTAGATCCAGTGCGCGATGAATTGATCGAAGATGTGGGCGGGTTGACAGCTCCGACCGGATTGGCGAATCTGATCGCCTCCGCGTTGACGTTCATCGCGGCAATCGGCTTGTTATTCGGTCAACGGTGGGAATTAGGCGCGATGTTGGCCTTGGGGACACATTCCACGTTTCGGCTGTTGAATATCTTCTTTCAGACCGGAATCGGCGACTCGTTAGCGGACACCTTGCCCGCGATCTTGCTCTTAGCGGTGGAAGGCACGACGATCGTGATCCTCTATTTGGCATGGCGGCGGAGTCCCGAACGGGCCGCGAGTCCTTATAACCGTGCCACACCGATCGAACAAGTCGAAAAATCCGGCCAGTAGCCTCTTTTATGCGGCGATCATCAGGACAATAACGGAGATCGGGGTGTTACCTCGATCTCCGTTATGCTGATTGCGCCATAGACGGTCACATCTAGTAGGCTTGCCTTGCTTAGATTCGCTCCTCACTGCATAATGAAACACAGATCGAATGACCCATTAGGAGCAAATCTTTTGAAATCCGGTATCGTGATCCTCATTTTATTGATCTTGACCGCGTGTGGAAGTGCGCCGGCCGCGGTCGATCCCACCCAGCCCGCCACCCCACCCATTAGTCTTAACAGCACCCCGACCTCCGCTACTAACCCAGACGAGGCCGTGATCGCCCGTGTGAACGGAGTCGGGATTCCGCGTGTCAAATTTGAGCGTGCCTTGGCCCGGAGTCAGCGCGATAGTGCGATCGCCGATCAAAATGCTTTGGAGCGGGCCGTGTTAGAGACCTTGATTGAACAGGAAGTGATCAACCAAGGCGCAGCCAAGTTGGGGATCGTGGTGACAGAAGCGCAAATTGATCAAAATGTGCAGGAGATGATCACCCAAGCGGGCAGTGAAGGCGCGTGGCAAGCTTGGATGGATCAAAACCTGTATACGGAAAGCGAATACCGTGAGGCGGCCCGTGAACAACTGTTGACCGCGCAAGTCGTGGAGCAGGTGATCGGACAAACAATCGTCACCCCTGAAGCGGGTGTCACCCAAGTGCGGGCGCGTCATATCCTCGTCGCGACCGAATCACAAGCGCGCGATCTGTTAGCGCGGTTAGAAAGTGGCGAAAGTTTCGAGTCGTTGGCCTTACAATTTTCACGCGATGTCACCACACGCGAAAGTGGTGGCGATCTGGGCTTTTTTGTGCGAGAGGACTTGACTACGCCGGAATTGGCGGACGTGGCGTTTAGCTTGCAACCGAACGAGATCGCCGGCCCGATTGCGACCGATCTGGGGTATCATATCTTGCAAACGTTAGAATTTGGGAGTGCCGAAACGGCCCTCTCACCGGAGAGCATGGCCGAACGCCATGCGACGCTGTTTAATGCGTGGTTGGCTGAAGAATTTGCGGGCGCGGTTATTGAACGCTATCTCAATTAGCGTTATAGTCTGTGAAGTAGTGATCATTCATTCGGGGGTGAAGCTTGGGTAAGGGAAACGCACGACTCTATAATCTCATCAGCATCGTCTTTTTGGTGTTATCAGCCTTGGTGATCGTCTTTGTCTTGTTGCAACTCATCAGCTAGGAGCGGATCGCGGTGCGTGGCGCATGGATCTTTAACCTGATTACAGCGATCTTTACGATCCTCGGGATCGGCGTGATCGTATTCGTCGGAGTCCAATTAGCGACTCCTCTCCCGCCGACTCCGGTGGTGGAATTGCCGACGGTCGTGCCGACCCCCACCGCCAGTTTCACCTTTACCGCGTCATTTACACCGACTTTCCCGCCCACCTTTACCCCAACACCGACGGCGACTCCAACCTTTACGCCGTCATCTACCCCGTCTCCTACGCCGTCGATCACCCGGACACCGGGGCCGACCTTTACCGCGAGTCAGACGTTCACACCGACGGCCACTTCAACCGCCACGGCCACCGAGACTCCCTCTGGCCCGACCAATACACCCCCACCGACTCCCGTCCCTTATCCGTTCGCCCCCTTAGCAACGCGCTTTGGCACGAATTTTTCCAATAGCTTGGGCTGTGCTTGGCAAGGGATCGGCGGAAAATTACTCAACAATCAAGGGTTTGAGTACACACCGGGCGTGGGGATCGTGCAGGTACGGGTGTTTACGACCGGGTTTGAGGTCGTCACCCAGATCGGCACTAACTCCTTTTATGGCGCAATCTCGGGCTGGGAAGTGCGGGTGGCGGATGTCACCAACACCAATACCTATTTTGTCCGCTTAGAGTCGATCGCCACTGGCACGGCGCTTTCACAAGACGTGCAGGTCACGTTTAGCGGACTCTGCACCGCTAACAGCGCGGTGGTCGATTTTCAATCCACCCGCTAAGCGATGAGTGACGAAGAGCAAGGACAACCCCCGATTCGCCGCGTGCGCGCACGGGATCGCAAACGCCGGATCACTACCACTGCCGCCCCTCCACCCCCTATTGAAGTGGAGGGGCCGATGGCGGAACGCTTTCCGCCGGCCGCAGATGAGATCCCGCGGAATTTGCGCCGCCGTCGTCGAGCGAAAGATGCTCCGATGGCCCAACGTCGTCCGCTCAAACGCCAAGATCTGATCGCGGCGCTATTTGTCTTGTTGACGATCGGCACAATCGGTTTGTTTGCGGTGATCTGGCAAAATCCTTACTCACCGCTGAATCCGTTTGCACCGCCCGCGCCAGTGATCCGAGTGATCGTACCACCGAATGCCACTGATTTTCGTTTTATGCCCGGTCAACTGTATTATCAGGCGGATCGGGAGGATTGTGAACGTTTTACGATCGCTGGATCGGTGCGTGGTGCATCTGGACAATACGCGATCCGCGTCACCACTGAGGCGGGTTTTGATCAAGGTTATTTGACCGGGGCCGCGCCGAATTATGGCCCCAACGGTTTTAGCATCAGCTTCACACCCACCGAACGCGAATACACCTTACAACTGTATGACACCAACGGCCTTGAGATCGCGCCGCCCTTGGTGATCGAAGTACGTCCGGTGTGCGATCTCAATCAAGCGGTGATCCATTTTGAACCCCAAGGACAAACGCCCCCATGATCCGATATATCAACGCATTTTTTAAGGCCCTCTGGTTGACGTTGCGTGGGCAAAACATCCCCCGCTCCCCGTTACAAGGGTGGATCGAACAGACGATCCCCTTAACCGGAGCGGTGATCCGTGCCGCAGATGCTCACGGTTGGGAGCAGACCGCCCGCAAAACCCATAAATTGCGGATCGAAGGCCGTGATGTGAGTATGGAGACGATCCTCACCACGGTCTTATTTCATGCGCGGGAAGAATACCCGTATCTGCTCAAAAACCAAGATCAACATAGTCTGTTAGCGATCCAATCATCCAACGTCAATGATGTGTTTTGGTTATCACGCCTAGCGGAGTCACTCACATCCGCTGCCATAAAAGGGCCTTTGGACGCTTTGATCGCGCATTTGAAAGCGATGCCTAGGATGGAGGGAGGGATAAAAAAAGACTGATCAATGATCAGCCTTGATTGAGTGGGCAATAAGGGACTCGAACCCCTGACCTCTCGGATGTGAACCGAACGCTCTAACCAACTGAGCCAATTGCCCTCACTGAAAAACAGTATAACACCGTTTTTAAAACCCTGCAAGGGGTTTTTATCAGGGATAGATTGTAGAGAAAGTGACCGGAGTTGAAGTGGATTCACAACAAACAAACGATACAGGTCACCTCTTGATCGTTGGGGTGAGCGCGAGTCCGAATAATGAACGCTTGCTTCATGCCGCGGCCCGTTTGGCCGAACAGATGCGCGTTGGGTGGATTGCGGTGCATATTCGCGATCACACTTTGACGAACAGCGATGAACAGCGTCGGATCGACGAACATCTCGCTGTAGCGCGAGATTTAGGCGCTCAACTTCAGGTGATCGAACATCACAGCACCGCCGAAGCGTTGGTAGCGGTGGCGCTTGAACATCCACAAGCCCGGATCGTGCTAGGCCGGAGTCATCCGGGCGGTATTTTTGGCCGCGTGCGCTCCTTGGCCGATCAAATTATGGATCTCAACGATCGGATCGATATTTTTATCCTAAATCGTTAACAAGGCCTCCGCGGCACGGGGCGGCCCCCCTAACAGACGCATTTGATCGGCTAAGGCGCGGGCGATCTCACGTACCCGTTCCTCTTTGCCTAACGCTTGCGTCGCTTGCCACAGCATCCCTTGTCGCACATCATGTGCGGTTAAGTTCAAGCCCACTTTGGCCTGTGCCACCCGTCGGGCTTGCACCCGTTGATCGGCAGCATGTGGCACGACGATCTGGGGAATCCCATAGACCACCGCCGCATGAGTAGTCCCGACCCCGCCGTGATGATAGATCAATTTGATCCGCGGTAAAACGTGTTCAAACGGGACAAAATTGAGCAAGCGCGCCCCTTTTGGCAATGCCGCGATCAATTGGGCCTTATCTTGCGGCGTGATCGGATTCCACCCGATCACCACGATCGGCAAATACCCGGCGCGGGCCGCCGCTTGCGCCGCCCAACTGAAAAAGCCGAGATCCCCTGTGAACGTCGTGCCGAGTGTGATCAAAGCCAACGGGACATCTTCTCGGATCGCGGTCAACCACTCCGGCGCGGGGGTGTGGATCGGCGTGGGTAATCCGCCCGCAAATACATTTTGATCAAGCAGATTCAGCGTATCGGCTGCGTACCATTCCCGCGTAAAATAGGCGATGTGTAGGTGAGGACTCAAAATGGATGGGGCCGCGCCTTCGGAAAAATTTTCGCCATGAATGCCAAAATGAACCAACAAGCGATCCAAGCGATCGCGGCTATCTGTGGCGAGGACTTTCTGCACCGGATACAACAATCCCGCATCTAATTCCCGTTGGGCTGTCCAACCACACACCGCTAATTTGACCCCCAACTTCTCCGCCGCTAACGCGGCCGC
>JALOOG010000119.1 GCA_025454525.1 Anaerolineae bacterium | reverse complement strand
ATTGAGCAAGCCTTTCGTGACCTCAAATCGCACGGTTGGCAAGTCAAAGCCTCTCTTCGTGACGACCCCGACCGCATGGCACGCTGGTGGATTCTGCTGGTGGTTGCCTATGGGTGGATGCTGTTGCTCAGTGCGGCGGTGGTAGCGACCTTCGGCGGTGCAGCCCTCAAACGCCGCACGGATGGCGTGTATGTCCGCCGTTGGAGCTTATTTCGGGAAGGGCGGCAAGCCTTCTTGGCTGCGTCCCCTCCACCCTGACTTTACTGTCGCCCCCTCAGCCATGCATGGGGAGGGAACTGATGTGCGTGGGGTGGGGTATTTTTTTGAGATTATTGAGAAAGAACTATTGTGAGCTTAAATCATAACCTCATCCCTAGTCCTTTCCTAAGTTAGGAGGCAGGGAGTCGATGTGTATGGGATGAGGATTTTTGTGAGATTAGTGAGAACGAGACATAGGCATCACCCTATGTCTCGGTTCTGTGTGGATTAAGGAGCAGGTGTGGCGGTCGGTGTGGTTAAAACGGCTGTGCCGGTCGCTGATAATCCGTCGTTAAACGGCACATCATCAATGCTGAAGGAACGATCGTTAAACGAGAGGGCGGTATATTGGGTAAATACCCACCCTTGCACGCCGTCATATTCGACTTGTAACCAATCTCCGGTCAGATTGCGGCTTAACACGACCATGCGCGTTCCTAAGGGGATATTGGCTAAGACTTCGGCCTGTTGGGTCGGTGTACGACGTAAATTCAACGCCACACCTTCATTTAAACCGACTACCGTCGCCACGATCGCATCACGGAAGGGATTCTCGGTCGGTTGGGTGAGACCCGGCGCGTCTTGGCTGATCTCACCGCGCAACGTCTCTTCATCTACTTCCTCTAACAGATTGCGCGTTTGCATCTCTTCAATGTCGATGCCGCGCCCGTTAAATTCGTAACGGAGATATTGTGTGCTGGCCCAACCGCTGATCACACCGCCTTCGATCGGACGATAACGCACAAAGGCCCAATCACCCGACTCACCAATGCCGACTAACTCTAATTCGCCACCACTGACCACACGGGCCAAGATCTCACCCGTGCTTTCCGCAGTGCGACGAATATTGAGATTCACACCCGTGTCTAAGCCGATCACGATCGCAAATGCGACTTCCGTCCGTACAGGCGGCGGAGTCACCGAGGTGGCGACCGCCTCACCGGGTTGATTGCGTGGCACGGTGGGCAGATCGGCTAGGCGTTGCACAAAACCGCGGGCATCATCCACATCCAAGTAAAGCGAATTGACCCACGCGATAATGCTGCCGCCGTCGGGGGTGGCAAAGGTGATATTGAGCCAAGTTTCAGAAGGAACGAGATCCGCATCTTCACTTTCTAATAACGTGGCGGGATCGATCCAATCTTCACCTGATTCCAATGGGATCTCGTTACCGTCAATATCTACAGGTGCGCCTTCGCGTCCGTTCACGATCAAGACCGATCCAGAAGGCGCTAAGCCTAATGAGCGAGCATCGGAGGACGGATATTCGCGGAGTTGCAGGTTAGCCCCCGGATCTAAGACTACGCGGGCGGTTGGGGTGGTGGCCGTTGGGACAGGAGTCACGGCGACAATGGTGGGAACAGGGGCGATCGGAGACGCTTCAGGGGTATTAGCGGCCGATGCTTCGGTGGGTGCAGTGGTCGGAACGGCAGTCGGTTCAACAGCGACCACCGCTGGATCAGATCCGGGGGCGCTGTCTAAGCGTTGATCAAGGGCGGTCGGTGCTACTAACACCGTACCGTCTGCTAAGACAAATAGGTTATAGTACACGCCGCCGTAGAAGGTCAATTCCTCCCCTTCAACCGCGTCCTCATCGCCTACCGTCACGCTTAAAGCCGCTACGATCGGGTCAAATTCAACTGCGTCGGTAGATGCGCCGGCCGCTAGATCTTCGGCGATCGCTTCATCCCCTAAAGAGATCTGAACCTCTTGGGCGGTGGTGTTGATCACGTTGACGCGGGCGCTACGCGAGTCAATCGCGCCGATCGGGTCATTAAACACGACAACACTAGGTTCATCATCAGCCAAAGTGGCCACAGCGGTTAAGGCCGTCCCGGCAACCACGGTTAATGAGGCGGTGGCGAGATCTTCTTCTGTCTCGGTGTTACGGAGCGTGACTTCATAAGAGCCGGCCGGTAACGCAAGATGTTCGGAGGCTTCACCATAAGCCAAAGCGGGCAATAACACCGTGCCTTCTACCAAAATTTCCACCGAAGGCGCTTCGGGGATACCGTGCATCAATCGCACAAAACCGACTTCTTCTTCGGTGTTTTGTGTCGGTGCGGATAAGACCATGACTTCCGGTGAAGCTACCGTACCGTAGGCGATGATCACATGGCTGGTGAGGCTGTTGATCGAAACAGGTGCGGAAATTAACGCCTCATCTTCACCTCCGTCCGCCGGAAGGATCGAAAATTGGTAGACTTTGGCCGGCGCGTTGATGCCCGCAATGTAATTTTGATAACCCAGATCTTCTAAGACAGGGACATCATCGATCACAACATCGACACTCGGCGCGGTTTCAAGGGCGTGAATGACGATAAAGCGGCCACTGCCTAAGGACAATGAACTCACATCATCCACGTACCCTTCAAACGCTAAATTTTCGGTGGAAGAGACCACTAACGTCACATAATCGCCGGGGACGGGCGTGGTTAATTCACCATCACGACGCACCGTGACCGCCTGTTCCCAAAGCGGATCGGTTGTGCCGGAGAGCGCAACACTCAAATTGATCTCACGATCCGGCACGGCGAAATAGGTGGTTGCTTCGCCATAAGCGAGATCGACCACGCTTAAGGAGTCGTTGACATAGACATCAATCGCGTTGACTCCGGGCAGAGTATGGGCGAAACGCAGGTAAACGGGGGTTTCTTGCGCGTTGGCAGGGGCGATGCTGAAAGTCAACATCATCACCAACAGGATCGCGGTCAAGATTTTTTGCATAGAAAATACTCCTCGCTCTTAAAAAGGACAAGGGCGTAACCACAAGCTACGCCCTTCGTTCGCGGCTTAGGAGGCTGCTACTAGGTGCCTTCTTGCCATTGAGTCATGTAATGCTGTTGTTCGTTGGTCAATTTATCGATCTGCACGCCCATCGTTTCTAATTTCAGGCGGGCGATCTCCCGATCGATGTCTTCTGGGACGTTGTAGACGTTGGGGGCTAATTCTTTGCCGAATTTCACCATGTACTCCGCGCCTAACGCTTGATTGGCGAAACTCATATCCATCACGGCGGCGGGATGACCTTCAGCGGCGGCAAGGTTGATCAAACGGCCTTCACCTAAGACGTAGATCGCACGGCCGTTGACGATGTATTCTTCGACAAACGGACGGACAAGGCGCGGCTCACCTTTGCTCATCTGACGGAGTTGGCTAAGGTTGATCTCAACGTTGAAGTGGCCGGAATTGGCCACGATCGCGCCATGTTTCATCTTGGGGAAGTGGCGATCGTCTAACACGTTGATATTGCCCGTGGCGGTGATAAAAATATCGCCGATGCGGGCGGCTTCTTCCATCGACATCACGCGGAAGCCGTCCATCACGGCCTCTAAAGCGCGCAACGGATCGATCTCGGTAACGATCACGTTTGCACCTAAGCCTTGTGCGCGTTGGGCGATCCCACGACTGCACCACCCGTAACCCGCCACGACCAAAGTACGGCCGGCTAACAAGATGTTGGTGGCACGGATCACCCCGTCTAAGGTGCTTTGGCCCGTGCCGTAACGGTTATCGAACATATGCTTGGTGTTGCTATCGTTGATCGAAAGCATCGGGAAGGTGAGCGCGCCGTCTTGGGCCATGGCACGCAAGCGGACAACCCCGGTCGTGGTTTCTTCGGTGCCGCCGACGATGTGTTCGATCAATTCGCGGCGGTCTTTGTGAATGGTGCTGACCAGATCCGCGCCGTCATCCATGATCAAGTTTCCTTGATGATCCAAGGCGGCCTTGATGTGATCGTAGTAGGTGGCGTTGTCCTCACCTTTGATCGCGTAAACCGGAACTTCATAGTGAGACACTAACGCGGCGGCCACATCGTCTTGGGTGGAGAGCGGATTGGAGGCGCATAACACAATGTCCGCGCCGCCTGCTTGTAATGTCCGCACGAGGTTGGCGGTTTCGGTGGTGACGTGCATACACATCGAAACGCGCATCCCTTTCAATGGTTTTTCTTTTTCAAAACGTTCCATAATGGCGCGTAACACAGGCATTTCGTTTTCCGCCCATTGAATGCGGTAACGTCCCCCTGTGGCGAGGTCGAGATCTTTTACATCATGTTGAACCGTCATCTTTGCTCCTTGAAAGCTTACCCATTGTTCAAACCGTCCGCATTCTATCATAGGATGATCGGATCGGCGCAGAGTTGATTTTATTTGACCCGTTGTAAAAGTTGATCTAAAACGCCTTGATCATCAAATTTTTCACGGAAACGGGCGACAAATTCTTCTAAATCGAAATGATGACTTTGTGTTCCCACCTTTTCGAGGACATAAGTCGCACACAGCGATCCCACTAAGGCCGATGTTTTGATCGGCCAATTGCCAACGATGCCACGGATCAAACCCGCCCGGAACGCATCCCCAACCCCGGTCGGATCTTTAATTTCGACTTCTGGGAACACCGGAACTTCCATAAATTCGTCTTGGGTGTAGATGTGTGAGCCACGTTTGCCTTGTGTCACCACCAAGACTTCGACTTGTTTACGGAGTTGATCCATGGTCATGTTGGTTTTTTTGCAGATCACGCCGGCCTCATAGGCATTGACCACCATCACATACGCGCCTTGCATGTCTCGGAGTAGTTCTTCACCACTTAAGCGCGGCACTTGTTGACTGGGATCGTAGATAAACCGCCAACCGTAATCGCGGCATTCTTGAGTCAGTTGTGACATGGCGGTGGGATCATTGGGTGAGACCACCACCAGATCGGGTTTGCCAATATACACATCGCGAATCCGATAATTGCGGGCGTGAGTCATCGCACCCGCATAAAATGAGGCGATCTGGTTGTTATCAAGGTCAGTGTTGGCAAAAAATGACGCGGTAAACACCGAGTCCAATTGCGTCACCGTGCTACAATCGACCCCGTTACTCTCTAACCATTCGCGATAATCCCCAAAATCGCGGCCGACTGTCCCCATCAATTTCGGACGCACACCTAACATCGCAAGGGTATAGGCGATGTTGGCCCCGACTCCGCCCCAATGTTTGGTCATCTCTTCCACTAAGAAGCTTAAGCTCACCTGATGAAGCTCATCACGGATGAAATGCTCACTAAACCGACCGGGGTAACGCATTAAGTAATCATAGGCAATTGAGCCTGTTAGAATAATCTCCATCAAGTCTTTTCTCGCATGATAAAATCAAATAGGCGGGTCTGATTATAAAACAACATGGTCTACACGCCATAATCACTTTAGCGAATCTGAAGGCAAATGACGATGTTCACAGAAAAACGGATTCAACCGCAGTTGGATGTAGCAGGATTACGGCGTGGAGATTATAGCGATCACTATTTCGCGAATATTTACACGATTCTCAGCCGCTTGATCGAAACTGGGGCGACCTTTGCTCACTTCGGCGGAAAATCACCGCGAATCGTGCCGGAGCGGATCGGGGACACGCCGATCGGAGAGTTGATCGTGGAAATGCAGGTGTTTAATCGGCGTGCGCCGCGAGTGTTGGTGGGAGGGGTGGATGTGGCGTTGGCGATGCTCAAAGCAGCTACCGGATATTATCAAGATGAGACTTTTATCCCCACATTTGAAGATCTAGAGGTGTTGGCGGTTCAAGATGGCACATGGACACAATACGCGGGCAATCCGCTAGAGGTGCAACCGGTGATCAAGATCCGCGGGCGGTATCGCGATTTTGCGTTGTTAGAAACGCCGATCTTGGGGATCTTGACGCGGGTGAGCCGGATCGCAACCAATGTGTATCAGGTGTTACAGGTGAGTAATGGTAAACCCGTGTTGTTTTTTCCGGCGCGTTTTGATCTGGCTGAAGTTCAGTCCGCCGATGGTTACGCTTATTGGTTAGCGATCCAACGCTATAATCAGGACACGGGACAAGCGGTACGGGCGCAAGTAAGTACCGATGCTCAAGGCCGTTGGTGGGGCGGGCGGGGAAGTGGCACGATCCCACACGCTTTGATCGCCGCGTTCATGGCGGACTCGGCGGCGGCGATGGTCGCTTTCGCGGAACATATCTCGATCACCACACCGCGGATCTTATTGGCGGATTTTAACAATGATGTCACCCGTGATGCACAAGCGACGCTCAACGCTTATTGGCCACGCTATCGGGAAGCGTATTTAGCGGGCGATCTCGAAAATCAACGCCGTTGGACGCTAAACGGCGTGCGTTTGGATACCAGCGCCAATATGTTAGACGCGGCCTTGTATGATCCGACGGATAAAGGGGTAAGCCCGGCCTTGGTGCGTGCGGTGCGATCCGCGTTGGATTGTGCTTATGAAGGTTGGGGCGAAAGCGGCGCGTTATTAGAGGTGGCACAGCGCTATTGTCAACAAGTCCAGATCGTGGTGACGGGTGGGTTTAATCGCGATCGGATCGAACGCTTTGAGTCGGAACAAGTCCCGGTGGATGTGTATGGCGTGGGATCGACGTTTCTGCAAAATGATAAAAGCACCAACACCGATTATACGATGGATATTGTGCGCGTGCAGATCGATGGGGAATGGATCGATATGGCTAAGGTGGGACGTGGGGCCAGTGATAATCCCCATTTGAAAAGGGTCAATCTAAAGAATGAGGTTGGGTATGAGTGATCAAGATCAAAAGGACGGCGCATCGCAACACGATGAAACGCTAGACTCGTTGCGAGGGTTGTTGCGCCGGAATGCAGATAAAGGACGCGAACCACAACTTGTCCCCGGTCGGATGGGAACGCGGATGTACTCGTTAGCGGCGTTGTTAGAGCGGATCGTGTTGGCCTTTGAACGCGAACATGGCTTGGATTCCGCGGCCCTGTTGGCGTGTGAGACTCCGAATGATCGCTTGAAACTGCTGCGAGAGACGATTCATTACGTGCTGGCGGTGGAAGCGATCGTGATCACACCCGAAGAACAAGCGCAAATTACAAAACAGGCGTTTGCTGAATTGTTTACCTACGGCACGCTTGATCCGCTGTTTATGGATCATCGGGTGACGACGATCACGATCGAAGGGATCGATAAGGCCGCGGTGCGTTATGGTCATGGCGAGTTGATCACCCAAGAAAAACCGCTGTTTGAAGATTATGAGCAGTTGAGCCGGATCATCGGGCGCTTGCTCAAAAATGCGGGCGCGTCCTTGCAACCCGATCAACCGATCATTGAAGCGGGATTGCGGATCAATGGGCGGCGGGTGTGTGTGAACGTGGCCTCACCGCCTGTCACCTTGCAGATTATGGCGGATATTCGGGTGCATCCGGCGGAGTTGCCCTTGCTGGAGTCGATGGTGGACTCTGAAACCGCCCGGCAATTGCTCACCGCGATCGCACAATCGGAGCATGGGTTTGTGGTCGTCGGAGAAACCGAGTCGGGCAAAACCACGTTGTTATCGATCCTGCTCCATTTGTCTGGACAAACGGGGATCGTGTCGGTGGAGCGGGCGGGGGAATTGCATTTACCAGAAGGCGCGGAGTCGCTTCAAGTCACTTGGCCGATCGAAGATCAAACCGGAGTCTCGTTTGGTGAGTTGATCCATGTCGCTTTGAGTCGATCGCCGGGTTGTGTGGTGTTGGATGAGGTGCGGGCCGATCAAGCGGATGGAGTCGTCGCCTTGTTAACGAGTGATGTCCCGCGTCAAGTATGGGCGTTTCGCGGGCCGGCGGATATTAAACGACTGTCATCGGCGTTAGGCATGGTGGCGCGGCGGGGCGATCCGGCGCAAAGTGAGGCCTTGGTGAAAGCGTTGTATCAACGGTTGCCATTGGTGATCATGGTGCGGCGGCGCAAAGAAAAGTTACAACTGTATGCGATCGGGGAATGGCAATTTGAATACGGTGCGGATTACCCCAAGTTTGTCCCGTTGATGGAACAGGGATGGGATGGGATCGCACTCACGGGACAAATGCCTAACGTAAAATTGGATCTACCGACGGGGTTCTGGCCCAAGCAAGCGGAATGAGCATATTAAAAGCGAGGGTACATCTTAAGCAGGTGTACCCTCGTCTGAATGGGCTATTGTGGGATGGTTGTGGCAATCTCCACTAAGCGGCTGATCTCCTCAATGGTGCGTCCCTGCCAGACTTGGGGCGGGGTGTTACCATAGCGATAGAAGATCGCTGGGGTCGCACTCACACCTAAACGTTGGGCATAAGCAAAATCGACGTTTAATTGTGTCGCATTCGGGATACAGGCGATCAATTGATTTTGATCTAAGCCCATGTCTTGGGCAAATGGCGCGGTCATGCGTTCGTTATAGCGGCCGGTGACGGCGTAGCTGTAGAACAGCTCATAGGCTTGCCAAAATGCGCCAGTCCGTTGAGCTTCAGCACATTCCCCTAAGTGGGCGGCGCGTTCAGTGAGTGGGCCGCCTGCGGTGACAAACGTCCGATATTCGAGATTGGCTTGTCCGGTTCTAACATGACGATTGATAAACTCGTCGATCACCGGTTTAAAGGTTTGGCAGGCCGGGCAACGAAAATCGGCAAATTCGATCAAGGTAAACGGTGCGTTGGGATCCCCGAGTAAAAATGCGCCGTCCGCCGTGCGTGATTTGGAGAGGTCGTCGTATTTGTTGATGTCTCCGCCTGTGTTACTTGAGGCAAGGATCACCACGATCACTAACAGAAGCGCGCCCCCGATCACGCCCCCAATAATCATTAAATTCCGTTGACTGTTGGCCGCGCCCGCAGTCGTGGATTGAGTTCTGGCTGTCACTGTAAAACCGTCCTAACTCTGTAAGTAAACACATGGCGTAAATTTAACCCAAGTAAGGGGCATTCTCAATATGCGGCCTTGGAAATTTACAAAAGCTTTACGGTTTTGGGGTTTGCAATTGTTGGCGATCCAACTTAGAGAGACTCTTGACCACCAATAGATAAGAATGATCGATCATCTCTAGGATCTCATCGGCGGGGATGCTGCCGTCTACGATCACCGTGTTCCAATGTTTTTTGCTCATGTGATAACCTGGTTGTACCGCGTCATAGGTGCTACGGAGAATTTGTGCAAGTTGCGGTTCACACTTGAGATTGATACTAGGGGGTTGATCGCGCTTTTCTAAAGGGAGTAGGGCGAAAATTTTGCCCATAACCTTAAAGGTGAGCGTCTCTTGATCGAAGGGAAAATCTTCTACCGCCCCGATCTTACTCCCACAATACGCACGAAGGTCTTTCATGTTTAATAGCTTGGTCATACGTTAGACATCCTCATGCCTAAAGCCAACAATGAGTCGTGATGTTCACAGCGCTGCCGCCATGCCAACGGAATCGCCTCTAAACCGAGTCTTGCTCCCATAATACCACCAGCAATACAGGCGATCGAGTCGCTGTCGCCATTGGTATTTGCGGCCCGTCGCACACAAGCCAGATAATCATCTGGATAACGCAAAATGCAATATAGCGCTAAGGCGACCGCCTCATCCCCGACCCAGCCTTCCCCAAGGTGATCTAACGCGGCTTCTTCATTGCCCCACCCCAAGACATGACCGACTTTTAAAAGGGCTAGGTGAAATTCATCGCTGATGCCATCGGTAAATTCAAGGGTGCGTTGGATGTATTGATCCACCGGAACAGCGCTTAACGCTAATTTGACCAAGTAAGCGGCGGCCACACTTGCTGCGATCGCCGCCGGATGACGGTGGGTGATCACACTGCTGGCGATGGCGATCTCTTTTAGCCGATGATCATCTTCACGATAAAACCACCCGATCGGGGCGGTACGCATCGCCGATCCACATCCCTTAGAGTGGATTAAACCCGACTCGTGCCAAGGAAGTCCGTTTTCGTAATTGCGAACGCCGGCCATACAGGTATTTCCGGGGGCGCGGTTGTTTTCGGGACTGTGTGACCAAGTGATAAATTGTGCGCCGATCGCCTCCATGATCGAATCGATCGGGGCATGGACTCCGGCGGCTAAAATGCCTTTGGCTAAGGCAACGGTCATCTGGGTGTCATCGCTATACAAGGCGGGATCGGGCGGTTCTTGGATTCCGTGTTGCCCGTAACGCGCTTTGATCTGGGGCAAGCGGATAAATTCGGTCGGATAACCGATCGCATCCCCTAACGCTAATCCGATCAGAATCGCTTGTGGTTGACTCATCCTATACACCCCCATTTATGCTAAACTTGAAACATCACGAGCAAATGTACTGGAGAATCGTATGAAGTCTGTACAGTTTTTTTGGCAGCATCGTCGTCATTTCTACACTGGATTGCTAGTCATTGCAATTTTTGTGGTTGGATTCGCCTTAGGCAATGCCCGTTCTGCGAGTCAAGCGCAAAATTCGGGTGATGTGCTGCCTCCTGCGGATGCTGATGAAAATTTCACCGCTTTTTGGGAAGTGTACAACCTGATTCAGAAAAATTACATTGAAGTTCCAGAAACGGATGTGTTGGTGAATGGCGCGATCAAGGGGCTAGTAGATGCGCTAGACGATCAGTATAGCGCTTATATTGAACCTGATTTTTTCCAATTTGTGGATGACGGCCTGTCCGGATCAATCGAAGGGATCGGCGTGGTGATCAGCGAAGTTGAAGAAACCGGCGAGATTGAGATCGTCAATGTCTTAGAGGGGACTCCGGCCGAAGCGGCGGGGTTGCGTGAAGGCGATGTGTTTATTGAAGTCAACGGTGAAGTTGTGGCGGGATTCACCTACTTGGAATTGGCCTCGCGAGTGCGTGGGCCAGCTGGGACGACAGTAGACCTCAAGATGCGTCGTGGTGAGGAAGAATTAGAATTTACGGTCGAACGTGCGCGCATTGAGATCCCGAATGTAGAGGCCGAAGTGTTTGACGGCGGGATCGGTTATGTCAAGCTCAACCAATTTAGCGCACCGGCCCGCGCTCAAATTGATGAGGCGCTAGAGGAGATCGATGCGGAGAACTTAAACGGCTTGATCCTTGATTTGCGTGGGAATCCGGGTGGGTTTTTGAGTAGCGCGGTGAGCGTGGCCAGCGCGTTTATTGAGGACGGGAACATATTGATCGAACAATTTGGCGACGGCACAGAAGAAATTTTCACCGCGGACGGATCGTATCTGGGTTTGGAGATGCCGATCGTGGTCTTGGTGGATGAGCGCAGTGCCAGTGGATCGGAATTGGTGGCCGGTGCGATGCAAGATAACGAGGTTGCCACGCTGATCGGTGTGACGACATTCGGTAAAGGCACGGTGCAGAATCAAAGCGAGTTGATCAACGGCGGCGGGGTACGCTTGACGATCGCACGGTGGTTGACTCCGAACGGCAATTGGATTCATGGCAACGGGATCGTGCCGGATATGGTGGTCGAGTGGAGCGTTGAAGATCGCGAAGAAAACCCGGATGACGATCCACAATTAGAAGCGGCGCTTGAATTTTTGCGCGAACCACAAGCCGAAACCAACTAAAGCGGGTGTTGGTAAAGGGGGTAGGTGTGATCCCTATCCCCTTGTTTCGGATAAAAGCTCTGACACAGAAGTAATATCAGGAAAGTTTCTCCTGTCCAACCCCACCCTAGCCCTCACCCATGTATGGGCCTGAGGGGGGACAGTTTTGAAGCCCAAAGTAAGGAAGGTCGTGGGGCGAAAAATAGCCCGATGACCACCTCTTGGGGTCGGTGATGAAAGCGTTCTTTAAAGTAGCGCAACCCCAAGCGAAACACACTGTAACGCTTCACCAGATCCTCACTATAGATCGGAGTAGAACCAGCGACACTCATACTCCCTAAGGTCAGCATCCACGCATAAGCTAAGGCCAGCACCAACAGATAACGCTCCATCCGTTCGGGATGACGAAGATGACTGCTTTCCCATGGCCATCCGCCGCTTTTCAAGTCTCGAAAACCTTGCTCTTGCCACATGCGGCGTGCATACCTCGCGGCCGTGAGCGTCCGGTCGTTGGTGACCAAGCACCATGGTTCACGCTGCCCGCGTTCCCAGACCATCACCAATTCCACCGGCACTCGCTTCTGTGGTTTGAACAGATAGCCCTGACAACGAAACGCTTCTCCTGGACGGATCATCTCTTTGAGCAGTTGGGAGTGTCCACGCCGACGGGTAAAGCGGGCAGTGCTTTTGACCCGAACGAGGTCACTCACCCCTAAGCTTTTTAATGCCCGTAACATCGCTTCCGAATGCGCCATGCCGCGATCCATCTCCACTATC
>JALOOG010000118.1 GCA_025454525.1 Anaerolineae bacterium | reverse complement strand
GTGCTGTTAACAAGAAATTTAATTTTAGCCTATGGTAACGTAGGGGAATTAGAAAGATTGTATAGTGGGCTTCTCCCTGAAATTTATCAGGTGATCCTTGCAACCGCGTTTTTTATACCATTGGCTGGCGGGGCGTTGTTATTGGTTGCGTCGTTTTTGATTGATTTATGGGGTGTGATGCGTCGCTATAATCGGTTGCTAATTGCCGTTATCCGGCGGCGGAATCAGCGTCCAAATACAGAAAACGAGAGCATTTTAATCGATCCCTCGCTATTAAAACGCTAAATTAGAAAGAGTTTGATCATCGTTAGATAATTCAAAAACTATGTATAAGCATATCCAAGTAGAACAATTGTTTTATCTCTTGTGAAGCTAAAAAAAGAGCATTTTCTGATTTAAAATTGAGCTTATATGAACCGCCCGATTCAGCCTCAAGGGCGGTTTGCATTTATACTAGAATCGGCGTTAGAGATACACAAGGTGAGGGGATCACATGGAAACCGCTTTTGACAACGACGATCGCGCCGCGATGCGCGCTTATTTACAACGGTGTGAGGTGCGGCTCTCGACCATGCACCGAATCGCCACCGCATTTATTAGTGGGGCGGGTCTATTGTTGCTGATTCCGGTGTTTTTTCGCGATGTGATCGACGGGATCTTAGCGGTCTACTTAAAAAATGTGGCGAATTTGTTCCCGTCGCTAGGGGATGTGGGTGGGATCGTGTTGTCGATCGTGTTGTTTATCGCGCTGTTATATCCGCTGTTCTTATCGCTGGCATTGCCGATTTATGGCGTGGGTCTGCTGTTAAAGGACATCGTGCATTTTTACTTTACGATCTACATGCCCGGTTTCGCCGATGATCTGCTCAATCCGACCTTTTCGCTCCATGGGATCGCCTTTTCGACTGATGAGTCGGAGCGAGTCAAAGCGGCGGTGATGCGCTTTCAATATCGCACGAATCACTCTAATTTTATGATGGCCTTTAGTGAAGGCAAGCGCAAAGAATATTTTGATCAATTGATCGAGGTGACTAACGAGGAGATCATCCCCGCTTCCCGAAAATTGGAAGCATTGATCGCACATCAATGGCTTCCCGAAAATTATAATGACGATGAAGTCAAGCGGTTTAACGCGGCCTTTGGCATTGCGCGCAGCCTCGATCGCTCACTGGTGCAAGAAGTGGCGTTGACCGAAATGGCCCTAGTACGGGCGGTGTTGTACTTGCGGCGCTTGATGCTCCGTTACATCAAAACGTTGTTGATGTTCCTCTGGACAACCGGAATCGCGTTTCTCATGCTGCCGTTTTTGCAGAACCCCAATTATCCGACCTTTGTGATGTTGGCGATCGGTTACTTGATCTGGTCTGTGTTGGTGATGCGCTTGATCCGAATGCCGATCGCTTGGATCTACCGACATCGCAAAGGCGAGATGAATCGCGATCATATCGACGCGCAATTGCGGATGATGGAGCGACAAGTTGCACCCTATTGTCAGGCCGCGATCGTCGTCTCGGTGATCGGTTTGATCCTTGCGTTGGCCGCATTGATGCAATAATTCAAGAGACGGTGATCGTCTGATCAAAGGTGATCACTTGCCCTCCGCGTAACAGGACGCGGATCGGGTAAGGATGTGCGAACACCCCGCTTTCCGGATACCATTGTCGCCCTTGAGACACCACAATCAAGAGACCGTGATCATCCCCTAAGGCCGTAAATTGGGTGTTGCCAGCACCGTCAAAGATCGGGAGGTCGGCCTGTGTGGTCAGTTGTGCCACCGTTTCGCTGACATCCGATACTGCCACACCGATCTCGCTGATCGTCAGCAACCCCGTATGATCAAAAGGGGTGGTACGGGCGTTGGACAAACGATGCCGCGCAATCAATTCTAAAATGTTGCCGGCCGCGTCTGAAAAATAGATCGAATGCGCCCGCCAACTGTCAAAATCAAAGGTGTCTTGGCCTTTCCAACGGATCAACGGCACACGCGCTTCGATCCAAACTTTGGCCGTGTCTAATTGGTTTTCGGGGATATTCAACGCGAGATGATACTGGGGACGCTGATCGATCGGGGCGCGCTCTAAGATCAAGCGTGAGTTGACAAAAGCGATCTCCGCATGTTGATCGCTGCTACTGATGAGCGGGCATCCTAACACATCGCGATAAAAGGTGATCTGTGCTGCGAGAGGGGCGGTCTGTAGGGTGAGGGCTTCAATGTGCATGATCGCTTATTCCTTGGGCAACAGGTGTTTTAAGAATGCTTCGGGATTCTGTAAAAAATCACGGGTGATCGTCACATGCTCCAGATCATCATAGCGCACCGATTCGATCGCGTTGCCGTCGCATGACCAGATCACCGCGTTCGGATAAGCCAATAAGATCGGCGAATGTGTGGCGATGATCAGTTGTGCGTTACGTCCGATCATCTGGTGTAATAAGGCCATGAATGCCAATTGACGGGTGGGGGATAACGGCGCTTCCGGCTCATCTAACAGATAGAGGCCGTCCGGCACAAACCGGGCATTAAACAGCTTAAAAAAGCTCTCGCCATGTGATCCTGCATCGAGTCCCGTGCCATAGGAGTGATTAAGCGCATGGAGTTGACCACTAAAGGCGGATCGGGCAAGATCACGCGCAAATTGAGATCGATCGCGATAAGTCTCATCAATTTCGCGGAGGTCATCGTGCATTTCGGCTTGGATCTGGTTGATGCGTTTGGCATATCCGAAAAAATCCTCCGAACGCATAAAAAAGCCCTTGCGCGTCTTTTTATTCCAAGTGAGCTTAAAGTGTTTCGCTAAGGTACGCACCTCTTTCAAGGATTCGTCACGATCGATGCCCTCACTGCCCACCGTGATCGATCCCACCGCGCAGGCGATCGCCTCTAATAAGGTCGATTTACCTGATCCATTCTCACCCACCAAAAAGGTGATCGGGGAGGTAAATTCCAACGTGGTGAGCGAACGAATCACCGACACATTAAACGGAAATGGCAATGGATCAAGCGTGGGTGGATGATAGGTGAGTGAACGGAGATGAATCATCTGGAGCGGTGTCCTTGTCTCAATAGGGGCAGGTTCACCTCCTACCCCTAGAACAAAATTACCACAAAAAGCCGTTTAAAGCGAGTCATCCGGTTCGGACTCATCTGTTTCTCGCACTTCGCGCAAGGCCTTGTCGATATAAGAGCGGCTGATTTCCACCGTTTGATCTTTTTCGTAAGTCAGTTCTTCCGGCACATCCAGACCGCGATCTTCTAAGAAGTCTACCAACGCATGACTAAACTTGCGCGCCGGACTGTGTTCGCCGTATTGTTCGCGTAATTCGCTCAAATGATCAACTAGCCAAAGGTACATATCGGCTTCAGTACGCCCCGGGACGAGATCCAACACTTTGTATTTGCGGATCAAGGTGATCGCGGGACGGTAGATGTTATCGTACCAGTCCGCGGCGGCCTCGGACACGCCGATCTCGCGTTTTTCAGTCTGTTCCATCAGATACTTATGGGTATAGATGTGGCCGGTGAGATCAGCGTAACGAGAGCTTTCACTCAAATTGATCGGTTGATGATGATAACGGGTTTTGGGGAGTTCGGTTTCCTCTAAAAAGGCGGCGTAAGCGGTCGCACCGTCCAATTCTTCGGCGGTCATATCGGCGCGCAATTCAACGGCCGTCGGTAATTCGGTGACATGCGCTTCGATCGTCGGGATTCCCATTTGTCGGGCCACAGAAACGCGGTGATTGCCATCGCGCACAAAATATACCTCACCGATCTTGTACAATTCGATCGGCGGGAGTCCGGTCATGCTATGCGCTTGAGCATAGACTCGACTCCATCGCTCTTGCATTTTATTCGTGCGTGGCAAGAAGTTGCCGGTAAAATCGCGGTAACGTCCCACGCTCCCCTTAATTTGATCCAAGGGAACTTCTTGGAGTCCTTTATAGCTTTCTTCACGCAAACGTAAGCGCGTGCGAATATCTTCAAAACTGAGCAGTTCCGCAGATTTCCCCCGAAGATGACTTAACATCTCCTGCCAAAAGGCCCGCGCTCGCGCACCTTGGAACTTGCTGATCCCTTCCATAAGATTTGCACGGAAGGCTGCGTCATCTGACATGGTTCACGTCCTATTTATCGATTGTTTTCAGTTTAACGAGTGTAACGAGAAGAAACAATCTGCAATAACGCTAGGTTGTGTAAGGTAATTTTGGTTTTAGTGTACAAGAGCGAGATGAAATGACCAAAAACTGCTGTTTAACAGTCAATGGTGAGGAGATGATCATTTGATTTGAACGATCGCCGTCGTCGTGCATCTGTGCGTCCAATCGTGTTTACCTGTGTCATCATTAAAACACGTAAGGGGCAAAAAGGCATTGCCCCTCGTTTAATTTTCACCACTTTCTAACAATTTCCGCTGAATGTGAACGGATCTTCAATCGAGAGCCAACGCACCTGCACTAAACCGACCCCTTCATGACTTTCAAAGCCATACCATCCATCATTACTCCGCCCTACCAGTTCTACCGTTGCGCCTTGTGTCAATTGTCCGGTGATCGCCGCATTATAGTTGGGTTCACGATACACATTCACTCCGTTAAACGCGCTCACCGTGATCAGACAGCCTTGTCCCACGGGAGGCGCGGAATAGACATAAGCGGCGAAACTGGTCACCGTTTGACCATTCGGGCGGAGCGCACTCGCAAATAGCTTTTTGCCATTTAAACTTGCCGGCACCACCCAACTGATCGATACCCCATCCGTGCGATCGCTATCCGTGCCGATCACCGTCGAAACCGCGGACGGGCTGTTGGGATAATCGGGATCGGCTAATAAAAACGACACCGTGCCGAGTTGTGCGGGCGCAAGTTCCCAGACCAATTCGATCGTTGACCCGCGTAATAGGTTGAAATTGCCCGCATCGGCGGAGATAAACTCACTGAACAGGATACCCCCTTCTACGGGTTCAAAAACGATCGCCGTATGGGTTGGTGATGGGGTGGAGGTGCGACTTAACGTGAAGGTCGGTGATAGCGTATTGGTTGGATACGGACGCGGTAAGCGCAACACTTGACCCACTACGATCCGATTTGGATCGGCTAAGCAATTGCCTTCGGCGATTGCCGCGGGAGTTGCACCCACCCGGGCTGCGATCTGCGCTAGGGTATCTCCGGCTACCACACGATAGATAAAATTGCCCCAATCGGCACGGGGGAAACAATTGGGCAGCGTGGTCGGGGTGGGTGCAAAAGTATTGCTAGGCGCAACCGTGACGGTATGTGTCGGAGTCAAGGTGTTCGTTGGCAACAGAACGACCCGGGTTGCGGTTGGCGTTACCGACTCGTTGGCGAGATTACACCCCGTGATCGCTAACAGCACCCACACAAATAAGAGGGTGAAACGTATCATGTGTGATCCTTTGGTCTAAATAATGCACACCAATAACCGATCTAAGACGTGATTCACCCTCTGAAAGTTTCCGGTCAAGGGCGCTCAAACGTGCCGCCCGTGCGAAGTAAACAAATTTGTTGCCAGTAGAAGCGCTCTGGGCGCTCTGTCCAATAAGGCGCAACCCGCCAAGTATACGTGCCTTTTTCCGCAGGCAAGCGATTAAGTTCGATCGTAGCGGTGGTGGTCTCACTATCAAAGGCCGTGCGAAAACCTGACGGTGAAATCACGATCACGCTATACACCAACGCGCCCGTTAAGGGGGGATAGGTGACAATCAAAGCTTGATCGCCGGCCAAAAAGTCACCAGAGCGGGTAAAATCGCCTTGCCAAGCGTTACAGACTTCATCCGAAAGATCGAATACATCCGGCACACGGTCATTGCGATCACGCGGTAAGATGCGCCCTACGGGTGGAATACTGTTAAACGCTTTGCTGGTGCGGATCAAGCGCGCATACACCCACGCCCGTCGCTCACCATATTGGATCTGAAGCCATTGTCGGCCATCCCAACGGGAGAAAAAATCCCCCGCCCGTCCGGTCACGATCACCGAAGCATTTAAGGGCAATTCACCGATGATCGCGTAGGCAAAATCTGGGCCGACATACACCCGACTGCCTTCGGCAATGATCAAGCCAGTGATCGGTTGATCATCGCCGATCGGGGTAGGAACAGCGGTGGGAACAGCGGTCGGCGTGGCCTCTTGCGCGCCTAATGGCAACGCAAAGCCGATCGCAAGGAACAACACGATAACCAGGATCGATAGGAGTCGCATAAACAGTCTCCGTTAATGGGTTTTGATCCCATTGTAACGGAAATTTCTAAAGCGTAGGGCAATCGTAGGGAAACCGCTCTGAACGCGATTTACATGCAACACGTAGGGCAAACGACGCTATAGACACAGTTCACCCCTCCGCTTTATCACCGATAGGGGACTAACGAGTGATGATCTCAATGGTATAGAGAAACAACCGATCGGCCGCACCGTCGGTTAAGACACTCAAGCGCTGTTTATCAATGTCCTGATACGCGCCGACCGACACAATATAGGTGCCGTCCGGAATGGTGGCCGGTAGTGGCACATTCACCACCTGCATAAACACATCGCGGCTCTGTAATTGACTCGGCACGACGCTGATCATGTCCACTTGCGCGGCGGGACGGGCAGCGGGATCGCTCAAAATGTGGGTGAACAATTGCAGATCACGCGGTAACTCCCCGTCCACACGCCAATAGGTGGTCACCGTGACAAACCCCCCGGGCGGATAGTAATCCACTTGTGGCAATTGATAGCCTAAAAAGGTCAAATTGCCGCCGAATTGGATCGGCGGAGCAGAGATCTCCTCCGAAAGTGTTGCTTCTGGGGCATAAGAGATCGGGGTGGTGGTGGTGAAGCGTCCGACCAGATCGGCTAAAGGCGCGGCCAGATCCAACGATAAAATCTGCCCGTTGCCACGCATCGGTTGACCTTGATTAAGCCAATGCAAGCTAAAAGGACTTGCGTTGACGATCAAATTCGGTTCCGTGAGGATCACCTGATACGGCGCGCCCCCGTTGACAAACACCCACCCGGTCTCGCAATTGACCACGCGCAACGGGGCATTTTGACGATGTGACATCAGCGCCAAGAGTTGACCATTGGTGAGATCGGGTAAGGCCACGCCCGGCTCAACAGGTGCGACACAGACCACCGTCGGCGTATCGGTGGAAGTGCGATCCACCCAATCGGCCAATTGGGCGATCGGGCTGGAATAAGCGACTTGTACCGCTGGAAGTGTCCGCCAAGTGAACATCAGATCGTGCGTTGTCCAGAGGGTGTTAGCAAGGAATAAGCTGCCCAACAAGAGAAACGCCCACCGACGACTCAAGCCTGTCCACTTGATCAATGAGGCCGCGCCGAGTCCGAATAACAAGGCCAACACAGGTAAAGCACTCGCAAAAGCGATAAAGGAAGGGCTATCTGGGCTAAACACGGCTAACGGGATCATCAGAAAAGCGGCGATTAACACAAGCGCATAACGGGGTTTACGCACATAACGTAAGGCCACAATCAGCCCGCCGCCGATCAAAATCGCGCTGATCGGGTCAAATAAGGGACGGCCGGGTAAATTGTAGATCGGGTTCAGGTCGCCTTGAATGCCGATCGCGCTGATCCCCAGTAAAAAGCGTTCGATCAGAGTCGGCGCACTTGGGGAAAGGCCTTCTAAGAGACGACTTACGCCGCCTAATTCTGGATTACGGATCGCGGCGATCAAGTAAGGTGTGGCGATGATCAAGGTCATCAACGCGGTAAAACTGATGTGGCTAAGCGACGAACGGTTTAAACGGCCGCGGAGCAGCATATAGATCACAAACAACAACGCCAACAACGGCATGATCAACCCGGCCGGATGCAGATAAAAGCTCATGCCCAACAATAAACCTAAACCGGCGAATGCGGTGGTTTGGGTTTGAGCGCTACGATTGCGCCAATAGACGGGTAGCGCTAAGGCCAAGGCCAATAATACCGCAATCACCAAAGTCGGTAACAAGGTTTCGCGTCCCACTTGGCGGGAGAGCAAATTCGGAAAAAAGCTAAAGGCTAACAATCCCATCGCGCTTAGGGCGGCGGTGTTCCCATACAAGCGCTTGGTCAACGCATAGATGAGGGCTAAGGTGATCAAACTGAGGAATAAGCTAAGCAGATGATAGCCGACTTGGCCGCGCCCAAAGAAGCCGATCGCGGCGGCCAAAATCGTCGGGTAGATGCCTTCGCGCCCGCCGTCACCGAGGTCATAAAACACCTGAATCCCCGTTTGTCGCACATTATCCGTAAGGCGAATATCGATAATTTCTTCTTGATGTAAGCCTAAGGGAAGGGTGGTGAACTCCCACAAGCGCAATAGGGCGGCCATACATAAGATCAACGTGGCGATCAAGAAACTTAGGCGATTATTTCTAAGCATAGCTATCCGATCAATTCAAAATCCGGCAAAGCATAGCACACAAAGGGACTGAATGCTACGCATCATCGGAGTGTTAACCGTTAAGGTAGGGGAAATGTCGTTAACCAATGGATTAAAAACGCGGATCGTCTCACACAGGTTGACCCTAAAAATCGAATGCTACAGACGGCCTCAGTTACCCCTCACCTCTAGTTTATCCATGTTTGTTAAGGTCATTACAAATGACATAAAACAAGGATACCCAGATGAATCAGCCTGATCAACCGCTGTTACAACAGTGTATTGACGCTTGTGAACAGTGTCATACGGCGTGTTTGGCCTTGATCCCGCATTGTCTTTCAATGGGTGGGGAACATGCCTCCTTAGGACATATCACGCTGTTACTGGATTGTTCACAGATCTCTCAGACCAGTGCCGATTTTATGTTGCGGCGGTCGCATCATCATGAATGGACATGCGCGGCCTGTGCTGAAATTTGCGATCGGTGTGCGGCGTGTGAGTCGATCGACTCGGAAGACACGAAGATGATGACGTGCGCGCAAACCTGCCGCGATTGTGCGCGGGTGTGTCGTGAAATGGTCGAAATGACTCAAACCAGTTTGTTAGGCAAATTGTAAAACGATCTCCATGAGCAGCAAGGGGAGGGGATAGGCGTATGTCACGTAAAATTCGTTATGGCGTAGTCGGTCTAGGGTGGATCGCACAGGCCGCGATGTTACCGGCCTTTCAGAATGCTTCCGAAAATTCCGAATTAACCGCGTTAGTCTCGGATGATCCGGTCAAACGGCGGGCGTTAAGCGGTAAATATGATGTGCCGTATAGCTTTGATTACGGCGAATTTGACGATTGTCTGAATGCGGTAGACGCGATCTATATTGCGTTGCCGAATAATCAACACCGTGAATACACCGAACGGGCCGCTCAGGCCGGCGTGCATGTGTTGTGTGAAAAACCGATGGCCCCGACCGTGGCTGATGCTCAAGCGATGATCGCGGCGGCCGAACAACATCGCATCAAGTTGATGATCGCCTACCGTTTACATCTAGAAACCGCTAACCTTGAAGCGATCACGATCGCAAATTCAGGTCAATTGGGAGATGTGCGTTTTTTCCATGCGATCAATACCCAAGTGGTTGAAGCGGGCAATATCCGACTTGATCCAAAATTAGGCGGCGGGCCGTTGGATGACATCGGGATCTATTGCATCAATGCCGCCCGCTATATCTTCCAAGATGAGCCGATCGAGGCTTTCGCCATGAGTACCCATGACGGCGATCCCAAGTTTGATCAAGTGCCGGAGATGGTGTGCGGTATCTTGCGGTTTCCAGGAGATCGGATCGCGTCGTTTACCTGTGGTTTTAGCACGGCCAAGATCTCGCAATATCAAATCGGTGGGACAAACGGCGATCTCCGAGTCGATCCGGCCTTTGGCTTTGAGTCCGATTTACGTCATGTGTTGACGATCAACGATCAGACCACCGAGCGCGTATTCCCGCGCCGCGATCAATTCGGCGCGCAACTGGTCTATTTTTCCAATTGTATCTTGAACGATCAACAGCCTGAACCGGATGGTTACGAAGGACTAATCGATCTCCAGATTATCGAAGCCTTGCGCGAATCGACTAAAACGGGGTCGCGAGTCTTGTTGGAGGGATTGCAAAAATCGGCACGTCCACATCTAGAGATGGAATTAGCCTATCCAGCGATCAAAGCGCCGGAACTGGTGAACGCGGCCGATCCCAAGGGCAATAGCGATGGGGAATAAACACAGACCCGCGTTGATCGGCGGGTCTGTCTGAGGGCATTATTTGCCTAAACGGGCCTTTAATTCCGCTGTCAAAGCGGGGATGATCTTATACACATCTCCCACCAACCCATAACGGGCCATTTTGAAGATCGGGGCCTCACCGTCTTTGTTGATGGCCACAATCACTTTACTAGTACGCATCCCGGCTTGATGTTGAATCGCACCAGAGATCGCGCACGCGATGTACAGATCCGGAGCGACGGTTTTACCCGTTTGTCCCACTTGATGGGCATACGGGATATACCCCGCGTCCACCGCGGCCCGACTCGCGCCCACCGCGCCGCCTAATACATCAGCCAAAGGTTGTAACACGTTGCTGAAACCGTCTTGCGCTTTCCAGATGGCCGCATCCGCCACGCCGGCCGGTGCATCTTTCGGGTTATTGGCCATACCACGCCCACCAGAGACGATGATCGCCGCGTCCGAGAGATTCACCTTGCCTACTTCCGCTTCAAAGGACTCGATCTTGGTCTTGATCTGATCTTCACTAAGGGCGGGATGAACGGTGGTGATAGTGATCGCTGTGTTGATCGGATTCGCCTTAAAAGCACGGCCGCGCAGGGTGATAAACACGGGGCCGTTGCCGGCGCTCATGGCCTCGCTCAATAATTTTCCGGCATATACGGGGCGGGTGACGTGGATCGCACTCCCGTCTACGGCCAGATCGATCACTTCCGATAGCATCCCAGAGTCGGTATCAGCGGCGGATGAAGCGAGTAATTCGCGGCCGGCGTGGGTTGCGATCGCTAAGACAGCTTTCGGTTGATGTGTCGTCACCAATTGCGTTAACAAAGCGCTATACGGTTCTAAGCGGTAAGGGGTCAAGGTGGGATCTTCACACACCAGCGCCGCTTGTGCGCCATATTGGCCGGCTTCTTGGGCGATCGCCGTGGCGTTTTCGCCAAAGATCAACGCGGTCAATGGGACAGAAAACGCATCCGCCAAGCTTTTGCCCGCGCCTAACGCTTCCCAACTGGTCGGTAAAGCCTTGCCTGCAAAAGTTTCAATAAAAACATAAATCGCGCTCATTACAACACCTTCTCCTCAAGCAATTTATCTACTAATTTCTTGGCTTGTTCTTCGGGCGATCCGTCGATCATCTCGACCTGTACATTCCGGGCCGGCAAACCCTTGTAACTCTTTAAGGCGACTTTTTTACCTGTGGCATTCACTCCAAGATCGGCTAACGTCCATTGTGGGATTGTGGCTTTCGAGGCCTTACGAATCCCCATAAATGACGGATAACGCGGTTCATTGATCTCTTTGGTGACATTGATCACGGCGGGTAATTGCGCCGTCGCAATTTGTTTTCCGGTTTCAAGCAACCGTTCGACTTTGATCGTATTGCCGTCTAAGGCTAGGATCTTGGAGACATTGCTTAACATCGTCCACCCCAGCTTACGGGCAGTCTGATAGATATGTTGATCCGTGCCGACATCCACGCTTTCTTTCCCAAAAATCACCAACTGGACATCGCCCAATTTGCGGATCGCGGCGGCGGCAGTGGTCGCATAGCTAAGGCTATCGAATGGATCAAGCCCGTCATCATGGATGCGGATCGCCTCACTCATGCCCATGGCAAGGCTGTGTTTGAGCGCATCCACATGCAGATCACCCCCTAAGGCGATCACCGTGGCTTTGCCTTTGGCCTTCTCCGCCTGCACGATCGCTTCTTCAAGCGCATATTCATCCCATGGATTCACCACCGTAGCGGCATCTCCCCATGTTACCGCGCCACTGGCATTTACATCCACTTTGGCGGCGGTGTCAGGGGTGCCGCGTGTAAAAACAACGATATGCAAGATATTACCCTCCCTGTAATAAGCGTTTATTTAACGTGAACATATTTTAGCGCGTCCGTCCCGAAAAATCTAACCCTTGTTTGATTGTTTGAGTCGTTCGCGTGTATCACCTAGTGATTCAGAAAGCAGTCATAAAGGACATAGGGCAAGGGGCTACTTTGGACAACCGATTGCCCTGAAATAGTTTCGCGTTCTCTAAACCCGTGCTAACATTAATCCGACATAATCAAACGATCCTTACGCAACGGGTGAACAGGCCGTCCTTATGAACGCTATCGCCGAAAATATCGCACAGATCCACGATCAGATCACCGCCGCCTGTGATCGGGTGGAGCGCGATCCGCAAGAGGTGACGCTGATCGCAGTGACTAAAACCCATCCTGCCGCTTTGGTACAGGCCGCCATCGAAGGCGGTGTGCAACATTTCGGCGAAAATCGCGTAGAAGAAGGTGTGAGCAAGATCGCGGAAGTCGGCGACCCCAAGATCCATTGGCACTTGATCGGACATTTGCAGAGTCGCAAAAGCAAAGACCTGTTTAGAACGGATCAGCCGGGGTTGTGGTTTACGTTGATGCACTCGTTGGATAGTGTCAAGTTAGCTGACAAATTGTCCCGATTAGGGATAGAACATGGGATCACTGTCCCAGTATTGCTCCAGATCAATGTATCTGGTGAACAGAGCAAAGAAGGCTTTGACGGCTATGGTTGGTCGATTGATGAAGCGGTCCAACAACGGTTATGGGCCGAAGTGTTAGAGGTCTGTCTGATGCCGAATCTACAGGTGTATGGGTTGATGACGATCCCGCCGATCGTGGATCGCATGGAAGACGCACGGCCGTTTTTCCGTAATCTACGGCGCTTGCGCGATGCGCTCCAAGACACGCTTCAGCTCTCTTTGCCCGCGCTAAGCATGGGGATGAGTGACGATTACCCGATTGCGATTGAAGAAGGTGCAACCCTGATCCGAATCGGCCGGGCTATTTTTGGTGAGCGTTAAGTTTAATGGGTTTTATGAGGATGTAAACGATGATCATCATTCAATTGATCGTATTTCTATTGTGGATCTACCAATTAATCATGTTGGCGCGGGTGTTTATGAGTTGGTTTCCTAACCTTGACCGCTATAACCCAGTGGTGCAATTTATCTATCAAGTCACTGAACCAGTGTTACGCCCGATCCGTGAACTTTTACCCCCGACTATGGGCATTGATTTTAGCCCATTGATCGTGTTTATCGGCATTAGTATCTTGATGATGATCTTGCGCTAATGCCACGCACGGAAGAACCGAACAACCTGCCGCCCGATCATCTTGGGATCTTGATCGCGGCGGCGATCTTATTTGTGATTGGCTGGGGGGGCTTGTACCTGTTGGTTACGACCGAGATCCCCCGCATTGCCGGCCAATTATGGATCTTTTTTGTCCTGTTTCATCTGGGAGTCACCGCGATCACCATCCCGATCGTGCGTTATCTCAACGTGCGTTTGACTCCGATCAACCAAGCGATCTTGCCGGGTGGGATCGTTGTGCGTCAAAGTGTCTGGGTAGGCCTATATGTGGTGATTTGCGCGTGGTTGCAAATTCCCCGCGTGTTAACCTTACCTGTGGCGTTGTTGTTGGCATTAGTATTCATCGTTATTGAGGTCTTTCTTCGCAATCGTGAGATCAACCTTGAACGTTAACCCTAGCCAAATATAAGGGAACGTTAAGATGCAGCCTTAGAAACGTAAATTTTTAGCCTTTTAAGCTGACGGACTCGCATTTTTGTGTTAAATTAGGAACACAATCTTAAAAATCCTTAATGCAAGTTTTAATACAAAGGGAAACGCCTATGATTCGGCACGAAGTGTATCAAGAGGATCCCCTGATCATTATTGAATATATTGAGAAAAATTGGACTTGGGAGGCGTACCTCATCGCTCGCCAAGAGCTTCATCAACTTGTCCAAGAACGCTCCTCACCGATCTATCTAATTATCTATTTTGAAAATGGGATCAGTATTCCCGCGAATATCTTTACAAAGATGAAAAAAGTCACCTCGAATCCTCAAATTGAACGCGGCATTATTGTGCCGGAGGATGCAACCTTACGGTTTGTGGTGGGGGTGTTACAACGCCTCAATCACCCGATCAGCCACAAATTGGAATTTGCGACGACCTTAGATGAAGCGTTGCAACGTCTACAAGTTCATCGTGAGGACGGGAACAACCAATCCTCATTCCATGCCAGCCGATAAAGCGGGAGATGCGGTTGATTCGGGACTTCTAAGCGCTCCCCTAAGACCGTCCCTAAGCCGAAAGTATCGGTACTAAACCATTTACTCCGCCAAGTCTCCGCATTCAAGGGCGGGAGGATCGTCTCTGGCCGGATCGGTAAGGCCCCCTCTAAGAGTTGATCGGCCCAATCTCCGCCCGTTTGGTTTGCCAAATCGATCACCTTTTCCACCGCGTTGAGGGTAGTTAAAGCTTGCTCTGGTGCGATCAACGGGCGCGGTAAACGCATCAACACGCGATCAAAAAACGCAAATTGAGGGGTGATCGGTTGCCAAGTGCGCGCTAAGGGGTTGTGCATTGTCCCGGTTAACGGTTGATAGCTGATCGGTAACGCGATCCCCGTCTCAGTAAACTGGAGCAACCGTGCGATCGGGGTCTCATGGATTGCACGCGAGGCCACGCCTAACTGTGATTCATTCCCCAAGGTGATCGCGCCAGATTGTGGATCGATCGCCCCGCCTGCAAGGTTAAACTCGGTATTGAGCCAATACGGAAGCGTCAACAAGGTTTCTAGCGAGTCGCGGATCGCCGAGTCCCCACCTAAATCTTCGATCCAGAGATCGGTCTTAGGGGCCTGTGGCAAATAACGAGCGCGGATCACGCTTGCGTCTAAGTTTTGGCTTAAGCGCGTGGTCTGATAGGCTTGCCCCAAGACCTGTAACCCCCGCGCTAACTGGAGTCCTTCAGAAGTCTGGATCGGGAGATCGCGTTGACCCTGCGCGGTATAGGCCCCGCCGAACACATCGATCGGCCCGCGTTGTAAGTACAAGCCGATTGTCGGATCGTAAGCGCGTCCCGTAGGGGTAAAGGTTAGCCCTTCAAAGCCATGTAACACGCAGGGATCATCGGCAAAGGCGGGTAACGTGAACTGAATCCGGCGGCCCAACGGATCGTAGAGTCGGAGCGGTGTTTCGCTTACCTCCGTCGTGAGGATCTGTGCGCGCATATCGGTGATGTTCCAGATCACGCCCGCGCCTTCGGTCGCTGTCCACAAGGGGGGCATTCCCGCGATCCGCCCCGGCGCACTAGGTCGCCCGTCGGTTTCGATTTGATAGGGATGATCGCCCGTGTAACGAATTTGATTGCCATTTTGTCCGATCAAGCGCCCTGTAGCATCATACACAAAGACCTGTTCACCACTGATCGCGGTGACACGCCCCAACGCATCATAGCGGTATTCACGGCACACCCCCGACGCTGACACCACTTGACTCAAGTTGCCGACCGAGTCGTACCGGTATTCCAGCGTCAAGCTGTTGGTTTGAGCGGTGATTGTGGCAAACCATAACACACCGCCGACCAAAAGGATCAACAGCGCGAACCGGCCGCGGCGTTGACGTAACCAGAACAACAACGGCGCAAGGAATAACAGGGAGATCGCTTGGGTGACGGGGATCACTTCGATAAGTTGGCGGGTGAGTTGCGCGGTTTCGCCATACTCATAGCGGATGTTGACTTGTGCGCCGTCGGCATAACGACGATTTTCGGTCTCACGTTGACCCACGCCGTTATAGGTGAAACTCACCGTATATAAGAGCGCGCCACTGGCATTATCAGTGATCCGTAAGGTGGTCGGGCGTTCATCATCATCATAACCCGTGACCATGATATAACCGCCCGCGCCTTGCTCAAACGGCACCGCCGGTCGACCCGTGATGCGTTGACGTGCGATCGCGCCATTCGGATTGGTGACGTAATCGATCAGCAAGCGGTGATCGCCATAGGTGAAAAAGGCGCTTAACGGCACGCCCCGCCGATCAAATTGAGCATCAAGGCCGCGTGTGCCGTCATCCGCGCTCAATACCACGCTTAACACGTTGGGATCGCGTGCGGTTAAGATGTAATTGATCGCCATGCCGGGCAGATCTTCACTCAAACCATAGCGTAACGCGCTCAAAAAACCCGCTTCATTAAGGGTATGTGCCAAGTCAGCGACGGTATAACCGCGACCGTCCGGTTGATAGGTGATCGGGGTGTCTTGATCCAATTGGATCACACGCCCGAACGGATCATAAGCATAACTATAGGCGTAGGTTTCGCCAGTTTCGCTGATGATCCGGCGCATCGGGTCATAGCTGAATCGGTAACTTTGATCCAAGCGTTCCAACAACCCAAAAATGTTCTGTTCATAGACCCGCGTGATCGTGCGTTCGGGAGTCCCCCAACTGGTCAACCACCCGGCGCTATAGGTGTGAGTGATCGTAGTCTGTCCGGTAGAGGAGCCGCTGTTGGGGAAGGTTTGCGCGGTTAAACGTCCCAACGGGTCATAGGTATAGCGTTCGATCACCCCGCCGGCCCGTTCGCATCCGGTGTAATCATCGGGGGCTTCGACTCGCGTCCGACAAATGCCCGTGACGTTATCCAACGGATCGTAACTGAGTAATAACTTGATTCCGGTCGGGCTGCTTAAGGCGGTCAAACGTCCTAAGCGGTCATAACCATAGGTGTAAGTTTTGCTGTTCGGGGTTTGATAGGCGATCAAGTTACCGACATCATCATAGACAAAGGTCTCGATGTTCTGTTCGGCATCCACGATTCGCACCGGCCGCCCTTGTGAGTCATAGGCAAAAGTGACCGCCGTGATCCACAAAAGCGTTTGATCGGTCTCACACGCGCTTAGATCGGCAGCGGTACAGGCCTCGGAGCGAAATTCTTCGATCAAGCCCTCTGGGTTATAACGATAGGTGACGGTATGACCCGGCGCGGTGAGTGTCACCGTGCGCGGTTCAGAAGCGTTATCCCCAGTGGTAAAGGTGTAACGACGGGTATTGGCTCCGTCGAGATCCAATGTCACCGCGCCATCTTCTACACCATAGGTATAGGTGGTTTCAGTTTCATCGGCGGTCACGATCCGCGTGAGGCGCATCAGACTGTCATATTCTAAGCGCGTCCCGTTGAATAATAACGCCGACTCGCCCGGTTGATATTCGATCTGCCAGCTATACGGCTCATCGCCGTTGATTCCCGTGATCCGTCCTAAGGGATCATAGGTGATGCCTAACTCATAACGGTTGGGATCGGTGATCCGGATCAAGTCCCCTTGTGTATCAAAGCGAAAACGCCATGACCAATCGGTGACACTAGGCTCTGTGATCACCAATGTGCCGTCGGCCTCATGGGTGAGAGTCAAATTGCGGGCCGCCGCTCGGCCATTGGGTTGCGCGGTGACGATCGCGCTTAGATCTCCGTTGGCATTGTAACGCAATTCGTGGGATTGTCCGGCCGCGTCATCGATCCGCCATAACAGCCCGAACGCATCAAACGAGTAGCGCGTCTGATTGCCACGCACATCGCTATAGGTCAAGGTGTTATCGACTTCATTCCAAGTGAAGGTTTGTGCGCCACCGTTGGGATCGATCACACCCGTGAGCCGTAAGGGGTCTGTGGGATCATCGTAGCGATAGGTGAAACTTGCGCCTAACGGAGAGATTGCGCTGGTCATCTGACCGAACGCGCCATAAGCATAGGTGGTCGCATCAGCGGTGAGCAGGTCTTGATTCACCAAAAGCAGGCCGCGTGGATCGTACTGATAGAGCGTGCCGCGTCCGAGGTCATCGACTTGTCGTGTCACCAGATCGGCCGCGTTGTATTCAAAGCTTAAAGAAGCCTCTGGTTGATCCGGCACAGTCACACGCAACAAGCGCCCACGTCGATCGTATTCGTATTGATGTAAATGGCCCGACTCATCGACCCATTCGATCAGATCGCCGGCCGGGTTGTAACGCAACGCCCATTGATCCGCGCCGAATGAGACGGTGATCCGCCAGTCTTGGCCATCGCGTTCAGTGCGATAGGTCTGGTCTCCGCGATCGCTGGTATTTTCGGAGAGTAAACGCCCGTGAATATCGGTGAGAGTCGCTTGAGCAAAGATCGCACCGTCGTCACATCCGAACGGTTCGACTTGATTAGGTTGCGAGATGCGCGTCTCTAATGCGCCATTGGGCCGCGGACAATAAGCGGTCTGGACGGTGACTCCGTTTGCATCGGTGCGCGTGATCGGTCGTCCCAAAAAGTCGGAGGTGATGCTCAACTCAAGGTTGGGTTGGCGTTGACCGGAATTAAGCGTCAACGGCACGGGTAACACTTCGATCGTGGTCGGACGTGCGCCGCGATAATCGCTCCAAGTGACCGTGCGGAGATCGGCGGCCGTCGCCTCTAACAGGTTAATCGTGACCGGATCGCCCCCTGTGTTGAAGATCCAGCGAATCCGATCATCGCCTTTGTCTTGGATCACTTCGCGCAATTGATAGCGCAAGTCAAAGAGATAGGTGGTGAGTGTTACCACTTGTGAGGCGAGGATCTCACGCTGTACCACCCGTAACCCATTGGTGTAATTGCCGGTCTCGGTGGTGAAATAATCCATCCGTGTCACTTTCCGCAACGGATCAACGATCTGGCGGATGCGTCCCTCCCGATCATAGGCATAAGCGGTGACTCGTCCATAGGGATCGGTGACATTCACGTTATAACCGTGGATCGTCGTGACCAGATCGCCCGGTTGCGCGGGTAATTCACGCATCGGCAGATACTCGTAGCGGGTGGTATAAGCCACCTCTTCCGAGATCCATTCGGATTCGCTCAAGAGGCGATCGAACACATCATAGGTATAGGTGACACGCCGCAAGGCCGGATCGGCTTCCGTCTGGAGTCGGCGTTCATTGACTCGGCCTAACGGGTCAAATTGGGTGATCTGCTCCACGCCGGACGCATCGATCACGCTGATCAGATCGGTCTGATAGCGGATCGTGTGTGTCCCCAAGATCGGATCTTCGATCGCGATCAACCGGCCGAGGGGATCCCAAGTATAGGTGATCGTGTGGCCGTCCAGATTAACCGAAGTGACCAGTCCGAGTGCGTTATAGGTGTAGACCGTCAATTGGCGATCATTTTGCCGGAAACGTTGGGCGATGAACCCATTTTCATCATAGGTCAGGTCGTAGACCGCGCCTTGACGGTCGGTATAGGTTTGCGGGAGGCCATTTTCAGTATAGGTCACTTGGATCGTGGTGTCATCTGCAAAGCGGGCTTGTGTGAGCCGGCCTTCAGCGGTGTAATCAAGCGCGATCTCTAAGAAGCCGCCGGAGATCCCTTGGATCACGCCGTTGTTATAACGGATCGCGGTGCTGTTGCGCCCTTGTCCGTTGGGGCCTAAGCGGGCGTTGATCTGGGTCAATAACCCGTTTTGCCACGTAAACGTCTGGTTCACGCTATCGGGTTCAGCGAGCTGAATCAGGGTGAAGTGATTGCCTGCGGCCCGCAAGTTAGGTGTATTTTCTAAGGCATAGCTATAGGTGCGTGGGTTGCCCCATTCATCGGTTAAGGTAGCCCGTCGTTCGCGATTGCTGATCTCTGGTGGGCTTAGCGTCCGCCACGGGATCACTTGATCGTCGTCTAAGATCGCGATCTGAAGGCTGTTATTCACTTCGGTGTAACTCATGCGGGGTGCGATCGGGGCGCGGGGATCGTCGTGTTGGCTTAAGCGGCCGGTGTTATCGTAATCGTAGCGCGCTTCGCGTCCCTGCCCATAATCCACTCCGATCAAGCGGCCATTCTCATCATAGCGATAAGCGATCTCAAAACAGCCATTTTCAGGGGTGCAATCGCTTTCGGTCGCACTCACATCGCGCAAAACGGCGCGTTCGACCCGCGCTTGCCCGTTGAAATACAAAGCAAGTTGACGTTGTTCCGCGGCATCGCTGATCACCACTGGCTCACCGCCTAGATCGATCACCCCGTTGAGCAGATCTCGCGGATAGGTGATCTCCACCATGCGGCCACGATCTGGATACCCATAGCGTAAGATGCGACCACCGCGATCAAATTCGGTGATGTAACCGTCACTTTGGCGTAATGTCCAAGGGGAACGTAAATCGGTGCGCGTGAGCGTCCAACCCGGGAGGGTGATCGCGCTAAAGGTGTTAGGATCATCGTCGCTGACAAAGACATGGCGCGATCCGGTGGGGGTGTACCAAGTGATCAAGCCGCGTGGGGCGTAGGTGAGGTCAAGCGACACGGGGGCTTGTGTGAAGGTCTCCGGCGTGATCAGACGTGATCCGATCTGTTCGTCAAAGGCCACGCGATAATCCAACAAAAACGCACTCGTCCACCCTAGGCCGAAGGGGCCATCGATCGCCGATGCGAGACGGTTGTAACTACGGGTGAGGTCAAGGTCGATCAACGCGCCATGCGCCGATAGATCGGTGATCGCATACCACAGATTGCCATTGGACGGGTTAATCTCACCATTCGGCGGGCAATTAGCGGCCGGGAGTACGGTATTGACTGGATAACATTGTCCCCCAAGGTTATTGAGGCCACGGGGCGAAAAACCCGCTTGATCCGGTAACGCCACCCGATCAAACGCCGGATCGCCCGCGGGGGTGACAATCTCAAGATAGCTATCCGAGGCGGGCAATAATAGCCGTTGTTCACCGCGGATCGCGTTCGCACCGCTGCCAACGGGTTTATAGAGGATCTGAGTTACCCCGTCTAATGATTCAAAACGCAACAGATCCGCGCCGGAACGGGTGACTTGACCCCGCGGCGAATCGGTAAAATCGAGGGTGAGTGTGCTTAAGGTGAGTGTCAATCCGCTTAGGTCAAGCCAATCAAGCGTTAAAGTCGCATCCCGATCTTCAAGCGTGATGTCAAGGATCGACTCGCGCCACAACCATTGAATCTCGTTGGATTCTAGCGTTAAGGTGCGATCATCGGTCAACAAGGCCGTTAACACCCCATTTGAAATTGTGATCTCGGAATCAGGGGCGATGTTCGTCCAATCTAAAGCCAAGCTATACGGCTCAAATTCGGCGTTAAAGGTGGTGAGTCCGCCTTGTAAGGTGACATTACGTGGTTGATCGGCGATCAAAGGGGCGATTAGCGTGCGACCGTCACTCAATTTTACACCCAGACAATCGCGCAACATCCAGATACCTTGGATCGCGTCCCAATCGGTCACGAGGCGATTGCGATTGGCATCTTCAAGGCTGGCTAACGCATCCGCTAACAGATCGCGCCGATAACCGAAGTCTTGCAGGAAAAACACCCGATCCGGCCCGCGCACCACCAGATCGCCTGCTAACGCGGTGATCGTGTCGGCCCATGCGCCGATCAAGAGACTCCCACCATTTTCAAAACGGACTTGTGCCGCTTGACTATTCCGTGAGGCGACTCCTGCGGCCGCAGCCGGATGTAAGCGGATCGCGGCACTGGGTAGAGCAATCACCTGTTGACCGTCCTCAAATTCCGGTGCTTCTGGCAACGGGGCGCTAAGGGTCTCATCGCGCAAGTTTTCGAGGGTGATATTGTTATCTCCAGAAAAGGTGGCGGTGATTTCAGCAGTGAGCGTTTGATCTAAGGTGCTAAGATCACGGCGGCGGATCACGATCGTGTAGATCGCGTCCTCGCTAAGCGGCAATTCCAACGCGCCTAACGGACTCCATGGATGAAGCGCGACCATGCCCTGATAAACGGCAAATTCCAGCGCATCATCGGTCTGATCGAAACGCAGTTGAAGCGGTGGACGTTGAGAGCGGCCATTTTCATCGGTAAACGACACCACATTCAGCGACCAAAATTGCGCGTAAACATCCGGCCCAAAGTCTAGGGTTTGTGTTTGATCGGGGCTAAGCGCGCCGCCTTCAAGGGTCAGATCATAGGGTGTGAGATCGCGCTGCATGAGCGTTCGCACATCGGCGCAGAGCGTGGGCGCTTGGGCCTGCGATAGGTGTGGGGTGATCAGCGATCCAAACGAGAGCAGTAAAAAGAACGCAAGGGCGAATCGTCTCATGAAAGCATTATCCATGTGATGGCTTCATTATTGAGAACCGATTATAACCCGTCTTGGACTTTGCGACATCCTTTCGTGGGTGAATTTTACTTGAGTGTAAAAGACATATAAACTATCAGAATGATCCCTAAACGATCTTACACCCACTTGATCCACCATCCACATGCCAAACCTAGCTCAGAATAGCAAGGGTTATGCTTAGCCAACCGAGTCTCATCCACCGCCCTGCAATAGGCCTTTTCACCTATGACGAATGTCCCCCTCATGCGGGACTAAAGTCACCTTCCGTCATCCGCTGTAAGATGAGAAAATGTAAACATCGTAATTTTCCGTTAGGAACGTTAAAAGATGTTGACTCAATCTGCACGTTATCTGTTGATCGTGTGCTTGAGCGTCGCATCACTCTTGTTTACATCCTCATCCGCGCACGCTGTCCCGTTTACCACGTCTAGCCCATTTAATACCCCCATTCCCGCCAATGCCCGTTACACCCGTGAAACACGGATCGGCACTTTCCGTCCGGCATTAGATCGCTATTCGACTCCGATCTACCGCGTCCCGAATGATCAGAACATCCCGTTGGTGCGAATCGTGAACGATTACAGCGGGCGCGTGGAACGTTGGCCGATTCCGGTAACCGCCTTACCCGCCGTGGGATCGGATCATCATCTGATCGTGATCCAAAATGGCATCAGTTATGAGATGTGGAATGCGCGTTGGGTGAATGCAGGGCGGATCAACGCGGGTGGTATGTACGCTTTTCCCCTGACGGATGACGGGATCACCGATGTGCCGAATCAGCGGGTTAATTCAGGCGGGTGGTCAACGTTGGCGGGGTTGGTGATGCGTGAGGATTTTTTGAACCCGACGACCGGCCAATATGACCCGAACAGGCGGATTCGACATGCCTTAGTGATCAGCGTGCCGCGCGAATTGATCAATCAACATACGTTTGTCTATCCGGCCGTGGCGACTTACACCGGTGGCACGGCCGGCAACGCAGGGATTCCGAATGGGGCGCGTTTTGCCTTGCCGCGTAATCTTAATGTGGATGCGCTAGATGTGCATCCGTTCACCCGTGAATTGTTACGGGCGGCGCGAGATTATGGTCTATACCTGAATGATGCCAACGGCACGCCGATGATCAACGGAAAATATGTCGCAACCGTGCGCGTTGAGCCGCGACTCACGCAACGGGTGTTCGGTGTGGCTAATGATACGCTCACCTATACGATCGGGGAACAGATCTACCAAGTGATCCAACAACACGGATTGTATCGCGTCCAATAACAAAATTGTGATATGCGCTAGGACATTTGGGGGATTATTGATTTACGGATCTCATGCGACATTAAGTCTGTTATAAATGACTATGAGGTTTTAAGTGATGTTTAAAATGAAACTTTCCCTTATTGCCGTCTTCATCGTTGTACTTTTAACCAATAGCAGCAGTACCCAAGCCTTTTTCACTTGGGGGCCGTTTGCCACGCGGATCTCCGCAAATACACATTATGTCCGTGAAAATCGGATCGCCACCTTTCGCCCGTCGTTAGAGCGCTATTCTGTCCCGATTCACCGTGTACCGGCCAGTACCAATGTGCCGTATGTGGAGGTCGTCAATGAATACAGCGGCCGCACCGAATGGTATCCGATCCCAACATGGGCGCAACCCGCCACCGGGAGCGATCGTCATCTCTTGGTGATCAAGGGCGATTACAGCTATGAAATGTGGAATGCCCGTTGGGTCAACAGCCGTAAGATCATCGCGGGTGGGATCTATCATTTCCCATTTTGGGGCAATGGTATCACCGCCGATCACCGTCAACGGGTCAATTCCGGTGGGTGGTCAACGTTGGTCGGCATGGTGACACGCGAGGATTTTTTGGTTAATGGGCGACTCGTGCCGAATCGCCGGATCAATCATGCGTTGGTGATCAGCTTGCCGCGTCAATTGATCAATCAACACTCGTTTGTCTATCCGGCGGTCGCTCCGTACACAGGTGGGACGGGGGGGCGCAATGGGATCGCGAATGGTGAACGCCTCGCCATACCTCGTAACTTGAATGTGGATGCGCTGAATGTGCATCCGTTCACCCGTGAATTGTTACGGGCCGCACGGGATTACGGACTGTATGTGAATGATGCCAACGGCGCACCGATGATCAACGGGAAATATGTCGCGACGATCCGCGTTGAGCCAGGTTTGATTCAGAGTTTGTATGGTGTGGCCGGTGATACACTCACCTACCAGATTGGCGATGAGATCGCCGCGGTGATCGCGCAACATGGGATCTTTCGGGTGCGTTAATGCGTTTAGCGCAGCGTAAACAGCCCCTCGTTTCGCTTATAATGTCCTTATTTGCATACAATGAAATAAGGGCCTTTCAAAATGTCAATCGCGATCCGTCGAGCAGTAGTGCAAGATGCCTTACCGCTCACCCGTCTCAATTATGCGTTACATCAGCTTCACGCTGAAGCGCAACCAGAGCGCTACAAAAC
>JALOOG010000026.1 GCA_025454525.1 Anaerolineae bacterium | reverse complement strand
AGACCGTGTCTGGATTGTGCGGATCGTCGTTGGAGCAGACCAGCCCGCGGGGTTGCCTATCATGGCTTGTTGTGCTTGCGGATTTCAACCTAAACGCTGCTCTAAGTCCTCAATCGTCCCAAAAATATCCGCGTTGTCACTGTCTACGATGATTGTGACACTGGTCGATTCACCGCTATCCAATGAGCCTAAAGTACAGGTGATCACCCCCGCAACTTCTTGACATAACGGATTGCCGGGACTTGACGACAGATAAATCACCTCTGGCTCAAGCTGTTCTTCGACCACAAGGTTGTCGATGTCCTCACCACGATTTTCGATCGTGATCGTGATCTCATCATCGTCGGTTTGTTCTTTGTCAATATCGATCGCCGGAACGCGAGTTGCGGTGGGTGGAATCACCGTTGGGCTTAGCGTAAGGGTCAACGACGGTGTTACGGTTGCCGTGAGCGATGGGGTCAACGATGGGGTGAGCGTTTGTGATGGAGTCGCCGTTAAGGTTGCGGTTGGTGAGGCCGTATGCGTCGCACTAGGTAGGGGAGTGCGTGTCGCTGTTGCAGTCGGACTCAGGGTGATAGTCGGTGTTAAAGTCGCCGATGGAGTCTGTGAAGGCGTTCGGCTTGCCGTCAACGTTACAGTCGGAGATGGGGTGAAGGTTAAGGAGGCGATCGGTGTGTTGGTACTGGTCGGCGGGATCGCTGTGTTGGTGCTGGTTAATGGGATCGGCGTGTTGCTTGGTGTGGGAGTCGGATTATCAAGAATGGTCGTGCTGATCGTCGCCGTATTGTTGCTAAGGTCAACATCGGTTTCATTTGCATCAACAGAGGCATTATTCACGGCATTTCCAGCAACATCCGCTTGTACGGTGATGGTGCGATTGACTGTGAGATTTGCGCCGATAGTTGCGATCGTACAAGTCACCACCCCGGTGTTGTGAGTACAACCGGGACTCGCGCTCACAAAAGTAACTTGCGCGGGTAAGGTGTCTGTAATGCTGACATTGGTCGCATTGGCTGTGGAGAGGTTGGTAACAGTCAATGTATAGGTGATCGTATTGCCTACATTCACCGGATCAGGCGCATCCGCCTTCGTGATCTCTAGATCGATGCCGGGGATCACGGGGATCGCGTTTGAAAATTCTGATGTGTCCCCATTCACCCGACTGGCAGTTGCTGTAATCAATTGACCTAATGTGCTTACCCCTAATGTTGTGACAAAAGTCGTATCCCCCGCGCTATCTGTCGTCACCGTAGCGCTTCCAAGGTAGATCTCACCTTCACCAAAGCCAGAAGGATCGGCTGCCGCGTTTGCAAAAAATTCGATCGTGAAGGTCAGATTCGGGACGCTGTTGAACGTCCCATCGATCCGAGTCGCCACTCCATCTGAAAAGGCCGCGCTTAATACCGGAAAATTTTGTAAACGGTTGGGGCCGTTGTCGATGTCTTGTAGATCATTCGGTGTTAACCCGTCATTGTTGAGATCAATTCCAAGATTGCCATTGCCGAGCATCACATTTTGCGAGATGAGATTGCCGATATTGCTACCAACCAGATTCACCCCGTCACCTAGATTGCCCTCGATCGTATTGAGGATAATCTGATTGTTATTGGTGTTTAACCCTGCAATGGCCACACCATGGATTTGGTTGGTATTGATCGTATTGCTGTTAATGGTGTTGTTATTGGCCCCGCTCAATAGGTTAATTCCCGTGCTGTTGGGGATACTGCCTAAAGGGGCTTCACCGATTAAATTGCCGGTAATGGTGTTGTTATTGGCGCTTGTGGTGAGCAGAATCCCCGCATTGATGTTCCGCCCGATCACATTCGCGTTATTGACCAGATTGTTATTGGCGCTATTGGTGATCACAATCCCATTGGTGTTAGGAATGGCTAAAAGAGAAGTCGTAACACCGATAAAGTTTCTGCTAATGGTATTGTTTTGCGTTTGTGGATCGGCAAGATGAATCCCATGAATCCCGCTAAAGCCGATCACGTTACGCTCATTTGCAGCACCGCCGATCCTGTTATTGATCGCCCCGTTAAAGATCGCGATTCCATCAGAGGTATTGCCTTCATCCAACGGCCCAACAAAAGCGAGTCCGATGTCATTTCCGATGATCACGTTCCCACGGGTTTCTGTCAACGGATCGCCTGTGCCGATTCCTTGGATCAAGACCCCGTGTTGATTGTTTTGTGAAATCGTGTTTCCTGCTCGAATGGCGACAAACTGGCCGCCGATCTGATTGGTGTGCGCGCCCCCTTCGATGCGAATCCCGCTTAAGTTATTTCCGTAATCGGTGAAGGGCATTGGTGCGTCAATTGTCCCTATCATGTTCGCGATGATTTGATTGTTGTTCGCATTGCTTCCGGTTAAGAGCAGCCCATTGGCTGGAAAGCGCACGATCGCTAACCAACGGATCGTGTTGTTGGGTGAGGTAATTCTAAGGCCGTTTTCGCCCCCTGTTAAACTCACCCCATCAAGGATGATGTCTAAAGTCTCATCGTTTCCGATGTCACCGTCAATTGTCACCCCACCGGCCGTCAATGAAGGGAGCGCACTCGTTACGGTGATCGTGCCGGATGCAGAAAATGTGATCAAGGTGGTGATGCCCGGACAATCGCCATTACCTGTGCCATTACTGGTTAAAATCGCCTCGCGGAAAGTACAGTTGCCGTCTACAAGGGTGTTATCCGCTAAACTGTTGACCACGATACCGGCCGGAAGTTCCACCGGACGAAGCAAAATGATCAGCAAGACCACCAGTAGGGCCGCTAGAAGTGTTACAGCATGGGTAGGCGAAAATCGAGTCACGTCATTTATCCACAGTTAACCGTTTAAAACCAGTTGAGATTATAACGAATTTTTAGCTTTTAGGGTGCAAACCGATCAATTCCTGAGAATGTTGCATGGCGGCGCAAAGAAAAAAATTTTTTCGGCGATAGCGGCAAGGTAAGATAAATTGTAAGGATCAATGTCACGCATCTCAGAAAAACCACATATTCATAAGCAAGACAACTGACATCTCCCACCAACTGCCGTCAAGATCTAAAATCGTTGCGATCATCATAGCACAAATGAGCGAAAAAATCGTAACAAATGTCCCCTTTTTCGGGTTGATTTTTGCTACACAATCAAACCCTAGTGATGATGAAACCAAAGCGTCTCACACCCCGATAGAGTCAGTGTAAACCAAAAGCCTAGTAAAAGTCGAAATTTTTTCATTTGAAATTACAAACTTTGCTTAAAATCAAATGTCTGGACATCGGGTAGAGCGGGGGAGTGAAGCGCGAACGCACCTACATAAGGCGATGCGAGGGACAGCTCACCTAATGACCAATCAGGCGACTCAGGGTGAAACAAACGTGGCCCGGTGAGATCGATCGAAAAGCGATGCGCTAGGCGAAACCCTTCACCGCGTGCTTTCATCCATGCCTCTTTCAGCGTCCATAAGCGGAAAAAGGCTTCGATCTGATCTTTTCCGGTGAGGGTGTCTAAATATTCTCGCTCTGGACGGGTGAATACCGTTGGCGCGATCGCTTTGAGATCGATCGGGCGTATTTGTTCCAGATCAACACCGATCGGGACATTCGCGATCACTAGCAACGCCAGATCGGCGCTATGGGAGAGGTTAAAATGAATCGGGGAATCGCCTAACGACGGTTTGCCAAAATCATTGTCGTGAAAGATCAACGAGGTTGGGGATTGGCCGGTGTAACCTGCAAGGATCAAACGCAAGGCGCTACGGGTGGCGATAAATCGGGAACGTGCCGTCGGGATTTTGTACCGATCGGCACGAATCTGCTCATCATGGGATAGGGTATCGATCGAAAGCGGATTCCGATCTAACGGAATCCGCCATAAATCAACGGTCACGCCGAGTCCCTCGTGTTTTAGAACGGCCGCGTAACCACCGCCACGGCCATAACAAGATCCGTTTCCATAACGGGATCGGATCTTCTTCACCACGCACCCAAGCGCTGACGATCAACCATTTCTTTTGATCGGGCAAGTAACGGGCGATCACCTGCACATTACGCTTCTGCACGGTTTTGATAAATTTGGTGTCCCCGTCCGCCTCATTTTCAGTGCGTTCGGGATTTTTAAGCGTGGTGAACACCATCTGCTCACTGATCTTGCGAAGCTTCAAGCGTTCGCGGGCATGATCGGTAAAAATGATGTCGTTACGCATGGCTTACCACAGGTGACGGTAGATAGACTCCATAAGCAGGGGTGAATTGTAACCCCTGTAAACGGAGTTGCTGCATCCGATAGAGATAAGCCGCGCCGCGCATCATGTGATAAGCCACTTCAGCAACACGCCGATTTTCCGGTTGTTCTAAATAAGATCCCGCTGACCAATTGTTAAAAGCACCCATGGCTGGTCCACACCAGATCTGATAATCGGCTTCACGGCCTTTTTCGCCACTGGTTGACCACCGTGAGGATAAACCTAGATACCACCGGAAGATCAACGCCATTTTGCGCTTCGGATTGTCTTTAGCGCGGTGAATTTGTTCGGGATCGCGTTCCATGAAATAGTTAACGGTGTCTTGCCAAATGTCTTCCATGGGGCGCTTAAGGACTTGTTTTTCAAGTTTTTCGCGTTCATCGGACGGAATTTCGTCAATTGAGTTGTATTGGCGATAGAGTTCATACAGACGTTGGGCGCGCATTGGGAACATCGTGCCACGTTTCAACAATTGGACTTTTACACCCATCTCAAACATATCAGCGGCGGGGGCCATCATCACATCAGCCATATCCGCTTGTGCCAACAATTTCTTCGTGTGTGCCGATGTGCCGGCCTCAACACACGCTTGATTGATCGAACCGGTGACGATATAAGCCGCACCCATCATAAATGCCGCCAATGCCGCCGAAGGGGTGCCGATGCCGCCGCCGCCGCCGACACGAACGGGAGTCTTAAAACGATGTTTCGCTTGCAATTCATCGCGCAAGCTCATGATCGAAGGCAAGATCCCAACTAAGGGACGATTATCGGTGTGACCGCCGGAATCTGCCTCCACTGTGACATCATCCGCCACTGGGACGCGCTTCGCCAATTCGGCTTGTTGCGCGGTGATTAGCCCTTGTGCGACCAATGGTTGTAGCAGACGATCTGGGGCCGGCTCCATAAATTTGGTAGCGACTTCACGCCGTGAAACTTTCGCGATCACCCGATTTTTGATCACGACTTCACCATTTGCACCTAAGCTAAGTCCAGCGGCACGATAGCGCACAATGTGAGGGGTGAGGTCAAGAAAAGCGGATGCTTCAACGATCGTAACACCGTATTGGAGATATAACTCGACCGCTCGCCGTTCCATCGCTTCTTCGCTAGGGCTATGGATCAAGTTAAAGCCATAGGCTTGATGAGGTAATTCTGTTTGAATGCGGCGGATCGCATCTTCAACGCGGGTGCTTACCACCCCCGCCGCCCCAAAAATACCCAAAAAGCCGGCTTGTCCCATCGCGATCACCAGATCGGCAGATGCGATCCCACCGGCCATTGCACCCGAAGTATACGAATAGCGCACCCCATAATCTTGTTGAAAGCGATGATCCCCGAATTGCTCTGGCGCGATCGGATCACCCATTGCGGCCAAGGGATATTGCCCGCCAACGGTGAGTTGTCCTTCATGAGTTGCGCCGATCTGCCCGTTGTGTTGGACGAGATAGATCGGTTGTGAGAGGTCATTGAGGCGGGACTTGATCCCCGTCTCATCATAAACGAGAGAAGCGGGGTTGCCGCTCCATGAACGTGCTGAGGTATTGGCACTTAAACCGTTATCCTGCATGGTGATCTACCTTCCCGTATGTGCGTAGTTGAATCAACCTTCTTCGATCGCGATCGCGACGTTTTTAAATTCGTAAATGCGGAGCGCACCTTTCCAAAGACTCGCGTTGGCGGTAATCACCAATTGATCCCCTTTGCGTTCGATCCCGGTGATGTCCACTTCTACGTTGATCAATTTGCTATCGCTCAAGACTTGGCCGCGATATTTCCAGATCATCTTGTGATCTTCCGCGTTGGCAAAGCGTGGTTGTTTGAACCCTTTGCCTAAATTGGCCTGAATCGCGTAAGCTTGGATCGCTTGGGTGATTGTCTCTAACCCAAGTGATCCAGGCATCACTGGGTCTTGGTGGAAATGGCATTTAAAGAACCAATCACGCGGATCGACATTGCTGGTCGCCCACACATAACCTAAGCCCTTGGATCCGCCATTCAAGGTGAGTTGTAAATCATCCACAAATGCCAATTGACCCTGCGGCAAGTTCATATAACCGGAGTCATCTAACATTTGTCCGGCCCGATTGCCTTTCAAGGCGGTGAGCGGATGCGCCGGATTCGCCTCGTGCCATTTCGCGGGCGGTTTACCCATGTCTAGGCCGGCTTGACTGGATAGCGCTTGTAAAGTGAAGTAACCGAACGTCGAATTTCCGGTGTAGAACGATTTTCCGTCTAGGGTCATGTCAAACAAGTATTTTTGGATGATGATCCCTTGTAGCGTGGTGGAACTGACCAACTCAACGCGGTTGGTGAGCGTGCGTCCACGTAAATCGACATCTTCAGTAAGATGTCCTACACCGTCTAAGTTACGGAAGTAAAAATCAATGTCGGGGAAGTCAAACGTGGGGCCCATATACGCCGATAAGAACCCGCAGGGTTGTAATGCCATTTCCATCAACATCGAATAAGGGGCGATCGGGTAGCTATTATCACCGTAAAACCACATATCGGCGGGGACATCGTATTCCATCACTAAGCTACTTCCGGCCTTGGTGATCAAGCGTGTGGCGTTGAGTTGAATCGCACGCGATACCAACATCAGATCGGTGTTTGGGATGCGAGGTGCGCGTTTGTGATCATAGATCGCATATTCCTCACCAAAACAATCCGCGATCCGCAAGCGGGCGAATTGATCGATCTTGACAGTATCAAAGATCGCCCGACTCGGCGTAAAGCGATTGGTGGCGGGTGGGGGAGTCGGCTTAACCGGAGTCGGTGGCATGATCGTCACTTCATGGGGCGCTTGAAGTTGTGCGGCGATGGCTGCGCCGATTTCGCGGAGGGAGTCGAGGCGTGACCTCACCCCCGACGCCTCTCCATACATGGAGAGGGGAGTAGATGTGTGAGCTTCCGTTCCATACATGGCAGGAGTAGTAGATGTGTGAGTTTCTGTTCCATACATGGCGGGAGAAGTAACGCCTCCTGATGCAGGAATAGCGCGCTCTGATGATAGGGTGCGTTCGGTCGCTCCGCTGATGCGGCGGCGGTTGTGATCGGTCACGATCACTTCTTCGATCCGTTCTCCGCCCAAGGTGATCGATTTAAGGAGTGATTTACGATCCGCCGACTCGGTGTTGAGATCTTGGTATAACGGTGCCAGATCCATCGAAACGCGATGACTCGCTAATCGTGCTAACATCTTGATTAAAGCGGTGTGATCATCGGCGCGTAGGTTGTCGATCGAAACGGCTAAATGAGGATGATCCGCTAACGTATCGCTGACCCAACGGGCGCAAGTGCTACCCGGCCCGAGTTCAATAAAGATCCGAGCGCCGTCTTGATAAGCACGCTGAATCAAACGCGGGAAATCCACTGTTTTACAAGAGACTCGCGCTACATTTCGGGCGATCACCTCGCTATTGAGTTGGATCGGGAGGTAGTCCGCCGCGGAGTAAAAGGTCACATTTTGCGCTTGTACGGCCGGGTTCACCGCGTAATGATGCAATTCGTAGAATTGATGATATTCAGAGATCATCGCTTCATTGTGGATCACCACTTCAAACGGCGCACGCAAGGAATTACATCCAATTTTGGCGATCACCCGCTCACATGCCACCGGATCACCCGCGATCACGGTTTCGTTAGGCGTGTTGACGTGGGTTAAATAGACCCGCGCCTCACCTGATAGGGCAGTGATTACCTTGTCCATTGAGGTTGTAAGCACATATGAGGCCCAAAAGTCATCACTGGCCGATTCGGGTAATCCCCACATTTCGCGCACCGCTTGCTTGCGCCCATACAAGCGCGTTTTGAATAGCTCTGAATTCAAGAGGCGTTGATTGCCTTTATCGCCTTCATACCATACGCCCATCGCCCATAACATGCTGCCTTCGCCGATGCTATAACCAAAGGCCGAGGTTGGCTTGATCTTGAATACCTCACGCATGACATAGGTGAATAAAACCGCAAAAGTTGTGCCAGAGGCCATCATCGCCGCTTGATCTTCGGCTATCCGCGCCCGGAACGCACGCACTTCAGCCCGTGAAGGGGCCGCTAAGCTACGTTGATACAAAAAGGGATCGGCAACGGAACTGACCGCATCTTGTGTGATTGATAACAGATGATCATGGGCGGTTGGGAACAAATGCAACCACTCTTGGCCGAGTCCCGGATAGGAATTAAACGCGCCGGGGTATACAAAGGCGATCCCACCGTCTTGTCCCACCGGATTTGCCGTGAAATAACTTCCGGCGGGCGTTTGCCACTCATCCGCTTGCATCAAGGCTTTTTTGGCCGCTTCGATCTCTTTCCGCAATCCATCCCGATCTTTAGAGACTAAAGCCAAGACAAAGGATCGATTACGGTAAACGTTAAAGGCACGTCTCGCTAAAATGGGCAAGGCGTTTCCTTCATTCAGCGCGGTTTCCATTTGACCTAAACGACCCATCAGGCCCGCTTTGGTATCACCATCGATCAAGATCAATTGGAGCGGTTTGCTTTGTAGGTAATCAAGATCGCGATGATGTGTGCCTTCGGATAAGATCACATGCGCGGCCGTCCCATCTATGCCTAAGCCGTTGATCGCGGCATAACGCCGACCATTGCTGATCCATGTACGCGACTCTTGGGGAACATAGAACGTCTCTGACCACATATCGGCTTGTTTTGGTGTTGACCAATTCGGCGTTTGTGGGATCATGCGATAGTACAGACATAAAATCGACTTGATCAAACTCGCCATGCCCGATGCGGCGAAGGTGTTCCCGATGTTCGCTTTGATACTCCCGATCGCGATGTGTTCCCGTTGACCGCGATAGACTCGATTTAACCCGATGATCTCGGCGCGATCTTCTTCGGTAATCCCGCTTCCATGCGCTTCAACATAGCCGATCTGATCAACGGTGATTTGCGCTTCGCTCATGGCACGTCCGGCAGCTTGTTCAATGGCGGTGTCACCCCCTTTGACCAAGGCCACACTATCGATCACCGCATAAACTTGATCTTCTTTGCGAACCCGATCGGCACGTTTTAAGACGATCGCGCCCGCGCCTTCACCGACCATCCAACCGTTGACGTTTTGATCAAAACTTAAGGTTTGTGTTCCGCTGTTGATCGGATGCAATTCCCGACGCAACATGACACTTTCTAACCCGCCGGCCAGATCTACCGCGCCGATCACCACCGCGTCGATCGCATCATCTGCCAGAAGTAACCCCGCTACTTCTAAGGCCTTAAACGTCGAATTTTCTTCCGATGAGAGCGTAAACGCCGGGCCAGAGAAGTTCCATAACGCCGATACTCGACTGCTTACGATGTTTCCGATCGCGCTTGTGTACTGATTCACTTGCGCGGGTGGGTTGAGTGCGTCTTTGGCAATGCCTTCAAGTGCATCGTACTGCTCATGTGGCAGCGCGATCCCAGATTGTGCAAGTGCGTCTGGTAATTTCCAAGAGAGGTCGAGACGGCCGCGGTATTGATGTAAGCTTAACTCTGTCCCGACAGCGACGATCACCGCCACATTATCGCCTTCATGTAAACCAGCATCTTGTACCGCTTGATCGGCCACTTTTAACAACAGCAGTTGTTGGGGGATCGGTTGATCATCCTCTTTCGGTGGGACTTTAAAGCGCATAAAATCGACATCAAACGAGTCAATATACGCGCCTAATGGTGCCTCAGCGGTGTGCATCCCTTTCCAACGTTTCGGCGGCAAGGGGATAAAATGTTGTGTGCCGTTGTAGATCGTTTGGGCGAATGCTTTCACACCTTCTACCGGCCCGAAATGAGCATCCATGCCGATCACCGCTAGTTTGGCCGGACGATAGGCGGGGGTAGGGTAAGGTTGTGCCGATTGTGTCAAAACCAAGTGCGCGCTCACCCCCCCAAAGCCAAAAGCATTGACTCCGGCGATCCGATTATCGACGGCCCAAGGGGTATTTTGTGCGACAATTTGCCCTGTGCCAAAGGTATGATTTTGCGAAGTAAGCGGTTGTGTTACGCCGATCGTAGCCGGAATCAGTCCATGGTGCATACTCAAAATAACTTTAAGCATACTGGCCATGCCGGCCGTAGTGAGCAGATGGCCCATATTTGACTTCACCGACCCGATCAACGGTGCTTTTGAACCACGCCCGCCGAAAAAGTCATCTAATGAGTTGATCTCGGTTTTATCACCTAGGGGGGTGCCGCTGGCATGGCATTCGACATATTGCACCAAGGCGGGATCAAGATCACCATTGGCATAAGCGCGCTGAAAGGCCAAAATTTGGCCACGGGGATTCGGGGTCAAGGGGTGTTTACCGCGCCCATCGTTGGCTAAGCCGACTCCGGTGATCACCGCGTAAATGCGATCTCCATCGCGGAGCGCGTCGCTATAGCGTTTTAAGACAAACATGCCCGCGCCTTCACCTGAGATCAAACCGCCTGAATTCGAGTCTAACGGACGCGAGTCATTTTTATCCGGATATGCGCCAAAATTGGTAAAACCCATGTTGACAAATAAGGGATCGGCGGCACTGACCGCTCCGGCTAACATCAGATCCGCTTTGCCCGCGCCTAAATAATCACAGGCGAGTCCCATCGCATAAAGTGAAGAAGCACAAGCGGCATCGATCGCAAATTCAGTCACCCCTAAGCCGATCCGTTGGCTGACATAGGCGGCGGGTAAACCCGCGGTCAAGGCATTCAACAGATCCACTTGACGGGTATCGGTGACATTGTTCAATGTTACAGGACGATCTAACAGGGCGGCGATCGCCTCGGTCATCGGTTGATCGTATAACGATGCAAACAATTGATGTGAGTCGCGGGTTGGAAAAGACAAATTGCCTAAAATCAAGCCCGTGCGCGCCAACAGATCGCCGCGCTGCCGATAACCACTGTCTTTAAGGGCTTCTTCGGCCACATATAATGACCATTGAAAGGCACGATCTAATGGGTTATTCGGGTCAAATTGACGGACATAACCGCCACGGGTGAAATAGGAGGTATCGCGGCGTTGTTTAGCCGGATCATAATAAAGCTCGCGAAATTCGGTCGCACTCGCGGCCGAGGTGACATTTTTCCCCTCAACGAGGTTTTGCCAAAATTCTTGAGGGGTAGACGCACCGGGAAATAGGCACGCCACCCCGATAATTGCAATTTTATCGTGATAGGCACTCATAGTCATGGATCTAAACACTTCTCGTCATGTGAGGCAGGGACGAGAAGCCTCTCGTCCCGCCGATGGGCAAAAATCAAAGCGTTTCCGGCAACCGATTGCGTAAAAACATCGGATTCAAGTTTTTACTCATGGTCACGGCAATATCGGAGACGATCATATAGATGCGCTGATGCTCATCGTAGAGGATGATCTCCGCCGAAATATCGGTGGAGGTAGCAGACAAGACCCGCATGGTCACAAAAAAGGTTTGGCCAAAGTCCACATTCATAAAATGTTCGCCGTGCATGGCGCGCAAGGGTAAACTGCCCGCGTCATAGAAATGTCGGGCATAAATCCCAATCGCTTGTAAACCAATATCGGCCATGAAGTAGTTAAAGGCCTGCACCGGAAATTGACCTTGATAGCGCAGATCGATCGGCTCTAAAGAGCAACGCATCGTTAATCCTTCACGGCTGATCATCGTGACTTCCTGCACACCCTGAAAGCTAAAACGATGAAACAAAGTTCCATTGTTATACAACACTTGACCGGGGATCGGTGTGCGATTCGCGTCGGCATATTGTGGGATTTCATGGCGTGGTGGGACGGGGATCTCTTGAAGTAAGGTGAGTTGTGCGCTGTAATGGAAACGCGGTTTACCGTTTTGTTCGCTACGGATCATCGCCTCAAGCACGATTTTTTCCGGTGATTTACTCACTTCTTTTAGATCCAGCACATACTCATCCGCGAGGGTCTGGTCAAAGACAATGCCTTTGAGGACTTTGTAATGGTCAAAACCGTAATAACGATAACCGCGATAGATCCCTTCGGCGGTGCTAGACATCCAAGACATCGCTGCAACCATTGGCAACACCGCTTTTTCATCCACCACATGATCTTGTAAGAACGGACTCGCCTTTAGCGCTAATTTACGTTTGATCTGATGTGTGATCAATTCCGGGCTTTGTGGGGTGGGGGGCGCAACGATCGGACTTCCGATCACCACTTGAGTCGCCTTAGGTTCGGCCTCTAATTCGTGGATCAACATGCGTGTCCCGACTTCAACGGGGATAATTTTGATGTTGAGTTTGTTGAAATAATCCCGTAGTTGTTGTGTCACCATGCCGCCGTCCCATGGTCCCCAATTGATCGAAACCACGCGGGTATGGGGATAAAGGGCTTGGAAACGATGCGCGGTTTTATTGAGGATCTCATTGGCTAAGGCATAATCGGCTTGTCCAATGTTGCCATAAAAGCCGGCCACAGAGGAGAACAACACCAGATAATCCAATTGTGAAGGGGCGATCGCGTTGAGTAAGTGTTCGAGTCCGTCTACCTTGGCAGAATAAACCCACTCAAAATCGGCTTCACTTTTGTTTTCGATCAACTTATCGGCTAAATTGCCTGCGCCATGGATAATGCCGCTAATTTGCCCAAAATGGGACGCGGACTGTACAGCGGTTTTAACGGCGTTCGCATCGGTAATATCGGCGCTTAGGTAGATCGCTTGTCCACCGGCCGCTTGAATGTCTTGTAAAGTATCGACGATCTCGCGTTGTGAATAAACCGCATTGATCGCTTTATTGACCGCGGCAGGGGTGGGTTTTTCACCACGCCCTTGCATATCGGCCATTGCCCGCTTTTTGAGTTCTGCGTCGGTCTGAACCCCTTGCGCCCATGCGGGTTCGCTGTCTTTGAGGGCAGAACGCCCCAAAAGGATAAATTTACAGCGGTAAAATTTGGCTAACTCAACCACACAACGAGCGGTGATGCCTTTTGCACCACCGCTAACGATAAAGACGGTTGAGGAATTGATCTTTGGCATGAAAACAATCTCCCAGTGAAGGGGCGGGTTTTCTGATACCCGCCCCTGTTGTATTGCTGTGATTTAAGCGAACTCGGTTTTGCGTGCGATTAAGGTCGCACGTCCCTGTGGCCCATAAGCCACTTCAGTAATTAGGCGATTTGGATCGTGTAATTCGGCGATCAGGTCTTGTGCGATTTGGTTTGCCGCGGCCGTCGGTGTAAAGTCTAAGGCACGACAAAAGACCTGTTCCCATTCCAAGTTGAGCGTTTTCACCAACCCGAACAACCCCCCGGTGATCGTGCCGTAAGCGTTGGAGGCATCGGTGCCAAGTGCGCCATCTAAACGGGTGAGTGTGATAAACGCTTTACGGCCGCTTTGATTGGCATTTAGGGCCGCTTTGAGATGCTTCGCGATCAAGAAAACGTGTTTAACGATCGCTTTTTCATGTTGGATAAACAGTGTGCCGTTATGGAGGTTAGCGGTCGGATTCAGGTGGACAAACGCCCCGATATTCCCGATCTGTTTCAAGGTGGTCTGCAAGGCCGTCTCGCTCATATCCGCTAAGGTCATGCGGGTAACACCTTGTGGTAACGATGCTTGTGTCGCGATCAAGGTTTGCGGGAAGCTTAAAACCACAACTTGCCACCCTTGAGCGCGTATCTGTTGTGCAATTTCGGCGGTTAAGGGTGTCCCTTCATCCGTGATCACACATACACTACCGGGTGCTATCGAAAAATCAAACCAATCAGGAGTCGGCAAGTAACGCCGCTCAACGACACTCCGTTGAATGCCGTGATCGGTGGGCATGGGGGTTACAGGCAACAGCTCGTTGACTTGGTTATGAGTCATGTCCATCAATGCGGATTCGGCACGAAAGGTGGCACTGTGATCAGCGCCTTTCACCTCCTGCATAGAAGCCCGCATATAATCCACAATCTGACCCAAAGTGCGTAATTCGCCTAATTCTTCCGGGCTGAATTGCGGCAATTGTGGGAACTCATCACGCATCGCGCCTAAGATCTCCACGCGCTTGATGGAGTCGATCCCAAGATCGGCTTCCATGTCCATCGTTAACTCTAGCATGTCCGCCGGATAACCGGTTTTATCGGCCACGATCCGCAACATCGCCGCTTGTAACGCGCTCAAGTCAATACCACCACCACTTGGCGATCCGTTGCCATTCGGTGCGCTCACCGCATTAACAGGCGCGTTAGCAGTTTGTGGCGCGGGGGCGCTTGGTGTGGGTGTGGGGGTAGGTTGATGACCGCCGTTGACCGCTTGACGCATGTAATCGACAATTTGACCCAAAGTGCGTAATTCGCCTAATTCTTCCGGGCTGAATTGCGGCAATTGTGGGAACTCATCACGCATCGCGCCTAAGATCTCCACGCGCTTGATCGAGTCGATGCCAAGATCGGCTTCCATGTCCATCGTTAACTCTAGCATGTCCGCCGGATAACCGGTTTTATCGGCCACGATCCGTAACATCGCGGATTCTAGCGCTTGTGCATTGACTCCATCGTGAGAAGGAGCGGCGATCGTCCCTACGGGTGCCGGGGCGGTAACAGGCGTGTTGACAGGTTGGCTATGGCCTGCGTTGACCGCTTGACGCATGTAATCGACGATTTGGCCTAAGGTGCGTAATTCACCTAATTCTTCCGGGCTGAATTGCGGCAATTGTGGAAACTCATCACGCATCGCGCCTAAGATCTCTACGCGCTTGATCGAGTCGATGCCAAGATCTGCTTCCATGTCCATCGTTAACTCTAGCATATCCGATGGATACCCGGTTTTATCGGCGACAATCCGTAACATCGCGGCTTCTAACGCTTGCGCGTTGACTCCGCTCCCATTCACCCCACTGGCTACAGGGGTGGGAGTAGGTGCTGGCGGCGGTGTTATCGGGGTGATCACCGGAGTCGGCATGGGCGTGGCATGTCCACTCACTGAAGCGCGCATGTAATCGACAATTTGCCGTAAGGTGCGTAATTCACCTAATTCTTCTGGACTGAATTGCGGTAGATTCGGGAAATCATCGCGCATCGCGCCTAAGATCTCGACCCGTTTGATCGAGTCGATTCCGAGATCCGCTTCCATATCCATGTCAAGCTCAAGCATGTCCGACGGGTAGCCGGTTTTATCACCGACGATCCGTAACATCGCGGATTCTAGCGCTTGTAAATTGACTCCCCCTGTACTTGCCGCACTCACTGGAACAGCCGCATGGACTGGAGTCGGTGTAACTTCGACTTTCACTGGGGGATGACCGCCTTGTGGCGCGGGGGGCGGAGTCGGTTGACCGCTCACTGATGCGCGCATGTAATCGACAATTTGCCGTAAGGTACGTAATTCGCCTAATTCTTCTGGACTGAATTGCGGTAAATTCGGGAAATCATCGCGCATCGCGCCCAAGATCTCCACCCGTTTGATCGAGTCGATGCCCAAGTCCGCTTCCATGTCCATGTCAAGTTCTAGCATGTCCATCGGATAACCAGTTTTATCACCGACAATCCGTAACATCGCGGATTCTAATGCTTTGAGGTCAACGCCACCGCTTGAGACAGCTACAGTCACAGGTGCGCTAGGCGCAATGGGCGCGCTCACCACCGGAGCAGGCGTGGGAACGATCGCTTGAGTCACGGGTTGGACTGGGGCCGGCGCGGGTTTAACGATCGCTGGACGAGTCAAGGTCGGCACAGCGACGGCCGGCGCATGGGCTAGGGCCGCATATTGTTGTCGGATCACCTCTAACAGGGTGTGCGCGATGGTGGATTGTTCTTGCACAAAACGCTCATGTAACCGGAGTGTTTCCGCTTGGTGATCATGGAAACGCATCATGCTTTGGGTGATCGAGTCCATCACTTGCGGCGAAACGCTCCCCATCATCTGCTGTTGCTGTTGGGTCAGTTGGAAGAAGATGCGGAAATATTCCGCTTGATTCTGTTGGAATTGTTCTTGCGCTTGTTGCGTCTCATGTTGATGATCACGCAATTGATTCAAGGCGATCTCTAAACTTTGTAGCAATGCGCTGCTATCCGGTTGATTCGGATCGGGTAACGGTTCAATGTCCGGTTGTGGCAACGGCTCAATTTGCGGTGACGGCACGGTTTGCGGTTGTGGCATGGGCATCGGTTGTGGTTGCGGGAACGTCGGTGTTTGATCTTGTGACACCGGAGTCACCACTTGGAAACCATCGCTCAAGGCATTTTGGTACGCTTGACGGGTCTTATCACTGATAAAAGCCGCACCGTTTAACTTGACGGTCATCGCCTTCTTTTTGGCCGGATATTCCGGATCTTGGTGATACGGATCGATGTTATTGAGGTTTAAGCCTAACACCGCCAACTGCACCACACCTTCACGGAATTGCCGATCGCTGTCTTTTTGCCGACTCGGATTCAAGGCAATCGCGACATGGGGTTTATCCGTAAGGATGTCTTTTACCAAGTTGGTGAGGACATTCCGCGGCCCAAATTCGACAAACAGATACCCACCCGCTGCATAGATATTTTCGATCTGATCACGGAACAAGACCGATTGCAGGATATGATCCCCTAACATTTGTTTCATTTGCGCGGGATCTGCCGGATAGGGTTGTGCAGTCGCATTCGCATAAACTTTGCTTTTCGGCGCATTAAACGTCACGTTGTTGATCGCTTGCGCGAACGGTTTTTGCGCGTGTCCCACTAGGGGGGTATGGAAAGCGGCCGCTACATTCAGTAATACCGTGCGATACCCCTTGGCTTTGAGGGCGGCCTCGGCATTCAGAATATCTTTGGTTGCGCCTGCTAAAACCACTTGCGTCCGTGAATTGCGGTTGGCCACTTTGATCCCAGCCAAGTTAGCGGCCTCGCGTTCAATTGCTGGCACATCCCCCGTAACGGCCAACATCGTCCCCGCGTCAAAATGCGGATCATTCGGACGGGCCATCGCCGCGCCACGCGCCTTGACTAAGGTGTAATAATCGGCATCGTTGAGAACCCCCGCCGCCCATAACGCTGATACTTCACCGAAGCTATGACCGGCCGTGAAATCGGGACGGAAACCCGCACGTTGTAAGATCTTAAACATACCTGCGCTGATCGCGCCGATCGACGGTTGCGCGTAATCGGTGCTTTGCAGTTGGGCTTCTTGGGTCTGTTTTTCGGTGTCGCTAAACGCCGGACGGGGATAGACCACATTTGATAGGGTGGTTTTACCGTCACGTTCTAACAAGGTGTCAATTTGCCCGAACGCTTCACGCATATCTGGGAAGTTCAAGGCCAATTCACGCCCCATTTCCAAGTATTGCGATCCTTGACCCGCAAATAACGCCACGACGCGGCCAGCCAAGTTTAAGCTATTACGACGATAAAATACCCCTTTGGGATGTTGCCATTCGTCCGCATCCGCCTTCGATTTTAGCAGATCCGCCGCCGCGCTTAACAAAGTCACCGCTTCAGCGGGATCGCTTGCCACAAACCCAACGCGGGCATTTTGCGTGGGGATGTTCGGTTGGCGGGAAGCTTGCACATAATTCAGGAAATGGCGATCCGCGTCATCACCTTTGAGGGCTTGCATCGCTTCCGCGATCGTCGTTTGCAAGTGAGCAGGGGAAGGTGCATGGAAAATGACCATTTGCGCGTTTTGATGCAAACGATACGCACCTTGATGATCACCCGTGTATTCTTCTAAGACCACATGGAAATTTGTCCCACCAAAACCGAATGAACTCACCCCGGCGCGGCGTGGTGTATCCCCTTCACGCACCCAGGGACGGCTTTCCGTATTGATATAGAACGCCGATGTTTCGAGATCAAATTTTGGATTTGGTTCGGTAACATTGAGAGTCGGGGGGATCGTCTTATGGTGTAACGCTAAGGCCACTTTGATCAAGCCCGCCGCGCCGGCCGCCGCTTTTGTATGTCCGATCTGGGATTTTACGCTGCCTAAGGCGATGTGTTGTTTACGGGGATCGATACTGTTGAGGTAACGAACGGCCGTCGTAACTTCCGTCGTATCACCCGCGATTGTGCCTGTCCCATGGGCTTCAAATAACGCAACGGTAGAGGCAGAGAATCCCGCATCCTCATAGGCGCGTTTTAGTGCTTTTTCTTGGCCTTCGCCGCGGGGCGCGTAAATGCTCTTAAAACGTCCATCACTGGATGAGCCGATCCCTTTGATCACTGCGTAGATCTTATCACCATCGCGGATCGCATCGTCCAGACGTTTTAGGATGATCATGCCAATCCCTTCACCAACCATCATGCCATCTGATTTTGCGTCAAATGGACGCGGCACATCACCTCTGGTGAAGGCCGGGGTTTTGCTGAAGTTCATGTACATCACGATCGAGTTATCGGTGTCTACGCCGCCCGTGATCATCATATCGGCGCGGCCTTCTGTTAATTCGCTAAGCGCCAATTTGAGCGCGCTCATGGAACTGGCGCACGCAGCATCGGTGACACAATTGATCCCGCCAAGGTCAAAACGATTCGCGATCCGACCCGCGATCACGTTGCCCAACATGCCGGGGAACGAGTTTTCTTCCCAACGGATGTAAGCGAGTTTGATCTTTTCGATAATCGTTTCCGCGTCTTGTTCCGAGACACCGCTGGCCAATAACACCTCACGCCAGACCGGATATTGCAGACGTGATGAGAGTGGGACGATCTGCTTTTGACCGCCGCCGACCCCTAAGACGATCCCCATCCGTTCGCGGACTTCCGGCGTGGTGTTCAGATAACCCGCGTCTTGTAAGGCCTCTTTAGCGACCAAAAGCCCTAACATTTGTGAGACATCGGTCACTTCAAGGATGTTCGGGGGTAAACCAAACTCCATCGGATCAAAGTCTACCTCTGGCAAGAAACCACCCCGTTTGCAATAGGTTTTATCGGGGGTGGTGGGATCGGGATCGTAATAATCTTCAATTTTCCAATGGGTTTCGGGGACATCGGTGATCGAATCGACCTTCCCGATGATATTGTTCCAAAACTCACGTAAATTGCGTGCCTGTGGGAATAGCGCCCCCATGCCGATGATGGCAATTGGATTATGGCGGAGTTGTGTATTCAGTGTCACGGAATTTTTTCCTAAATGACTCTTTAACGAACGATCAATAAAGCCGCACTTGTTTTAACACGAAATCCCCTACGTTTGTAGGGGTGATGTGTGTGTTTGTGTAATTGTTACAACCCAGATCGTACAAAAAGTTGCGGAATCAACTTGGGCGTTTGAAATCAACGAAGCGATAGCCAACCCCGCGTTCCGTGAGGATGTATTTAGGATTGGCGGGGTCTTCTTCAATTTTTTCGCGCAAATAGTTCACATATAAGCGGACATAGTGCGCTTCATCGCGATACTCATATCCCCAAACTTTCGCCAACAATTGATCATGCGGCACCGTCCAACCCGCATTTTCGATCAAATGATACAACAGGCGATACTCGGTAGGGCGGAGCTTAAGATGTTCACCTTCGACGATCACTTCACGACGGTTAAAGTCTACTTGGAGTCGATCATCAATCTTCAGCACTGCTTGATCGGGTGAAGAGCTTGATCGGGTGAAGATGACGGCATTTCAGCACGACGCAACACTGCTTTAATCCGGCTTGTGAGTTCACGCGGCCCGAACGGTTTGGTAATGTAATCGTCGGCCCCTAATTCTAACCCGTAAACCTTATCGTTTTCCTCACCTTTAGCGGTCAACATGATCACCGGAATGCTAGAAAACTCGCGCAACATTCGCAAGGTCTCAAAACCGTCTAACTCTGGCATCATCACATCCAATAAGACCAGATCAGGCAGTTTGGTACGGATCGCCTCTAGCGCGCCTAGTCCGTTGTGCGCTTCGATCACCCGATGTCCCTCTAGTTCAAGGTTCATGCGGATAAAACCAATCATGCGCGGTTCATCATCCACCACGAGGATCAACCGTCCATCGCGTGGGGTATTTTTCGGAACCCTAGTCGTCATTTAACACCCTCCGACAAGTTGACAAACCCACTCCGAGATAACTTTAATCTTCGCGGAAGGGCAGCGGGAATTCCATTTCATCATCACCACTTGGAAGCACTTGGACATAATTGATCCGCCACCACGGAAAAATCACCGTGGTCACACCTTCATCTAAAAACGAAACCTCTTTATCACTCCGTTCACGCGGATTTTTACCGATGATCACAATGTCAGTGGGTTTTGGCATCTCATCAACATCCACTTTAATCGGTTCAGAGTTGGAAACGTGTAACAATAACGTTACAGCCATAGCATGATTACTCCTCTATTTGAAATAAATGTGCGCGATCAGTTTACCTAATCGAATTTCATCCCCATCTCGTAAAACTCGTGGCTGATCCGGCATAAGCCGTTGGCCGTTGAGATGTGTCCCATTGGAACTACCCATATCGATCAGGGTCAAAGTATCCTCACTTCGTTCCACTACTGCATGAATTCGTGAAACCCCTTTCTCTAATGCACCATAAGGGGTGAGATCAAGATCTGGTTGAGAAGGACTGGTTGTATCTGCACGCCCTAAAATAGTCCGCTTAGCCGGTTGCAGTATCAGCGGCTCATTGGCATCACGAATATGCAACAGTACCGTTGCACCTTGACGAAAGCGGGCCGTTCCCCAAGTTGCTTTCGCCGAAAGTTCGTTAGGTTGTTGCTCAAAACGCCGTGTTGGTAGGGTTGTCCCTAATCGTTCATCATTGAGGTTCTGTCCGCAGTCTTCACAGAAGAATAATCCCTCCCGATTTTTGTGACCGCAGAACGGGCATATACGCATAGCTAATTCCTTAGTGATTATGAACACGACCCATGATGTACTGCCTATTTTACCCGTTATTCATCGTTATTTACATCTTTTTGACCCGGCCCTAACAGCAGGTAGCGCGTTTGATACTTAATGGTCATCCGTCCTTTATCGGACAAACCGTTGGTATGAGCGACACGTCGCGCCTCTGACAAGGCTTGATTGGCCAGTTCGTTTTCACCCATTTCTAACAGCCGTGTCGCAAGATGTTCAAGGCGACGGGTTGCTTCGGTATAATCCCCACGCGCTAAGGCTTCTTGGGCGCGTTCTTGCAGGCGATACAAGGTCAATTTACTTAAGGCATCAATGATCATCGTTGGGGGAGGGTCATTTACCGCAAATTCAACCACTTCGATCTCAATATCCGCTGCCATGCGATATTGTTGATGTTTATTTTCCAAAATATCGCCTTCTGCGACTAACCGGGCAATGGAGCGCAGTCCCTTTTGAAGGTTGGCGGGCAATTGAATTTGGAATAACACACTGATCGAACGATTACCGGGTAAACTCCCTAACACCAATTCGCCATTTTCCAACTGAAGCGGTTGTGGATGTGGGGATAACTTAAAAACTTGTTCTAAGATGACATCCGCTTCTGGTGCAATCGAAATTCGCATCCGTTCGGCGAAAGTTTTCACCAAGCCACGCACATGATCGTTAAGAAAACGCACGACTTGGCTGGCCGAATTGATATACATGGATGAGCCGCCCGTTTTGCCCACCAATTCATCTAGGAAAATATCATTCCATTCGTTACCTAACCCCATCGCGCTGATCGTGATTCCGTCTTTAGCGGCCTTATCAGCCAAATTAAGCGATTGCTCTTCATCTCCGAACGTCCGCCCGTCGGTTAGCAGGATCACATGGTTAACCAATTTAGGACTCGCATACAGCCGATTTTGTTCGACTCCTGTGGATAAACCATGATAGATCTCGGTACCACCCGACGCATCCATCAAAGTAATCCGCGCTTTTAGCATCATCTTGTCTTTAACCGGGGTGGCCGGGATCAACACTTGAGCGCGGTCATTAAAGATCACCACCGAGATGATGTCACTGGGGTTAAGGCTATCGATGATCTGATGTGCGGCTGTTTTGACCTTTTCTAGGCGTACCCCGTTCATGGAGTTACTGTGATCCAAAACCAAGGTTAGATTGAGTCGTGCGACGCTTTGTTCTTGACGTTCAACCGCACGGAGATCGGAGGTGATATCAGCTAACAAATAGATCACTTGTTGTTCTGGGACACTCACCACAGTCCGACGACTCGGTGTTACTCGTATGTTAAAGCGAAGTTCTTCGCTGATTTGTTTCATCCGCTCATCATATCCACGCCGTTTATTGCTATCGGCAAGGATCTCATGAGCAGCGGTCACATCTTGCAATTGACGCACCGCGCCGGGATTATTCGCATTGGTGTCTGGATGTAAGCGTCGTGCCAACTTGCGATACGCATTTTTAATCTGCTCAAGGTCAGCGCTAGGACTGACACCCAAGATATTGTATGGATCGAAATCGAATGCCATAACAGCCTATCTTCTCAATCTATTTCGGGATTTTAAGAACGATCGCTGTGATGTTGTCACGTCCGCCGCGAGTATTTGCCAATGCGACCAACTTATCACACGCTTCTTGAGGTGAATATTCCATCGTGATCGAAACCAACTCATGGTTATTTACCGCGCCCCACAGCCCATCACTACACAATAATACCCGCGAATTGGCCGGTAAGCGGCGGGTAATGGTATCGACCTCAAGGTTTTCACTTTGTCCAAGCGCACGATACAAAACATTGGTTTGAGGATGATCCGGGGCTTCTTCTGGAGTTAATTGATCGAGTTCGATCAAGCGTTGCACCAGTGAATGATCGCGGGTCATTTGTTCTGCGCCTTCATGGGTGATCAAATACGCTCGACTATCGCCCACATGGGCCACATGCGCCAGATCGCCGATCACAGCGACCACAGTGAGCGTGGTTCCACCTTCTGGCACCATATTTAGCACTTCTAAATTGGCCCGTTGTACCGCCGCGATCAACGCCTCGGTGATGGGTGTGCGATCCATGTCGTTCATCCCGGTCAAGATCGGGATATAGACGCTGTTGATAATTTGAGAGGCGACCATCCGGGTACTGATAGCGGAGGCCTTTTCGCCGTCATGATGCCCGCCCATGCCATCTGCCACCACAAATAAACCAAAATCGGGGCGTTCTTCCGCGCTCCGATTGGTGACAAAAAACGAGTAGGCTGCGTCTTGATTGTTGCTACGGATCATGCCGACATCGGTGGATTGACCGAATAACAAATGTTGGTTAAAGCTGGTGATCGCTTTTTCAGGCGCGAGGGGACGGGTTGCACCATCCGGAATCGAAGGCAGATTCCCCGTTTGGGTTGATTTTTGCACCGTTTTAGGAAGTTTATCTGTTTCCATCGAGTCAATATCCACGACTGCTCCCTCCTTTACCACTGGCGCGGGAAGGGGTTGCGACAATGGTTGCGTTTTTTCCTCAGCGTCCATCGTTTTTAATTCTTCTTCTGACTTACCAAATAAGCGGCGAAATAGATCCATGAGAGCAGACTCCGTGAGTTCAACACGCGATTAATCAAAAGCCTCTGGGGGGATGAGCGGATCAATCTCCCCAGAGAGATAACACTTAGCTAAACAAGGGCAAGGCGTACAGGGTTTTATCCATGGACGCAACTAAGATCATATTGTCGATGATGAAAGGTGCGGAGGTAATTTGCCCTTTGGTTTCAAACTTCCACAATTCGCGCCCGCTCTTAGCATCTAAGCAGTAGAAGAATCCGTCTGTCCCACCGAAATACACGTTGTTTTCGCGCAAAACGGGAGAACCGACGATCGGTTTTTCTAAGGTATATCGCCAACGTTCTTTCGCGTTTTCCGCATTTAACGCGAAGAATGTACCATCCACGGACCCAAAATAGACGGTATTGTCTTGTACCAATGGTGACGACACGATCGGCGCGTTGGTACGGAAGCGCCAGATCGAATACCCGCTGCTGGCATCAGACGCATATAGAAAGCCGTCAAATGAACCATAGTAACAGATATTCTGTTTCATATCGACAAAGGGTGAAGAGTTAATACTCCGTTTAGCGCGTGTGGCCCATTTGCGCTTGCCAGAAAGTTCAATCGCCACAATATCACCTTCATCAGAAGCGGCGATCACCACTTCATTCGTGACAAACGGGCGCACTCGCACCGGCGCACCGAGATCATATTCCCACAACAAACGCCCATTCGCCCCAAACAGCGCGTACACTTTGCCGTCATCGCTCCCAAAAAAGACATGATCATGTGCTAATGTGGCTGAACTCCGGATGCGACCTTTGGTAGGAAACGTCCAGTTGATCCGACCTGAACGATGATCCACCGCCCGAAATACTTGATCTTCCGACCCAAAAAAGACCAATCCCGATGAACTATCCACGACGGGGGTAGCGGCGATCCCGCCTTCGGTATGATGTTTCCAAACCTGTTTTCCGTCCTCCAGATTCACCGCCCACATATTCGTATCATACGATCCCACGAATACCAACCCTTTATAGGCGCTGGGGCCGCCGCGGATCTCGTCCTCAGTTTTAAACTTCCAACGCGGCTCAAGTAACCCACTTGGCGCTTGTCCACCCATATCATCAAAAAAACTGGTCGATTGGGGGGCGGGGGCAGGGGTATTCTGACCGATCAACATGGTGTTTTGTCCGCCGCCCGCCGCATTTGACACCGAAGGCGCGGACATACTGGGACGTGAGCGCACCGCCTCTAGCGCGGCTTTCATCTCTCCGCACGATTGGAAGCGGTTTTCTGGTTTTAATTCTAAGGACTTTTCGACCACCGCGATAAAGCTGGGTGGGACTTTTGGATTGATCTCACGGATCGGGCGTTCATTGAAGCTAAACGGAGGCTCTAAACGGGGATCGCGCCGCGTCAAGACATGGTGTAATGTCGCCCCAAGACCATAAATATCGCTTAGGGGGTTCACATCCCCTTTGTATTGTTCTGGCGCGGAATAGCCTTCTGTACCGATCATGGTGTGTTTACGGTGATCGGTGGTGAACAGCTTTGCGATCCCGAAGTCGATCAACCGCACCTTGCCCAAGCTATCGATCATGATGTTAGCGGGTTTCAGATCTCGGAAGATGATCGGATCGGGTTTATGACTATGCAGATATTCCAGCACATCGCACAGATCGATCGCCCATTCAAGGATCTTCTCGATCGGCAATTCCCGCGTTTTGTTTAAGATCATTTCGAGATCGCTACCGTTGATAAATTCCATGATCAAATAGGCGCGATCGTTTTCATCACTGATGTCAAAGATCTTGGGAATCGCCGGATGACTTAAACTCGCAAGGATGTCAGACTCGCGTTTGAAGTTTTTCAGCGCCGATTGTCGCACTTGTTCATTGGTGTTGGGGATCACCATCTCTTTAATGGCAACCATGCGTTTCGCATCTGGAAAGCGCGTATCGCGAGCTTGATACACCGTTCCCATCCCGCCACCACCCGCGATCCCCATGATCCGATAGCGCTCCATCAGCATGGTGTTAGCTTTGAGCGTTCCTTCGATGTGGTTTGTGTTCTCTGTACCGCTGAATTGAGTTGTCTCAGGCATACCAGCGAATCCCATCTGCTGATTGATCATGTTTTTTGATGATTGAGGGTAAAATATGGCACCTTCTTTAGCTATTATAGTAAAGCTGTCGGTTTACTGCAATGAGTTACAGTTAATGTCCCTGATGACGAATACACCAATTTCGATCTACCTTCATATTCCGTTTTGTACCACCAAATGCACCTATTGTGCCTTTAATACCTATACCCATCTCGAAACGCTGATCCCGGCCTTTGTCGAGGCGTTGATCCGTGAGATCCAGATCGTCGCTGACGGAGCAGAAATACGCTTACCCGCCCATAGTGTGTTTTTTGGGGGAGGTACGCCTACTTTATTGACTCCCGCGCAATTAGGGCAAATTTTAGACACCTTGCACCAACGTTTTGAGATCACTTCAGATGCCGAGATCACCACTGAGGCCAATCCCAATGACCTTAACCTCTCATATTTACAGGGGTTACGTGCCGCCGGTTTTAATCGGCTTAGCATTGGGATGCAATCTGCCAATGCCCAAGAGTTGAAGTTATTCGCCCGTCGGCATGATTATGCAACCGTTACCGAGATCATGCCCTTAGTACGACAAGCGGAATTTAAAAATGTTAATCTAGATCTCATTTATGGCGCGCCTTATCAATCCTTAGCCACTTGGCACGATACCTTGACGCGCACTTTAGAACTTGCGCCAGAGCATATCTCGCTTTATGCCTTAGGCTTAGAAGAAAATACCCCGCTGAAAGAATGGGTCGAAACCGGACGTGTGCCAACCCCCGATGATGATCTGGCAGCCGATATGTATGAATTGGCCACCGAGTTACTAGGGGTAGGGGGGTATCAGCAATACGAAATCAGCAATTGGAGTCAGCCCGGACAGGCTTCACGTCATAATCTGCAATATTGGCGCAATTGGCCGTATCTCGGATTGGGCCCCGGCGCGCATGGTTATGCCAATGGGGTACGTTATGCGACCCTTCTCTCCCCCCAACGTTACATCAAAGCATTACAAACACCCTTGGAGCGGCATTATCCTTTTCCATCGACCCCCGCCACAGTAGATGAGGTGCAAGTCGATCGTGCTAATGAGATCGCCGAAACGCTCATCATGGGACTCCGTTTAACCGTTGAAGGGATCGATCGGGCCGCTTTTCAGCAACGGTTCGGCGTTGATCTGGTGGATCTGCATCATGAGGTGATTACTAAGTATCAAACGCATGGACTCCTAGAGGTCAGCGACTCGTGCGTCCGCATTACCCAACAAGGGCGCATGTTAAGCAACCTCATTTTCCGCGATTTAGTCTAGCCGATGATCCCTTCCACGATTGCTTTTAAATCTGGAAGGGCCTCGCTAGGCTGACTGGTGATCTGATAGCGTTGTTTGAGATCGCGTAACATCTCAAAGGTCTCTGGATCGGCGCGGGAGTCCTGTTCAACCAAGGTGATTAAAGGCAATGCGTCGGTGCGATTATCTGACTCTAGATGCAAGCTTGCCAACGTGATCAGCATGTCTAATACCAACGGGATCGTTTGAATCTCCCACGCGGTTTTTAGCGCATTGATCAGATGAGTCCATGCGCCGATCAGATCGCCATGATAGATTAAGGTTGCCGCGAGGTTATTTTCGCTATACGCCGCACCCCAACGATGTTGAATGGTCTGACAAATTTGTAAAGCCCGTTCATGGCTTTGTTGGGCCGCTGAATAATCGGCGAGTTTTGCTTGGGTAAGCCCTAGGGTGGTCAACGTATAGGCGATCCCCCATTGGAAGTTGATCGCCTCAAATTGTTGGATCGCCTGCTCATAATAGGATCGCGAAGCGTGCAGATCACCTTCATATTTCATGATCTCGCCTAAATTGGTCAAGGATCCCGCCACACCCATTTGATCTCCGACGCTAGAGAGCAACGCTAAACTGCTCTGAAACAAGCGTTTCGCCTCGCTAAAATCGCCATTGGTTTTAGCGATCACGCCCAAAGAACGCATTGATTTTCCGACTTCTAAGAGATCACCGTTTTGTTGTCCGATCGTAAGGCTCTGCTCTAGATAGAGCTTTGCCTCGTTTTTATCGCCCAATGCGAGTGCAATATTGCCTAATAAATTTAAAGAGCGTGCCAAACCCGCAGCATCATTCGCATTTTGCGTGAGTTCAACGCTCTGGTTTAGGTAGGTTTTGGCACTCACATAATCCCCAAGCGCGTAACGAATATCCCCTAACAATAACCGGACTTTGGCTTGATTTATGGCTGATAAGTGAGTCTCTAAGGTCAAGGCCCGCTCAAGATACCGTTGCGCTCGTAGATAGGCGCTGTTCGCGCTTGCCCGCTCACCCGCCGGAACGAGATACTGGGCTTCTTTCTCGCTTTCACCCACTTCGCCCCAATGGTAGGCCAAAGCTTCAACCTGAGTATTCGAGTGCAACTGTTCTAAAGTATGGGCGATTGCCCGGTGATAGTGTTGTTTTTCGATGGTATCCAACTGGGATAACAGGTGATAGCGGATTTTGGCATGGGTGAATTGCCATTGTTCATCTTGACGTGCCAAAATTGCGGCATTTGCACAGATCGTCAACCATGTTTCCAGATCATGCTGTGGGTAAATCGATGTTAGCACCTCTAGATCGATCACCTGCCCATAAACCGCTGCGACTTTGAGTATTTCCAACGCTTCTGATGAAATTCGGGCCAAGCGTTGACCGATAATCTGTTGTATTCCACCCACAAACAGATGTTCCGGTAAGGTACGTAAGCCGATCTCGCTTAAATTGCCAGAATTTTCGGCTAAGGCTTGGATCACCTCGACGATGAAAAAGGCGTTACCTTCGGTTTCTTTCATCAAGAGATCGATCACTCTTTCATCATAACGCCCTAAAATGGATTCACTTAAGGTTGAAATACTCGCTTGATCCAGACGATTTAACGAGATCACTTTTGCACCCGGTAACTCATTCGGTAAATCTGCACGTTCATCGTTACGATACGTCCCAACGATCATCACCGGTAATGACGCAATTTCCGCAATCAAACTTTTTAAGAGGGGTAAGCTTTCCTCCGACCAATGCAGATCCTCTAAGATCATCAACACAGGTTGGGATTGACTCTTTAAGAGATCAACCAAGGCTTTCAACAAGCGTTGTTGTCGGACTCCGCGATCAAGTAGACCCAGTGGTGCAATCGGTTTTCCCGTTAACTCATGAAGATCGGAGATGATCTCTTGTAGAATGTCTAGATCGTTTGTGTCACCCGTCAGCGTTAACAGTCGGAACACTTGCCGTAAAGTTTGATAGGGGAGGGCATTGGTTTCCATTGCTTGGCCACGCGCTACCAATATCCCACGCACCAACGCTTGAATCCGTAATTCTTCTGCTAAGCGAGATTTTCCAATGCCACTTTCCCCTCCAATCAACCAAAAACTCCCTTGAGGACGATCTAAAGCCTCGATCAATTGCGTTAATTCCGCCTCCCGTCCCACAAATTGCGCGGTTTGCAGATAACTTTGTCGGATGATCGGGTTTTCCGTTGGCAAGGGCAATCCTATCGCTTGACACAGATCCCGAATGACCTCATCCGAGTCGTGATAGCGTTCATCCGGTGATTTTGCCAATAAACGGCTTAAAATCGGTACGAAAGGCGCTTCTAGATCGCTTAGATCGGGTTCAGCGATCAAAATTTGTGCCACTAACACATTCGCCTGCTCATCATTAAACGGATAGCGTCCCAAGAGCAATTCATAAGCGATCACACCGACGCTATACAAATCTGAAGCAGTTGAAATTGATTTTCCTTGCAAGATCTCCGGTGCGACATAATGGATTGTGCCGGAAATTGCCGCATCCGTATGATAAACCGGGGTAGCCAACCCAAAATCGACCAATTTCACCTCATGACCTTCGATCACGAGGATATTAGCAGGTTTGAGATCGCGGTGGATGATCTGACGACGATGCAGATAAGCCAAAGCCTGTAAGACTTGAATCAGCAATTGAATTTGATCGCGTCGTGATAAATCAACCCCGATCTCAAGGATCGTTTGCGCGTTTTGTAACAACTCCATGGTAAAAAAGGGTTGACGATCAAGGTCAAACCCATAATCTAACACATTCACAATGTGAGGGTGACGTAACCCTGCTAAGGTACGAAACTCGCGAGTCAATATCAAACGATCGTGTTGTGTATAGGCAGCATCGCGTGAATTAGCGTTTAAATGATTCGGGACTTGTTTAAGCGCGATCGTCTCTCCTGTGAGTCGATCAATAGCCTGATAAACCGCGCCCATACCGCCAGCACCGATCAAGTTTTGCAACAAATAACGTTGGTTAAAGCCCATGTTGTCTATCGTCTTTAATGGAAAAAGTAAATTTTAAACGAGATATAATCGGAAATAAAGAGCATAAGCGATAGGGGATAGCAAAAGGCATCGGCTAAAAGACGTAACATTTGTTACGAATTTTTCGCTCATCTGTGCTATAATCCACTCAATATGACCGAATCGACCCTAAGGAGTATCCGATGAAAGCGCTGTTTTGCCTTGATTTTGATTTTTGGCATTGGCGCGCTCACAATTTCAATCTTACGGTCAATCTAACCACGTTGCCGCTGTCGCCGAATTATTTTTTTCTTGGTTGCTACCGCAGCCGCCGCACTCACCTAAGTTCGGTTAAGAGCGCACCGAATGACGCGCTGTTTGTCCTTATCTCTCGAAAGACCAAAAAATTACATCTTGCCTTTCATTGTCATTAAAAATGATCAAGTTCATTGTTGTTATTTTAACGATACCTTAAGGGTTTTTGTAATTCAACGCTTGATTGATGATAAAGATCAAATCATTGGGGAAAGGTGGATCTTTCCCCAACGGGGTAGTTTAGGAAGTGCGTTGAAACAGCAGATCGATCAGTGCGTTTAGGGCTTGCGCGGCGGTACCTTGGGGTTGTGCATCATTCAAGGATTCGATCGCACGTTGGTAAAATTTGGTCTCTTGTTGGTGGGCATATTCACGCGCACCAACCGAGTTGAGCAGTTCTACCGCGGGTTGCACATCTGCTTCACCAAACGTTTCGCGGTTATAGAGATCGGCGAGGGCGTTGCTACGCTCTAAGCCATAGATCACCGGAAGCGATTTTTTACGCGAGAGGATGTCAGTTGCAGCGGATTTTCCGGTCACTTCTGCATCGCCCCAGATCCCAAGAATATCATCGCGGATCTGAAACGAGATGCCCAGATTCAAGCCAAAATCGGCGTATTTTGCGGCAATTTTGGAGTCACCACATCCGATCAATGCACCCATTTCCGCGCAAGCGGAAAGCAAGGCGGAGGTTTTCCCGCTGATCATGGAGATGTATTCTTCAGCGGTGACGGTGCCTTGATGCTCAAAGCGCATATCAAGATGTTGACCGCGGGTGAGTTCAAGCGCCATGTTGCTAAAGACACGCAAGCATTGTAAGGCAATTTCTGCTGAAACGCCGCGTTCGGTCAATTTACTAAGTGCGACAAACGAGAGCGTGAACAGCGCATCACCCGCATTAATGCCGTTTGCGACCCCCCAAACTTTCCAAAGGGTAGGGCGGTTATGGCGAACGGGGCTATTGTCTTGGATGTCATCATGGATCAACGAGAAGTTATGCAAAATTTCAACTGCGGAGGCTGCTGGAAGCGCGGTTTGCCAATCACCTCCCGCGGCCTCGGTACATAACAAGAGTAGGATCGGACGAATCCGCTTACCGGTGGATTTATTATAGGGATTGCCTTGTTCATCGACCCAACCGAACGGGTAACGGAGCATCATCCCATAACCTGGGGTTTCGACGGGGGCCGCATTGACCATTTCACGCATATTGAGATCAATGGCTTCAAGGTAACGTCCCATGAGTTCTTGTAACATGGCTACACCTTTCAATCTTTGAGAAGGGGGGTGTTTTGAAGGTCAGAAATGGTGCGCGCACCGCTACATAACATGGCAATGCGGATCTGGCTGCTTAGTTCGCGGATCAGTTGATCCACCGCTTCAACGGATTCATCGGCTGCTTTGAGGAATGAGGCTGCGATCCCTCCGACTTTTGCACCCAGCGCGATACATTTCGCGATGTCGATCCCATCTCGTAACCCGCCACTCGCGATAATATCGAGATCAGGCGCGCCTTTGACCGCGTATTGAATCGCATCGGCGGTTGGGATACCCCAATCGGCAAAGCTACGGGCTACACGGGCATGGAAGGCGGTCGGAGCGCGATGATATTCAACTTCGCTCCATGAAGTGCCGCCTGCGCCGGCCACATCGATCGCAGAAACACCGACATTTTTGAGGTCACGGCAATTCTTTTCGCTAAAGCCCCAACCGACTTCTTTGGCGATCACAGGAACGCCGACATGAGTGCAAATGTGTTCGACTTTAGCGAGTAATCCGGCGAAATTGGTATCGCCTTCAGGTTGTACCGCTTCTTGCAACACGTTAAAATGTAAGATAAGCGCGTTTGCCTCTAGCATATCAACTGCCCGACGGCATTGATCTACGCCGTAGCCATAGTTCAATTGAACCGCGCCGATGTTGGCAAACAGCAAAATATCCGGTGCAACATCGCGAATTTGATAGCTTTTGGCAAGTTCAAGACTTTCAACTGCGGCGCGTTGTGACCCGACTCCCATCGGAATCTGGTGATGTTGAGCGGCTTCGGCGAGGTTACGATTTAACCGACTCGCCATTTCCGTCCCTCCGGTCATGGATGAGATCAAGATCGGCACGTTGATCAAGTGGCCTAGCAAATGGACACGGGTATCGATTTCGGCAAGATCGATCTCTGGAAGCGCTTGATGCAGAAAGCGATAGCGTTCTAGGCCGGTGGTTAAACGGGGAAATTGAACGTCTTTATCGAGATTGATGCGAATGTGATCGACTTTACGGCTTTCAGTCGTAGGTGTTTCCGTGACTTGACTCATGAATTGGTGTTCCTTACTTACGTTAGACAGGGATAAATCGTACCATGAACCTGTAGACTGTCAACAACTGTAACTGGCAGGGTAATGCGTTAGCGATATAATGACTGTCGTTGACTCGGAAAGCACCTAGTATGGAAGGTTCTCTATGGACGAAATTGCAGAACGTGTAAAAAAGATTGTAGTCGATGTGTTAGGGGTGGAGTCGGATAAAGTCACCTTGGATGCACATTTTCGCGATGATCTAGAAGCGGACTCATTAGATTTAGTTGAACTTATCATGGAATTTGAAAAAGGGTTCGGTGGGGAGATCACCGATGAAGACGCACAGAAAATTGAAACTGTGGGTCAAGCGATCGACTATATCAAATCAAAAGCGAAATAAGGCCTCAACACACAGAGGATCATGATCCTCTGTGTGTTCTGATCCCGTACAGGCTAAGAAGTAAACTCGCGCCCACGAACACGATCATGCCAAACCCTAATTGAGGATTAAGTCCCAACCCTTGCACGATCTCAACCGCTTGCAGATAACCGATCATGCTGACTCCGGCGCTGATCAAACCTAAAATCGCAATGAGATAAGCGCGCCACGCATGGAGTAAACCGGATAACCCGATCACCCCGCCGATCAAGGCGATGATCGCCAGTTGGAATTGTTGACCATAATTCACATCACCGCGCTGATTGATAAACTCAAGCGGGGGGAGTAGGGCAAATGCGATTAGGATGACCGTCCCAAGTGCAACCCACCACCTCGCTTGAAAACGGGGGCGTGCCAACGCTAAAGCGATGATCAGCGCTATGCAAACTGGGGGCAAGCGTAATAATAGGACGACTTGCATCGGACGATCGGGCAAGCGTAATGTGATCCATTCGGCCAGATCATACGCGCCGAACGTGAGGCTACTACTGCTCTGTACGATCCATGGGAGCAGATACCCGATGAACGCACCTAGAATCAGCAGGATTAACCATAGATTACGCGGGCGTGGTGAGGGTATCCAAACATTTTTGAATGTGTTCATCTTCGGTTTGCTGACTTTCAAAGAAGGTATCCATAAATTCACTACGGCGTTGACGCAAAGCTAAAGGGGCCACGGCCCGAATATCATCAACGGTGACTTGCGTGCGACTATCGGCTGCGGCATAAGCCCGGGCGGCCTCAAACAAGGTGTAATCCGCACGATGTGAGTCAATTTTGAGCATTTCGACCAACTGTAGACCGATTTGAAGCGCTTGATCCGGGATCTGGGTTTCTTTGATGCGTTCGCGTGCTGTTACCACTTCTTCTAAGGTTTCAGCGGTGTTCAACTCCCATTGGTGGATAAAACCCGTCGGATTACGTCGATAAGCACGCATCCGTTGATATACTTCCATGCGCTCATCCAAGCGGGTTAAACCGCGCACATTGACTCGTAACCCAAACCGATCCAAGATTTGCGGACGCAACCGGCCTTCTTCGGGATTCATAGATCCGATCAAGACAAACCGTGAGCGATAGGTGCCGGCCATCGCACCGCGTCGGACCGTATATTGACCTTGTGCGGCTGCATCTAAAATCGCATCCACAATCTGATCGTCTAATAGATTTACTTCATCGACATACAGCAGGTTGTTATCGGCCCGTGCTAAAATCCCGCGTTCCAAGCGGATCACATTACGATTCACCGCGATGCGCTCATTGACCCCACCGACCACATCCTCAAGTCGGGCATTCAATGGCAATTCGACCAATTTCACGGGTTCATAGTGTGAAATCTGCCCACCCGCATGATACTTTTCATAACAATCGGGGTAAAGCCAGCGCGACTCTTCGGATTGTAGATCTTCGGCCAAGACCCCTTCTTCACAATCGCTGACTTCGACATCGGGTAAAATTCCGGTAACGCTACGAACGGCCGTGGTTTTCCCTGTGCCACGCGGGCCGATCAGCAAGACTCCACCGATGTTCGGATTGATCACAGCCAAGAGCAACGCGATCCGCATTTCAACTTGTCCAACGATCGCGACAAAAGGATAGGGGCGATGTTCAGCTAATCCAACATCTTGAGCGGGGAGGCTCAAAATGCGGCGTGCATTTGAGCGATTGAGGATCTCTAAGAGAGCGGAAGATTTCGGTTGTTCTTGCGCTTGATCGCTCATGCGTGTTCCTTTGCACGTTGCGCCTTGCGATAGGCTTGACGTTCTTGGGCGCGTTGAGCGCGTTCGCGTTGTTCATCACTTGTATAGAGTAGGGGGGGGACAGGGGTTGGGCGGCCTTCAGGATCTAAAGCGACATAGACCAAATAAGCGGTATTGGTGATGCTAGACGTACCTGTGATCGGGTTTTCCGTCAACACCTCTACACGGACTTCCATGGATGTCCGACCGGCGTAAGTCAATTCGGCGCTACATTGCACCAAATTTCCGACACGCACGGGTTCGACAAAGGTCATCGAGTCGATCACCACTGTGACGACTGGGGCGCGGGCGTGACGCATCGCGGCCAATCCGCCGACTTCATCCACCATTTTCATAATCACCCCGCCATGCACATTGCCAAGGGCGTTGGTATCTTGTGGGCCCATCATGGCGCTAAGTGTTACTCGTGATTCTGCGATTGATTTTGCCTGTTGATCGGTCATGCGATACATCCTAATTTTTGGGTCAAGTGAAGGCATTATAGCGGTAGGGGGGGATAAACAAAAAGGGACAAGCGCAAGGCGTTGTCCCCGAAAAGCTTAAAATTCGTTTTCCGATGAGGTCATGGTCATCGTGATCTCGCGAATGGCTCCTGTTTGACGATCCTCAAACCGAACGGAGATAGCGCTTTCGCCATCATCACGGGTTTCTCGGTCAATGATCGCCAAGATTTTACCCTGGGTCTCTTCAATAAAGTCTTCGGAGGGTTCATGTGAGGAGGTCTCCACATAGAGTTGTGAGAGTAGCCGCATCGCCTCGGCAAAGTTATGTATGCTTAGAGAGGACATGAAAATCTCCTGATGTTGGGTGTCAAAGTGTTATTATAGGGTCGGTCTGTAAAAATTAGGTAAATTCTCTGTACATTTACACAGAGATTTGTAGAATTGCGCGGTTAGACACGAGAGGACAATCTAATGCGTTTGATCTTAGGGATGTGTTTGATCTTATTGGTGTTAAGCGCCTGTGCTGCGACAGGAGAGGATGCGGCCGCACGCGCCGTAGAACAATATTTACAGGCAAAAGTGGAAACCAACGAAACTGAAATGCGGCGTTTGCTCTGTTCGCCTTTGGAAAGTCAATTACAGTTACAAATGTCTTTTGCGTCGATCGAAGCACGGATCGAAGATATGGCTTGTCAAAGTAGAGGAGATAACCTTGTGCGTTGTGAGGGTCGGATTGTTGCGACTTATGGCACAGAAGAACAAGAGTTTCCATTAGGCGCGTATGGGGTGGTGCAAGAGGACGGCGAGTGGAAATGGTGTGGAGAAGCGGAATAAAACCAAAGGGGAGGGGAAATGGATATGGATGCAACCACCGTTAGAGAGCAGATCCGACAATTTATTGTGCGAGATTTGATGCGTGATCCCAGTTATCAACTCACAGATCAAGAAGGCATTATCACCGGAGGATTGATCGACTCGTTTGCATTGGCAGAATTGGCGGTGTATGTTGAAAAAGAATTTGGGGTGTATATCCCTGATCCGGATTTGACTGTGGCCAAAATGGATACACTCGATCAGATGATAGCGCGAGTCATGCGCGATCAAGCGACATGAGATTGTCATCTTCGACACGGGCCCAGTTTCAAACGTTATTAGATGCACATACGCTGACTCATTTAGACGATCCTCGCTTTGCGATCGTCTATTTGTCGCCTGAAGATCCTCCGCTCATGGTATCTCGGCGTGAATTTCGCGATGCTTGTATGCAGTATGCAGCTGCATTACAACAAGCGGGTATTCAATCGCGTGATCTGGTGATCATCGCACACACCCAAAATCTAGAGAGCATTTTCGCATTTTGGGCGGCGTTATTCGTGGGGGCGATTCCCTCAATGATGCCTACATTAACCGAAAAACTTGATCCCGAAATTTATATGCAAAGTTTAGAGGAACTGGTCAAACTTTCGGGAGTGAAGGCGATCCTAACGACCGCTGCGTTTCAGATGACTCTACAAGAGCGGATCGATTGTCCGATCTATTCCTCTGAAATATTGCGACAAGGGGATCGGGAAAACTTTCAATACATCCAAGCCGATTCGCATGAGATCGCATTTTTACAGCACTCTAGCGGTACGACCGGCCTGCAAAAAGGGGTCGCACTTTCGCATCAAGCGGTATTAAACCAACTTGCACATTATAGCGACGCGATCGCGTTGAATAGCGATGATGTGATCGTCAGTTGGTTGCCTTTGTATCATGACATGGGCTTGATCGCGGGCTTTTTGATGCCGCTGATTCAAGGGATTCCGTTGGTATTGATGTCCCCGTTTGATTGGGTCAAATCACCTGTGATGTTGCTGAAGGCGATCCATGACTATCACGGGACGTTGTGTTGGCTGCCGAATTTTGCCTATCACCATTGTGCGCGGCGCATTCGTCAACGAGATAGCGATGGCCTGTCTCTGGAGAGTTTACGCATGTTGATTAATTGTTCTGAACCCGTTCATCATCATAGCCATGTCCTGTTTTCAGAGCGCTTCGGAGTCCCCTTAGATAAGCTAAGTGTGTGTTATGCGATGGCCGAAAATACGTTTGCCGTAACACAGACTCCCCCCGGACAACCTGCCCGTTTAGATCTGATTGATCGCGATGTCTTAGAACAGCGGTTATACGCTCAACCTATTGATGAGACCACAGTCAACCCGTTGACGCAGGTCTCATGTGGGGCGGCGATCAACGGAACACAAATACGAATCATGGGCGCAAAGGGTGAAGTTTTAGCAGATCGGGGGGTAGGGGAGATCGCGATCAAAAGTGATTGCCTTTTGACCGAATACTATCAACGGCCGGATCTGCAACCGTTTAGCGAGGGTTGGTATCTGACTGGCGATCGCGGCTATTTGGTTGATGGGGAGGTGTTTATCGTCGGCCGGAGTAAAGACTTGATCATCAATGCCGGAAAAAACGTCTATCCCCAAGATATTGAAGCAGTCGTCAATACGGTTGATGGGGTTCATACGGGGCGGGTGGTGGCTTTTGGTGTGCCGGATGAACGTGAAGGAACTGAATTGATCGCGGTGATCGCTGAAGTCCATAGCGATGATCCAACCGAATTACAACGGATCAAGAGCGCGATTCGGTTGGCGGTGGCTCAAAAAACAACCGTGAGTGTGACTTATGTAGCGTTAGTCAACGAAAAATGGTTGATTAAAACATCTAGCGGTAAGATCGCACGCGGGGCGAATCGCCAAAAATGGTTGCAAAGTCAATCGTTGCAATAGATAAATCCCCCGTTGATCTGTTTAACGGGGGATCGTAATGATTACTTTACGTCGTTGTATGTCCAGTAACGATTGGCGAAGAAGTTCCAAAGCATCACGACGGCCATCGCGATCAAAGTGGCGATCAGTGTCCCAATCTTTTCAGCAGCGACTGGGCCGGGCGTGTAATTGGGTCGGAGCAGTTGAATCAATGGCAATAAGAAGGGCAGGGCAAATTGGCCCAAAAAGCTATGCGCCACGGTTACCCAAACTGTGCGTCCTGCACCCCCGACAAAACTGATAAAGGTGAATGAGGCTAATTGACGGCGGATCGATTTGGAACGCGATTCAGGATATACCCAAAGGCGTGTCCAGATAAAATTGCTTAAAACGGCCGTCGTAAACGCAATCAGAGAGACCAATGCCACTCGCGGATCGATCGCTGCCTCATCATGTTTAGGAGGAAGCACGGTTGCCTGTAGGATGATGACCAACCCAAGGTCAATCACCGCGCCGCTGATGCCAACAACGGCAAATTTAAGGAAACGCTCGACCTCTTTGGATTTTGCACCAAAACGCGCTGCGATTAGCTTGATCGGGGTGTCTAAAGGATTCCGGAATACCCGTTTAGTGACTTCTACCACTTCATTGATTTCTTCCGTGTTTTCGGTGGGTTCTAATGTGCTGGTTGATGTACTTGTTGTCATGATTTACCTAAAATTTGTGTGATGCCAAACTTGGCGATACAGTACCGCAAGGATGCCAAACATAACCCCGATATGTAAAAACAGGTTGTTGACATAGAGATTATCGGTCAAACTATGTGTTGCCAGATACACCCATGTCCCCAGTAAACCAATCACCACCGAACGCGCAAGATTATCTGGGTGTGCGCGCGCCCGCCACGTTAAATAAACAATACCGATCCATAAAGTGAGATAAGCTCCTAAACCAATAATGCCAGTCTCCCCAAAAATATTCAAGTAGTAGTTATGGGCGTGTCCGAGGGGTTCACGCCATACGATCAAACGATATTGTCCATAGGCAAATTCGTAATTGCCTAAACCCACCCCTAACCAAAAATTGCCCTCGGCCATGTTGACCGCGGCCTGCCAATGCGCTAGCCGTTCGATCACTGCATAATTGGCAGGTGTGACATCAATCCCACGTACATCACGAAAGGCAAATAATTCGGTAGTGGCGCTGTTGATCCGATCTACAATTGAGGCGGGAAGCCGCCCCGATGTCCATAATGCTAAGGTTAAGATCGCAATCACCGATAATACAACCCCGCTTTGCCATAAACGACGCGGAATCGCGATCACAAAGATCATCATTGCGACTCCGAACCCTAACCAAGCTCCGCGACTCCATGAAATGATCACACCAACGCTTAAGATTGCCCCAGCTAGACCGTAAAAAATGCACGCCATTAGATCATGCCGTGCGAGTGTTTGGGTGCGTCGGTAATGTTGCCATAGTCGAAGCAGATAACCTAAGGCTGCCCCATACGCAAGAGGGGCAAGCAATCCCATAAATCCACCAAATGGGTTAGGTTGTCCGAATGTACCAAAAGCGCGAAAAAATCGATCTTCAACCAATAAATGGAGCGCGCCGCTCCCACCCAGAAAAATATATAGACCGATCAGCGCATTGGCACATCCCGCGATCACTAAACCAAAGACTAACCATTGCCAATGGCGTAAATTGAGGACAAAGGTGATTAAAACAAGGATGATCGCCCATTTTAACCACTCGCTCAACCATGCGCCCATTGAGATCGGCGTGAACATGGTGAAACTGATTGCGCTAAAAAACACTAACACTGGAAGATAAACGGGACTCCATGTCCAACTGATCAAGCGTTGACCGCGTGCGATCCGATAGATTGCCCATAATGTGAGCGCTAATAGAACGGTTAACTGCCCAATCTCTAAGGGGAGTCGAAAAGCGGCTTCGGTTTCTAATAATGTCCGCAGAGGGGCTAACACCAACATGATGATCACGCCGGTGATCGGATGAAACAGCGCCAAGAAGATCAAGGCCGCTGCGCCGATCGCGAGGGTGGTTAAAATCGGTTGTGTAGCGATCAAAATTCCTAACACAACCGAGGCAAAGAGGGCAGGGTTAAGTCGGTTCACTGAGTTGTTGAAAATATTGGATCGTCTTTTGTAATCCTTCTGCAAGTGGGACTTTTGGCTCCCAGTTGAGAATTTCACGCGCACGTCCGATGTCTGGGCGGCGTGTTTGAGGATCACCTTTGATCCGTAAGTCGGGTTTGTATACGATACCTGCGGGGTTATCCGTTAACTCGTTAATCACCTCGGCGAATTGAATAATCGTCAATTCGTGGGGGTTGCCAATGTTGACAGGTTCGGAATAATCGGAAAAAAGTAAACGATAGACCCCTTCCACCAAATCATCCACATATTGGAAACTGCGCGTTTGTTGCCCGTTTCCGTACACAGTCAAGGCAATTCCTTTAAGCGCTTGGTCGATAAAGTTCGGCACAACCCGACCGTCGTCTAAGCGCATTCGGGGCCCGTAAGTGTTAAAAATCCGCACGATATGGGTTTTGAGTTGATAGGCGCGATGATATGCCAAGGTGACGGCCTCGGCGTAACGCTTCGCCTCATCATACACGGCCCGCGGGCCTACAATGTCCACATTCCCCGCGTAGGTCTCACGTTGCGGATGTTCTAAAGGATCACCGTAAATTTCAGAAGTGGAGGCAAGTAAATAACGGGCATTTTTCTCTAAAGCTAACTTTAACGTATTTTCTGTACCCACTGATCCTACCCGTAAGGTTTCGATCGGGTATTTAAGATAGTCGATCGGGCTGGCAGGGGAGGCGAAATTTAAAACTGCATCTAGATCACCCGCGATTTGTAGCGTTTGTGTAATGTCTTGATGGAGAAAAGTAAAATTAGGATTATTGGTAAGATGGGCAATATTGCGAAGGTTGCCAGTGAGCAGACTATCGACCGCGATCACTTGATGGCCTTCAGCCAAAAAGCGATCACATAAGTGCGATCCCACAAACCCCGCGCCGCCCGTGATCAATACACGCAATTCAAAACCCCCTCGTTACATTGCCTTGAAACCGCAACAAAGTCTACCATAAAGTGTCAGGCTAAACGAGGACGACTTCACCGTCACCTGTTTCTTTCAACGTCTCAAGTTGTGTTTGAAATTCAGCTTCAAAAATGGCAAAAGCCCGCGCATCTTCGACACATAGGATCACCGTTCGCAACGATTTTAACTGCTCAAAGGTGAAATCAATGATCTGTTCTAACATGGTCTTGGCGCAATTTTCCAACGGATACCCTAATGCCCCTACTGAAATTGGGGGTAGGGCGATCGCCTTCAACTCATGTTGTTCGGCAAGTGATAAACTCTCCCATGTCACTAACCCTAGCTTAGCGCGGGCGCTTTCATCACCCCAACGCGGCCCAACCGCATGAATAATCTTTTTGAGGTGCTTTAAATTTCCAGCATCGGTGATCACCGCTGTACCGACATCGCTCCAGCGAATCGACTCGGTTTGCGTCTGAAGGGCGGGGCCGGCGCGCTTAGCAAGTATGGGATCAACATGCAGATTGGGATCTGTAACCGTTACAATCCCATTCACTGGGAGCGCAAAAAGATCTCCCTGTAGGATTTGAATGGTGATCTTGTTGATTTTAGCCTTCATCACCCGCATCTCCGCAAGTCGTTTATGTCTAATTACACCATTTGATCCGGTTTAGCGTCAATAGAACGCATGTTTGCTAATGCCAATTGAAAAGCAAAGACATAAGCGAGATCCAACACATAAACGCTGTTGTCGATTAAGCCATGTGCGAGTAGGTTAACCATACTGCCGATGAGACCTATCAAGATCGCTTGACCCCATATATCAAGGGAAATGGCACGTAAACGTAAAACTGAACGCCAAAATCCCCACTGGAATGTAAAAAATAGCGCGACTCCCATGATGCCAAGGCGTAACCAAAAATCGAACAAGTAGTTATGAGGATGCGAGAGATTCGGATCGGCCTCTGCATCGGGTTTGATATAAGTGCCACGATATTGGTAGAGGAATTGATCTAATCCTAATCCCGTGATAGGGCGGTCGGCGATCATCTCTAGAGAGCTTTGCCATAGGCGAATCCGTATCAGATTTGTGCCTTGCGTAAAGTCTACGGCACGGGCAAAACGTTCGGATTGAGTCGCTAACACACCGAACGCGACTCCCCCTAATAGGATCAAGGCGATCAATGGGAGCAACGCTTTACGCCCATAGGTGACGATTAAAACTGCGCCGATCGCTGCTGGAATCCCGATAAATAACCCGCCTACGCTTTGAGTTAACCCCGCTGCCAATAACATCACCCCTAAACAGAGCGCAGCTAACATACGACGAGTCCGATTTAGGGGTAAAAGAAGCATCGCTAGGGCGAAGGGGATACAACGCCCTAAAAACAAGGCCACATTATTGGGCGATCCGTAGACACTGGCTAAACGGCGCGCTGAATCTTCGGCGGTGATGATCCCTTCACTCCGCAAATAGAGGGCTAAACCGATGATCGCCACCATAAAACCTGCCGCTAATAACGCATCGATCACCCGTAACAAGTCCGCTTGGGTTAAGCGTAAGGTGCGAAACATCAGATATAACAGGGCGGGTTCAATGATCAAAGTGCGGAGTTCAGTGATCGCAAGTCCGCGCTGTTCCACCCAAAAGAGGGTGAATGCGCCTAAAATCACCCAAGTCATCACCGCATAATCCAGTAAAGATAACTGGAGGTGTTTGAAAGGGTGATAAGTTGGATCACTACGGCGCAATTTTCCCCAAGCGACTAGCTGATGTAATGCCCATGCCGCAAAGGTGATCAAAAGCACCAATTCGGCCATTGGGAATGCAAATACAAATAGCTCAATAGGAAAGAGGAAAAAGGGTGCGTAAAACAGCGTCAACGCAAGCCCAAAAGCGGGACGATTGTAGAGAATCACAAACAGAACGATCGTCGCAAAAATTGTCAAGGGAAGGGCGGGATTTAGGTAGATAAGTCCGGCCGTTAAAATCGATAACCCTAATTGGATCGGTTCACGTCGGATAAATGTCGGAGTCGCTTCCCCCCATGTCAGATAAAATCCGATTAACAGCGCTACAGAGGTGATGATCGTGATGATCAGTTGGGTGAGCGCGCTTAACGCATTCCAGAACGCCATGAAAGGCGTTTTACGCCACGCAACTTGAGTCCCCATCACGATCACCGCGATCAAACTTAGCGCGGTGGTCAGCGATGCCACGGCGATCTGACGTTGATAGGGGAGGTAGAGATCGCCTGAACTCACCGCATAACCGACTAGCGCCCATCGATCGAAACCGCGATCGGCTACGGCGGTTAAGGTGTGCGTTTGTATGGGTAGGTTTTCAGCGACTTTGATCACGCCTAACTCTGGTTCAAGGCTACCACTTTGTAAAATGAGATAACTGTTTCCACTTCCATCACGGGGAAGGGCATTCGCCGGCGCACCGTTGATCTGTGGATAGAGATAGGCGATATAATCATCTTTGCGTAAGATCAGGCCAACATCGCTTCCGTAGAAATTGAAGCTAAAACGACTATCGCGTAACCAACCAATATCTGCACCCAGATCGCTAAATGTCCATACTCCACTGTATTCGGTGTATGGGTTCGCGGCCGGATATAACCCATTAGAAGGATGTTCGATTGGGGTGTAATTGACCAATGCCTCATAAAGCGGTGTGGGGCGATCTTCGGGATCAATCAAGGTAAAACCCCATAATGGATCGTCCAATGGAGCATCCGGCTGCCAATGAAACAAGATCATAGCGCCTAACCATGGCCATTCGCGATCGGCGCGATCTAAGGCTGCCAAGGTATAAGTGATCTGGGTGGTTTGATCGACACTTCCCCAAATTGACGGATTCCCGTTCCAATCAGTGGGTAGACTGTTCCATCCCCAATGAGTCGCCCATAACGCGGTTTGACCGTCTTGATAGTCGGTCATCACTTCACGTAACCCGATCACACGGGAAAAATTGAGGGTATCTTCTGAAACCATCCGTTCGTTTGGATCGCTGTTGAACCCATAAGGTTTACCTGCAACGGCATCCATGTAATCGGCTGCGCCTAGCGCGTATAGATCATTGAGGTAACGCCAATCACTGATGTTTAAGCCACGAGTCTCGGTGGTGGGCGCAAGCGATGCGCTGATCACCGTTGCGCCGGGATCGATTGCGTGAATGGAGTTATAACCTGCTTGTAGCAAGGCAAAATAATCGGCTACACGCGGTTCACGCCCCCCCCAAGCGCTTTGTAAATTCGGTTCATCCCAGATCTGATAGTGATCGATTGATGAACCATAACGTTCTGCAAATATACGCACAAAACGGGCAAAGGCGGCCGGATCATCAGGTGGGGTGGTCGGATCATCGGGTAAGGTGCGCGCCCATTCAGGGCTGTGCATGAATACCACCACTAACCTTAGATCTGGGAAGTCAGTAAGCGCTGAAGTGATGCGATCCCATACTGACCAATCAAATTCCCCTTGTAATGGCTCAATTTGATCCCAATAGGCAACTTGACGCACCCAAGTGATCTTCGCTGCTTGCATTAACGCGAATTGCCGTGGAAGCTCTGTCGCGTTGTATTGCGTTAACTCTGCATTGACCCCTAAACGCGGGATGCGAAAGGGGAGATCCTGCGTTTGCGTGGGATCAACGTAACCGCGAAGGTTTTGATCGCGTTGAAGGCTTGTCCCTAGTAACGCGGTGAGACTACCTAAAAAGGCGAAACACGCGCATAAAAACAAAAACGGATAGCGTGAACGAAATAGAAACATCGATTAGCGCGTCCACACCGGATTAGACACGTTTCCGTCTAATGTGATTTGACGCGCATTGCCCGTGATGACATCGACGATCCATAAATTGCCTTGATAGACAAGCGCGATCTGACGGCCATCAGGACTCCAGACATAATCACGGGTTAAAATGCCGCGTTGCCCGTCTTGTGGAAAGATCCGACGGGCATTACTGCCATCGCGATCCGCCACATATAGATCGTATTCTGCTGTATCGCTTACGCTATCAAGAGGTTGACGTGCAAGCAGGTAAGCCAGATACACTTGTGGATATAAACCGTCATTCGGCTCTACTTGTGGCGAAAACTTTGGACTCGACCAGATGCCAGCACGGGTGACAATTTCGGCACTAAAAGAGGCTTCAACCGATAATACGGCAATGTTAAACACCGGACTACGCTCCGGTGCTTCGGTGCTGATCGGTGGGCCGTGAACCGTGGTCGCGAGTAATTGGCTGTCTGGAGACCATGATACCGAGGTCGTCCATGACCAATCACTGTAGGGCGTGAAGATGCTGTAGGTCACAAGGGGTTGAAATTCCTTGCTTTGTAGATCTAATAAACCCACTGCATCGGCTTGCACCCAAGCGAGGCGTTGACCATCAGGAGACCATGAGAACTTTGTCCCCCACCAACCATAAGGGCCGCCTGCATTTTCATCTAGGAGCGGCTCAACGTCAATTTCTTCACCCGTTTGAGGGTCGATGATGCTTAACCGTAAATCATTAAGTGCCTTCCAACCTGGGCTAGTGGCACGCGGTTCGGCACGGGAATAGGCGATCGTGTTCGGACGGCCTGGCACCCAGTCTGCGTAAAGCAAGTTGGAAGGGCGTAACTTGATCGGGCGTGGTTCAGGCGCGTGAACATCCGGTAATAGCCAAAGCTCATTGTTAAAATCACCACTTGGATCGATCTCACGGGACATCAATAATTGACGGCCATCGAATGAGAGGCTAAATACCCGCCCGTCTAAATCCCCACTGTTGGTGATCGCACGGCGATTTGGAGGTTGGCTGCTCCCACGCATCACCCAAGCGTTGCCTTTGCTGATATAAGCTAATGTCCCGACGATCTCCACTGGATCTAGCGAGGTCGGGGGTGCAATATAGATCAATTCCTCTTGCGCGGGCGTGATGACCACCGGTTGCCCGATCTGCACAGGGGTGCCGGAAACACCGTCTACAATTTCAGTACGGAAACAGAGGCGTTGTGTGCCGTTTACGCCTTTTTTTACTAAAAATTCCTCACCCGGATTCACGCTTTCGTCATAGACCCGACGTTCCTCAAAGGGAATGGTCTCATCGCGGCATTCTTCGGTCTCTTGGACGCGCACGACTTGGATCAACATTTCATCGCTGATCTGGGTATATTGCGGTGGGTTGACACGATCAAGTTCGCCTAACTCAATATTGATCTCGTCTAAGAATTGACCTACCGGAATCGGCTCATCATAGCCGTAACTCTGGGTGCGCCCGTCTACGATGATCGTGACGCGGATCTGGGATGTTGTGGGAGTCGGGCCACAGGCGGTTGATATTAGTGTTAGTAAAAAAATGACTAAATAAATCGGTTTCATCGGCATTACTCGTCAAGATGCACAAGTTCGCCCATGTTAACATGCGATGGGGAGATGTGCTAGAGAGTCCACGCGGCGGCTAAGACCAAAAAATAAATTCGGCGACAGCAGCAGCGTGGTTAGAGGGATCGTAAGATTGGAAAGGCACATTCCTCAGTAGGCACAGGAAAGTTTCTTGCGCCCAACCCCACCCTAGCCCTCAGCCATACATCGGGAGGGAGTCGGCCCGCGTATGTCTCCAGTAGTGGGGTATTTTTCTGAGATGACTGCGTATTTCGACAAACTCCACACCTTATCAGTATAACACCCTTCGTGTGAAAATTGAATCATTTGTTCTATTTTTCTTACTTTAACGCCGAAATACCCGCAACATACCCACTGGCCCATGCCCATTGAAAGTTATAACCGCCGATGCGACCGTCTACATCGCAAATTTCGCCACAAAAATAGAGGCCGGGGGTGATTCGGGATTCCATTGTCTCTAAACGGATTTCACTTAAGGGGATACCACCGGCCGTCACTTCAGCATATTGATAACCGCGGTCTCCAGTGATCGGTAGGGGGGTATCAGTCAACATCATCACCAAAGCGCGGCGTTGTTCACGAGTCAACCGATCAGCGGGCAAGCCCGGCTCTAGGTGGATAGCGGCGCATAATGTGCGTAAAAGTCGTTCCGGTAACAGCGGTGAAAAATGTCTTAAGAGGGTGGTCTTGCCTAGTTTTTGTAGCGTGTGATCTAAAGTTTGTTGGGTGAGGTCTGGTAGCCAATTGATCACCAATTGCGCGTTGGGGTCATCAAATTTGGCGGCGGTGTAATAACGGCTGATGTCTAAGATTGATGGCCCCGAAAGCCCAAAATGAGTACATAAGGTTGAATCGGTAAATGAGGCGATCTTTTTGCCATTGCCTGATCGTACTTCTAACGTGGTCGGTAAGGTAAGCCCACTTAAGCCACAGATAAAGTGATCTTTGGGTAAAGTGAGCGGCACTAAGGCGGGAAAAACGCGATCGGTGGGTTGATGACCTAAAGCGCGTGCTAGTTGATACCCATGGCCATCTGAACCGCTTTTGGGTAAACTTTTGCCCCCTGTGGCTAAGATCACCCGTTGGGCGGTGAATTGTCCCCATGAACCGATCAGCTGAAAGCCGGTGGGTGTATGAATGAGTTGTTCAACGCGGCGGGGATGTAATAAATCAATATTGTGACGATCGATCTCATTGAGTAGCGCATTGACCACAGTACGGGCGTTATCGGTGGTGGGAAATAATTTCCCGGTTTCTTCACGTTTGAGCGCAACCCCTAATTCACGAAAAAAGTTGATCGTTTGGGGGACATCAAAACGCTTTAAGACTTTTTTGATACTATTGCGTGATGACCCGGCATAAGCGGTTTCGTCTACTTGATCATGGGTGACATTACAACGTGTCCCACCCGAAACGAGAATTTTTGCGCCAAGTTTCTGTGCGCTATCCAAAAGTGCGATCTGAGCATGGGGAAAGGTACGCCCAGCCCAGATCGCAGCAGTTAAGCCCGCAGCCCCGGCCCCGATGATCGCAAGATCCATACTTTACTCGTCGTCTAGATCGCCTTCAATGATGCCATAGACTTCATCAAGGTAATCATCGGCGCTTTCCATTGCTCCAAGTGCTTCTTCATCGGAGGAACGCATAAAGGCGGCGGTTGCCTCTAACAGTCGCACCGCGGCCGAGGCGGTTAAGTGAGCGACATCCTGATAATCGTGTGCGGTGATCAGGTCTTCAATCGTTTTAGCGGCCTGTTTGGCATTGGTTAAGGCGGCCTCTAATTGTTTAAGTGCTTCGGCTGAAGTATTCATGGGTTTCCCTTGAAGTATTCGTGATTTTGTTGCGTTCCAAGTTCGGCGAAAAGCATATCACACCCGCCGTAGAAGGTAAATGCGGGGATGAAGGCCGTTTAGGGTGATTTTAACCAGATCTTCTAAATGCCAAGCGCTTTGTTGGCGTAAGAGGTTCTCTAACAGTCGGATCTCATGGGTGATGAGGACAAAGGGTGCGCCAATCCGTGCCACCCGTGCGGCTTCCTGTAGTAGGTCGGGGTATAAGGTGCGATTGGCTTCATGCGTACCGACCAATTGGCCAAAAGGCAGATCTGCGGTGAGTTTATCGATACTCGCATCGGATAAGGGCAAAGCACGGACATCACCCTGTAGCAATTGTGGTTTGACTTTGGACGCGGTGCTATTGCGTTGCGCTAAAGAGAGGGCAAACGGATCATGATCGATTCCGATCACTTGTTGGGCGCGGCCGGCGGTCAATCGTTCGATCAATAACGTGCCTGATCCGCAAGCGAGATTGAGGTAACGATCTTCACGAGAGGGGCGGGTCAAGCGGATCATGGCATGAGCGACGGCGGCGTTTAATGCGCCTTCGTAATCTTGTACACGCCACGCACGGGTTGCTAATGGACGGGGGGAGATGCGAATCAAGACATCCCACCCTTCAGCTTGATCACGGGTGCGGCGAATCCGTAACAAGAGATCGCCTTTTTCGGTGTCTGGGTAGAGATGGGCGGCGGTCGCTAACTCCGTTTTGAGGCGTTGCATGACGGATGAGTCTGATCCGGCGGCATCAATGCCAAGTGTGCGAAAGGTTTCGGGGGGGTAAGCTTGCTGAAGGCGAGTGATCGCATTGAGTAGGATTTGAAAATGTTGATGCCCTAACAAGGCCTTGGGGCGGGGAATGGGAAATTGATAGCGTAAATAAAGGGCGTTAACGGTTTTTAGTTGGCGTAAATCCGCTAATTCACCCGTGTAGGTGAATTGGATTAAGCCTTTTTCGGTATGGGTGATCGCGATCGATTCATCGGCTAATTCGGATGAGACGATCGGTTCAAGTCCGGGGGCGATTTCTGCTTCACAAGGTTGATTTTTAAGTCGCATAAAGTTGATAGAGATGGGGGTAAACGATAAGCTTACCCCCAAGCCTGTTATTGACCTAACACTTGTTGGCGGATGGCATGGAGAACATCTAAGACGTAGAAATTACGGCTGTTTTGCCCGTAAATGTCGATGGTTTCGGCGGTTAATACATCTGCGCCGCCTCCAAAAACACTTAGTGCATTGCCGTCAAGTCCGTTGATGTCGTTTACCATACGCCAGATGTTGACGACGGGTAAATCACGCGATTCGGCGACTTCGATGATCTGTTCGTTGATCGGACGGATCAAATCTTCGTTGCCCGGGCGGTTTTGTACGGTGAGTAACACCGGAATCACCCCGCGTGCGGTGGCTTGATCGACTAAGATCTCAAGATTGGCACGGAAATCCTCTGGTGTGGTGCCTTGTCGTGCATCTTGATAACCGACACTGATCACGACAACGGCTGCATTAGAGCGGGTGAGTTCACATTGGAACAAGGTTTCTCCGTTGCATCCGTCGGCGGTGTCTTGCACCAGTTGACGGACTAAGAAACCAGAGGCAACACTGGTTTGAGCAAAGCTGCCGCTATCGATAAACGCTTGAATGGTCGGGTCAAGATAGCTACGCGGATCATCCACCGTACCGCCGTCGGCAAATGGGCGGAGGAAGTCAGGATCGGCTACGGTTGCATCCCCAGCAAAGGTAAACGCATTCGGGTTCAAACCGGGATTGGCACTGGCGATACCGGCCAATGTCCCTAAGTCTAACTCTGGTAGGACTGGGGTCGTATCGGCGATGCTATCGTCTTGAGGTTCGGTGACTTCTACCTCTTGGGTGATTGAAGCGGTTTGTCCGTTTTGATCTGTGATGGTCAAAATGACCGAATAGATCCCACCCGCGCTAAAAGTGTAAAGCGGGTTTTGTTCGGTATTGAGCGCTGAACCGTCTCCAAAATCCCATGACCAAGCGACGATCGGAGATGCACCTGTGGATGCGTCGGTGAACTGAACGGTTAAGTCCGTGCTGTTGTCAAAGGTGAAATCAGCGGTTGGGGGTGGGGCGGTGGTCGCGGTCGGTGCAATGATCACCACATCTTTAGAGATGCTGTTTGATCCGCCGTCGTTTGCTACCGTTAAAGTAACTGTGTAAGTCCCGGGCCCCGGATAGGCAAAAGACGGATTTTGATCGGTGCTGGTAGATCCATTTGGATCACCGAACGTCCATACCCGCGATGTCACCGTGCCTTGTGAGAGATCGGTGAATTGGAAAACTAAGGGATCACCGGGAGGATTGCCGAAACTGAAGTCCGCGATCGGAGCGACAGGGGCGGCGGTCGCGGTGGCCGTGGGAGGTTCAGGTGTAAAGGTTGCGGTTGGGGCCTCAACCGTAAACGTTGCCGTCGGTGCTTCTACTGTGAAAGTCGCGGTTGGGATTTCAGCGGTGGAAGTGGCCGGGGCGGGTGTTGAGGTCGGCGGTGCGACGGCCAAAACGCGCACGGTGAGTTGATGGGTATCGCTTTGTCCTTGCGCGTTGGTCACGGTTAAGGTGACGGAATAATCTCCGGCGTTCTGGTAACGATGGATGAGCGTTGCACCGGACTCAGTGCTGGTATTGCCGTCACCAAAGTTCCATAAGTAGGTGATGTTTGTACCGGACGAGAGGTTGTTAAAGGTAACGTCTAAGGGAGCTGGGCCTTCTGGCGGATTGGCGGTGAAATCAGCATTCGGCGGACGGATCGGCTCAAAGACCGAAAGCGTTTGAGTCGTAAAATCAGAGAGGTTGTTTGCACCCGTCACGGTCAAGCGGATCGTGTATGAGCCGGGGTTGGTGAAGGTGATGCGCGGGTTGGGGACGGTGCTGGTCTCCCCATTGCCAAATTCCCATAAGCGGCTGTTTACCGTACCGACTGAGGTGTCGGTAAATTGAACGGTTAGCGGGGCCGGGCCTTCTAAGGGACTCATGGTGAATTGTGCGTCGGGGGCCTGTGGCGGACGGGTGACGGTGATCGTCCCGGTGATTGAGGTTGATCCACCTTCTCCTGAAACGGTCAAGGTTACGGTGTATGTGCCTTCACTGACATAGGTGTGTGAAGGGTTTTGGGAGGTGCTGCCTGTATTATCACCAAAGTCCCATGTATACCCGGTGATCGCGCCTGTGGAACGGTCGGTAAACTGAACGGTAAAGGGTGCATTTCCGGTGGCCGTGCGTGGCTCAAAGTTGGCTACGGGGGCGGGTTGGCGCGGATTCTGCACGGTGATCGTTAGACGTTTACGTGAAACCCCGCCTGGGCCGCGTGCGGTCAAGATCACGTTGTATTGGCCTTGATTTTCGGGACGATATTCAAAAGTGTGGACTGGATCACGCTCGTTACTAGAAACCCCGTCTCCAAAATCCCAGACAAACCGGGTAATTTGGCCACTGGAACGATTGGTAAATTGTACCCGTAAAGGTGCTGTACCCGTGGTGGGGTTGGCGGTAAAGTCAGCGATGGGTGGATCGGCGCTCAATACGTTGATCGTGGCTTGGGCGGCGTTCGATCGTCCACCGGGGCCAAAGGCGACCAGGGTGACAAGGTACTCACCGGGGTTGCGGAAAGTATGAACGGGATTACGTTCATTGCTGGTGGTGCCATCCCCAAAATCCCAACTATAACCAGTGATGTTACCGCTGGAGAAGTTGGTGAAGCTGACGGTAAATTGTGCTTTGCCTTGGTATTGACTGGCGCTAAAGGCTGCGTTGGGGCGTGGGATCAAGTTTGCTTGGGTGGGAGTCGGGGCAAGGGTGGGCGCGGTGTTTTGAACGCGCAAGTTATTTACCACCGTTTGGGTGATCGTGCCGTCGCGTAAGAATACACGCAAGCGCAACTGATAGGGGCCATCGGGGATCGTGTTGGTAGACCAGATCCCTAATAAGCTATTGGAGACGGGTGTAAGGCGTGCGCCTCCGATGGTGTACCAAAGGTTATTAGGATTGGGATCAGGGCCATATTCCAGATAATATTGGAGGAAGTTGGGATGAAGCGCTGATCCTAAAACGTTCACATTGCCCGCGAGGATGTTACCGGGGATGGGTGAAACGATAAAGATGCTGATCGTGCCTTGGGCAGTCGGCAAAATTTGGGCGGTGGGGACAAATCCGATCGAGGTGGGGGGCGCTTGTTGGGTAAATCCGGGAAGGCTTGTGACCGTAATGGCGGTCGGGAAGCCTGTAGATCCTGGGGTAAGCGCAAGCGTCGCCGTATTGGTTGCAACCGGGGTGTTCACGATTGGTTCCTCTGGCGAACTCGTCAGATTGCAGGCCGCCAAGAACACGACTAGCACAAGGGCTAGGATTGTCCGAGACAGTGACATAGGGAATCCTTTGCAGTAAGCTAAAAACGACATTCTCGATTATACTATAGCGTGCCACATGCGCTGTAACTTGACGGTTACTCAACGATTGGGCTACGGGATCAAAAATAAAATGTTTCACGTTTAGAATCGCGATTTTCTGCTTATAATAGTGGGTGTTTCACATCAACGATTAATAAATGGGTAAACCCCTTGACTATTAACCCGTCTCTCCAAAATTTTGGTCGTTTCCTGTTGAGTGTTATTCCGGTGTTGGTGATCACACTGGGGGAAATCACAGGGGATCAAGCTTGGGTATCACAACCGGAATTGCTGTTAGCGGTCATGATCGTAACGGCGGTATTTGTGTTTGCCGATGTTTTGGCAGGAAAACTTGAAAATGGTTTGTGGGCAGGTTATCTCAACTTTGTGGCATTGATCATCTGGGTGGCGATTGCGGTGTTCCCTGCGCTGATCGTGATCGCGGTGGGATGCACAGTTACGGCCCTGTTGCGATTGGTGATCGGGGGGCGTTGGCAATATGACCATGTGCCGCGATCGCAGATCGTTTTTACTGCGATAGGGCGGTTTACGATTGTCGCGTGGGGGATGCTCACGGCTGAAACAGTGTTGCGGTGGATCGGGGCTAGTACCCCGTATGTGGCGATCAACCTCTTAGAGGCATTGCAATTGGGGGTAGCGATGATCTGTGGGTTGATGATGACGCAGATCATCGGGATGTTGTATGTGCCGATCACGCCGGAGATCCGCGCACGGTTATTTTGGTCGGTGGGGCAGCGGCGGCGGATCTTCCAAGAATTGCTCTTGTTGATGGTTGCGCCTGCGATGGGGGTATTTCTCTTAAATTCAGGGCTATTTCCGTTTTCATTGATGATGTGGGTGGTGACTATCCAAGCATTCCGATATTTTGAGGTTTATCGGACGCAACAAAGCTTGATTAAACGGATCGAACATCTTTCAACTTTGGATACGATTGGAAAAGATATTGCGTCGAATCTGGATATTGATGAGGTATTGATCGCGATTCATCAACGAATCAGCCGGATTGTGGATGTGTCGCTTTATTATGTGGTGTTGTATGACCCACATTTGAATCTGTTGGAATTTCCTTTGGCAATTGAAGATGGTGTTCGGAAAGATCCGACTGTTTCATCCCCAGAAACATCCCCGATGACTTACTTTGTAGCGGGGCGCGGCTTAATGCTCCATATCACTATGGAAAATCGGGCGGAATATGCCGCGCAAGGGCTGAAAATGCCTAACGATTATATGTCGTTTTTGGGCGTGCCGTTGATGGCACGGGAAAAATTGCTAGGGGCGGTCTGTTTGGGATCGCGAAATAAGCCGAATTTTACCTCTGATGAAATTAGTTTGGTGCAGAATGTCACGAATCAGGCGGGCTTAACGATTCGGAATGCGGTTTTATATAACCGTAGCCTTGAAATGTCGAAAAATTTGGCGCGGATCAATCAATTTATTCAAAATGTGGTGTTTAACACGGATGTGTTGACCACGATTAAGGCCGCGAGTGAAGTTGCGATGCAGATCTCACAAGCAGATCGCATGGCTGTGTTTTATCTCAATGAGGATAATCGGCAACAGCTTAGTTTGACGCACACAATCAATATTTTGCCTGAGCATGAGGCCCAACTGAGCGCAAATGGCCAAGCCACGCAAGTGGTGACGGAACTGATCAAAACGGTTACGAACGTGATGATGGTGGAGGATGCTGAATTACAAGACGACGGTCGGATAGGGGAGTATCGCTCAAAATTAGAGTTAGCGTTACGTTCGGGAAACGCGACCGTGGGTGTCATGGTGTTGTACTTCAAGAATCCGCATTATTATCGGAGTTCAGAGATCGATTTGTTGGAGGCGTTGTCGTATCAAATTACCGCTGCGTTGGATAATGCGGAATTGTTGCGTGCGTTAGAAGTGTATGCTTCTGAACAAGCGCAACTGGTACATCTTTCGCGGATTTCTACGTCAAGTTTGGAATTGGAACAGGTGATCGGTGGTGTGTTGGATTTGATGCGCCATATGATGGAAGTCGATCATGCTTATATTGGGTTGTATGAAGAAGATGAGCAGATCATCCGGTTATATGGTGTCAGTTATCGGCTTAACATTCGGCAAGTCCCGGAATTAAGTCAGTTGGATGTCATGCCTCAATTTTATGGGCGCGAAGATGTGTCTCGTGATCTGGGGCGGTTTATGATTGATACCGATAATGAGTCGTTGGTGATCGCGCCGATGGTGGTGGAGAATAAACGAATCGGCGTGGTGATGTTGGGAACACCGCATCGGTTTGGGGAAAGCCAGATCCGGTTGTTAGAACTCACCACTAATCAAATCTCTGTGCAGATCCATAACGCCTTACAATATCGATTTGTACAAGAAGCCCTCCAGAAGAGATTGCATCAACTGGCGTTTATTGAAGATATTGCGCGTCAGATCTCAAGCGCGTTGAATGTCGAACAGTTGATTGGGAATGTATTAGATGCGGCAATTCGCGCTACACAAGCGGATATGGCTGCGTTGGCATTGGTCAATAATGACGGTGATTTTCAGATTATTGGTCAAGAAAACATCGATGGACGGGTGCAAACACAACAGGTAAAGCGTGCCTCTCATAGTGGTGTGATGGGGCGGGTGGCTAAAACGCGCCAAGTGATCTTGATCCCGGATAATCGTCAAGTGAAGGATTATCTCGCGACGTTTACTCAAGGCATGTATCTTTCGTCCTTAGTCGTGCCGTTGATGAAGGACGATCAGGTGATCGGCGTGTTAGATCTGGAAAGTTCACAGTTGGACTTTTTTACGCATGAACACGCGGACTTCTTACAAAGTTTGGCCGGTCATGCGGTGATCAGTATCCAAAATGCCCGTTTGTTACAAGAGCGTCAACGTCAAATTGAGACACTAACCCATTTACGGCATCTGTCATTAAAATTATCTAGTAACACCGATCGGCGTACCGTGATCAATGCTGTGTTACAAGCGACGTTGACGGTTTTAAACAGTGAATACGCGGTGATTTATGGTTATCCAGAGGATAGCGAAGAGCTTACCTTATTTGGTGGGATGCGACGAACAGAGAGCGGGTTTATCAATGCGTTTCCGTTTTTGCCGGATGTGATTCCAATCACTACGGCTGAAAAAGGGGAAATCTATGTGATTCACAATACCCGTGGACATGAAAGCTTTAAGGAAATTCCCGATAGTAGCTTGGATTATACGTCGATCATTGCTGCGCCGATTAAACATGGTGGGCGGGTGCGAGAGGTGTTATGTGTGGCCTTTGCACGTCCACGGGCGGATCTCACTTATGAAGTGAACACGCTAGAATTATTGACGATCCAATCGGCGGGACACCTTGAAAATACCCTGTTGTATGAGCGTGTTCTCTCTAGCACTCAGCGCTTGAAGGTCTTTTTGGACTCCTCAAGCGATGGGATTATTTTCTTAGATGAGCAAGGGAACTTGGTGCAAGCTAACGCTACCGCCGAAACGATCTTAAAATTAGATCTTTCAGACGCGGTGGGCGAGAATTTTGTGATGGTTTTGCTACGGCGGATCGAAGAAAATCAAGATACGATGGATGCCAGTGAAGGTTTACGCAACATGGCGCGGATCTTGCGTTTAGAACCCGAAAAAATCATCCGTCGTCAATTTGAACTTCGGCATCGGGGTCAGTTAACGCACATTGAGGAAGTGTCATCACCGGTTTGGGATAACCATAATCGTATGATGGGACGTTTGATCATCTTACGCGATATTACTGAAGAAAAACTGTTAGAAGCTTATCGTGAAGAGATTACTCAAATGGTGATTCATGATCTACGTGGGCCGCTAACCGCGATTTTTAGCGGTCTATCGTTTAGCAAGGATATTTTGCTTGATCCACAAGATCTATCGATCGAAGATATGTTGCTTCCGGCGCTGGATGTCGCGATTAACAGTACCAGCGGGCTACTGACATTGGTAGACAGCTTGTTGGATATTTCTAAGCTAGAAAACCGTAGTCTCCCGTTGAATCGGTCATCAGTCAACCTAAATGATTTGGTCAACAAAGTGTTAGAGGCAACAGGACGCTTGTTAGAGGACGCAGAGCTAAAGGTGGTGTTAGAATTGCCGGAAACGCTCCCGAATGTGCTGATTGATGAAGATAAAATTCAGCGGGTGATTCAAAACTTGGTAGATAATGCGATCCGATATTCACCCCAAGGGGGTACGATCTTGATCGAAGGAAGAGTGATCGATCATGCTAAACGGGTATTGATGCGGGTGGCGGATAGCGGGAGAGGGATTCCGTCGGATGAACGGGACAGGGTGTTTGAGAAGTTCCGACAAGTGGCGAACAATAAACCGAATCGCGGTCGAAAAGGGACGGGAATTGGGTTGACGTTCTGTAAGTTGGTATTAGAGGCGCATGGTGAGCGGATTTGGGTGGAGGCAGAGCCGCCGATGTCTGGGGCCAGCTTTGCGTTTACGCTCCCTGTGGTTCATTAAAAGTTATTAAAAGTTAGGGAATAGTGATGGCCTTATCGCGCCCCACAAAGTCATTGATTTTAAGATTTTCGCCTGTGATCTTGGCAATTTTTACAGGTTTAGTGTTGCTATTGAATATTCCTGCTGACGAAATCGTGATCGAATACGCTCAATGGTTGACGATCTTCGCATTTTTAACGGCGTTTGCGCTTAGTTTTGGAGTGTTGCTTACGGAAGGTGAGCTAAGTCCGGCGCATTTGGTGGGTATTCTTGCATTTTTATCTCTGCCAGAGGAAGTTTTACCTGCGACAACTTGGTCGATTTTTATCGGCGCGATATTTGGTGCGATAGCATGGGCATTACGGGCGCAAATTGAAACTGATGGTCGTCGTCGTGCGTTTATTCATGTCAGCACAGGCGTTTATGTGATCTCACGGCTCACGTTAAGTTTTTGGGCCCCGGCGCAAGTGTATTTGGCATTGGGGGGCGCGTTACCCTTAGGCCAACTGCCACCTAATTTAGGTCCTGACATTTTTTGGTCTTTGATCGCCTATAGTTTGGTATATGTCACGCTGTACTTTTCGATTTTCTTGTTAGGATTTTACCTTGATCGCCGCCCGGTGGGTTTGTTATTCCGTAATGATCTGCTACGGATTGTGGTAGTGTTGATCCTGCCGATTCCATTTGGAGTATTAGGGGCAGAGGTGTTAAATACGCTGTCCAATGCTTCGCAAGTGATTTTGATTGTGGCGATCGTTTTGATCATTTTAGGTTTGTACGCACTTAGTACAAACGAATATCGATTGCGAAAGCAATTGGATGAGATGCGAACCTTAGCGGTTGTTACCCGTGCCATGCGGGCGCATTTGGATTTAACCTCACTGTTAAAAACGATCTATATCCAGATTGCACATCTGTTAAATATTGATAACTTCATGGTCGCTCTATTTGATAACGAAAGCGGTCAAGCAAAACTTGATTTTCCATTGGTGGTCAAACAAGGTCAAGAAGAAACGACAAAACACATTATTGTTGATTATCAAAATACGTTGATCGGGCGGGTATTGACTACGGGTTTACCGTTGTTAATTGAAAGTCGGGTGGAAAGAGAAGCCAAAAATTTAGGGTTAGAAGTGCCAGATACACCCATTCACTCATGGTTGGGAGTGCCGTTATTGGCTGGCGGTCGAACATTGGGTGCGATCGTGGTGTATAACTATGATTCGCACCGCTCATTTAGCGGTGATGATCTAAGATTGCTTAACTTGATTGCGGCAAGTAGTAGTATTGCAATTGAAAACGCGCAATTGTATCAACAACAAACGGAACGCGCCGAACAGTTGATCACATTGAACCGGATTGCATCGTTGTTGAGTGGAACGCTGTCACCAGAAACTGTGTTAGATGCGGTGATCTCGTCGGCTTCGATGATCGCAAATTCAACTGCGGCAGGGGTGTATCTGTTTTGGGATGATGCGAAACAAACTTTACCCTTAGTCAGAAGTGCGGGACTTAGCGATGATTTTACGATTGATGCGCCTGATCCGTTGATGTTTCGTTATGACGGGCCTCAATTTTATATTCCGTTGACCGTAGGTGATGTGCGGACGGATAAACGGACGGCCGCGATTGAAGCGATTTTGGAACGTGAAAATAAGCGCGCTTTTGTAGAGTTGCCGTTGGTGACAGGTCAAGAGCGTTTGGGGATTTTGGTTTTGTATTACGATCAACCTCAAACATTTACCGGAGATAAGGTTGAATTGCTTAAGACGTTTGCGAATCAGGCCTCACAAGCGATCACTAATGCGCGGGTGTACGCAATGACGGATGAGGCATTCCAACGGAGTGTAGAGCAGTTGCTTGCGTTGGCGGCGATTGGGCGTTCATTGGCTTCAACCATTGATTTTCAAGTGATTTGTGAATTGGTGCTTGGCCATGCTACCGAGTCTACTAAAGTTGATGTGGGTATGGTGGTATTGCGCGATGAGATTGGCGAAATTCCTCAAGTGGTCTCATCACGGGGATATACAGTAGACGACTTCGCTAATTTTGATTTGTTTAAGGATGGTATCCAAGGTCGTGTTTGGGCCACTGGGCAAACGTATTTGGCCAATGATGTTGCCAATGATGAATATTATGTCCAACTTGCGCCTCATGTACGCTCACAGTTATCAGTGCCAATTGTGCGCGGTAAAGACACGTTGGGGGTGATCACCTTAGAAAATTCGCGATTGAATGGATTTACGCCGGAAGATACGTATTTTGTGTCACAAATTGCGAATCAGGCGGCGATTTCGTTGGACAATGCGCGATTATTTTATCGGATCACCGAGGCACGCGATCGGTTACAAGTTTTATTGGATGCCATGGAAGAAGCGATCATGTTGATCGATGAAAAAGGTCTGATCGCTTTGGCGAATCCAGGCATTGACCTCATTGGATTGCGACATGAAGATCTGATGGAAAAGCCGCTTCTAGAGATTTTAGAAGAACCTTCATTTGAATTGGTGGAGCGGGCGGGGTTTGCCTCAAAAGCAGAAGTTGAAGATTTAGTGGTTAACCTATCGCAAGCGCGGATATATCCGGCGGTCAATTACGTGGTGCGTGGTGAACATGGTGAACTTCATATTCGGCGGCAAATTGTCCCGGTGCGGCAAGAGGAAAATAAGATCATTGGGTTATTGCTGGTCTTTTACAATAAAACTGAAGAAGAAGAATTGGCACGCGCACGCGAGGAATTGTCACGCATGATTGTGCATGATCTGCGGAGTCCTCTGACAGCGGTCACGACTAGTCTAAAATTGCTACAAGATTATGTGCCGAAAGATGCAAAATACCGGCCATTGG
>JALOOG010000224.1 GCA_025454525.1 Anaerolineae bacterium | reverse complement strand
TTTTTCCTTTTCACCGCCGCACTGGCCGCCGTTTAGAGAGGATCGATCCCTCGCGCACAATAGCTTTATTGCTCAATTCGCATTATAATCAAGCGTGAACCTGTGAACGATCAATCGAGGAAATCTCATGACAAAACGTAGAGGCGGTGGGCTACCCAATAACCCCAACCCCGGCGGCATGGGCGGGATGAACCCGATGGCCATGCTCAAAAAGATGCAAGACGACATGCAAAAAGCACAAGAAGAACTCGCAACCGAAACCGTAGAGGTCTCGGTTGGCGGTGGCGCACTCACCATTGTGATCACCGGCCATCAACGCATCCAATCGATCAGCATCAACCAAGCGCTCTTAGACACCTCTGATCCCGAATGGACGACCGATCTCCAAGACCTGTTATTAGCGGCGGTGAATCAGGCGATCGAACAAAGCCAAACCATGGCTGCGGAAAAAATGGAGTCGATCACCGGCGGACTCGGCAACATCCCCGGACTCGGTGGCCTGTTAGGCTAATCTCCATACTCTGCATCTCCCAGTGGGCGCAACCGATTGCGCCCCATTGATCGAAGGACAATTTGAGATGACTCGTGCTGTACCAGAACCTGTCACCCGCTTGATTGAGGCGTTTTCGCGGTTGCCGGGGATCGGCCCAAAAACGGCCTCGCGTTTGACCTATTTTCTGTTACGTTCTCCAGATGAACTGGCCTTGCGCTTATCCGAGGCATTACGAGTTCTCAAAGAACAAACGCGCTTTTGTTCGATCTGTGGCAATATCACCGTAGATGATCCATGTCCGGTATGTACCGATCCGCGCCGCGATCAAAGCTTGATTGCGGTGGTAGAAGAACCGCTAGACCTCTTGGCCTTAGAGCGCACCGGCAGTTATAACGGCTTGTATCATGTGTTAAATGGCGCGATCTCCCCAGTCAATGGGATCGGGCCAGATGATTTACGGATCAAAGAATTGGTTCAACGTGTGGGGGACGGCAAGATCCTAGAGGTGATCATCGCCACCAATCCCGGCCAAGAAGGGGACGCAACCGCGATGTATATTCAGCGCGAATTGACCAACAAAGGCACAAAGATCACCCGTTTAGCGCGCGGTTTACCCGTCGGAGGCGATCTAGAATATGTCGATTCAGTCACTCTGATGCGCGCTTTACAGGGACGCGGTGAACTCTAACACGATCGGCGCGAGTCCGACTCGATAGACATTTTAGAGTGAGTCGGATTCTACGGTGGGGGTGAGTTGATTGATCATCATGGTGATGTTCACCGTCAAGATCTCCGAACTTTGCGGATCAGGGCTTTTGGTGGTAAGAGTGAGCATTAGATCGCCGCTTAAGGTCTCCATGCCTTCGGTGAGCTGAAATGTGCCTTCGATCACTCGCTCCACGCTCAATACACCGCCCCCCACCAAGAAAAAGCACACGCCGTCAAATTCGGGGGCGATCACATCGGGGCATTCCAACACATCATACACCCCGACAGGCAGATCGTGACCAAACACCAGATCTAAGCGCACACCGGGATCACTACGATTCACTGTGACCCAATAGAGTCCTTCTTCATCTTGATGATACCCGACCACCCCCGGCGGGATTTGAATGTCCTCAATACCGGACATCTGCATCATCAAGATTTGCGGTTCAGCGGAAAGGGTAGGTTGCGGGGCCGATCCCAGCGAAGATCCGTCCCCAACATTGACCGGAGTCAAGGTCATTTCGCTGATCGGCGCGGACGAACACGCGGTTATAGTCAATAAGAACAGACTCAAAAGCAATTTCATGATGACCTCATAGATGAAATTAAAATCGTTATTGTTATGGTAAATGGAACAGATAAGCGGTGTATGAACTATTTCTTCACACTCGATTTGAAGTGAAGCTAGAGTGAAACAGGACGGATAATCATGGGATCGATGCGACACGAAACTTATTACGCGGGTGAACAGCTCTTAAATTTAATGTGGCGGGCAGGCTTGATCCAACGGGTGCATCATGACGGAGGTGATATTGTCCTCTTGGAGCTGCAAAGCGGACAAATGCTAAGCATCCACTTGATCGAAAGCGGCATCCCGTTGTATGAGATCCGCAAGATCGTTTTGAATAATGACGCGCAAGGCATCTACACGCTATTTATGCTGTGGGCGATGATGATGATCCCTAACGACGGCAAGCGTTATCGCATGGATGATTGGATGCAGGGCTTTGAAGCGCTCAATGGGGGCTGTGTCTATGGTTATGACATCATCGATCAAGAGGTGTATCTGTTTCCGGTCTATTTTCGCGGAACGGATGCGATCCGCCTCACGGAATATGGTGTCACCTTGCGCGTGCCACAATTGCGTTGTCATACAGTAACGATCGATCTCCCCGGCCTTGAGGGGACATGGCGCGTCGCTGATTTTAATAGCACCGAGATCCCGCGTGCGTTACCGCGTGCCTTGCCAGAATTAGAGGCCGATTATGCGCTATTAGGCGTGATGCCGGGGGATGATCGCGACACGATCAAACAAGCCTATCGCATCTTGGCGCGGCGTTATCACCCGGATGCGAATCCCGATCCCGAAGCCCATGAACAGATGCAGCGCTTAAACGAAGCGTATGCCAAGGTGATGGCCGCACTAGAAGGATAATATTTTAAGCTTAGATTAAGACAAGTTGACGGATTGCTAATATAGAGTATGATCTATTTATGCAATAGATGATAGGGTGGCCGATGTCGCAGTCAAATGATAACCCTGAAAAGCTTAGAATCCTTCTGATCGATTTTTACAACGCCAATGAGCCAGAGAACAAGTATTTACATAGCCAAGTGAAAGACCTTGTAAGGAATAAAGCTTATGAGGTAACGCTCTTATGACATCTACCTGATGTGGTTAGATAGCACCCGCGCCGAAGGCTGGAAAAAGGTGATCGATGCCTTAACGGACAAATTGCAGTACGCGGAATTGATCGTGATCTTTGGTTTTGAACAGAACGTTGAAAAACACGCCCGTGAAGTGATGGAATATGGCGCGTTTTCATTTGCGTGTCCGTTTAACATCAATGTGTTAAAAGCCTACATTGACGCGGAAGCGCAAAAGATCGATCGTCAACGGCGCTTAGATGTGTTTGCGGATCGTTTGTCGGAATTAGAGAAGCTGCCAGACTTTATCCAAGCAAGTTTTGAATATCTCAAAGATCACCCGATGATCGGTTTTCATCGCGCTACGTTTATGTTGATCGATCCGCGTGACGGGAAGCGCTATTTTGTCTCACATGAGCCGGATGTGGTCAGGTCAATCCTAACCGTCACCTGCTCGCACCGATCAAGGATGATCCGCTCATCCAACGGGTATTTAATGATCGTAACGAGATTTTGGTTCTGAAAAACCTTCAATTGTTGCGGAAAGAGTATTACGAGACCTGCTATTATATTCGTGAAACCTATAAACGATTGCGTGTTGAGCTTCTGCCCAAACTCGATCGCACCTTATTTGAAGTTGGGGAACGCGATCTATTGATCGAAAAAATTGATGATATCAGTGCAATCTTGCGTCCACTCCGAGAAAGCCAGATCGAAGATTGGCAACGCGAACATCAACAATCATTTGCCACAACTGATCCGTCTTTACAATGGCGACAAATTAGCTATCTTAAGTTAGTCCGCTTAAACGAACTTAAAACGGCCTTAAGCGCCTTGATCGAGGTATTACGTCCATTACAGGAAAAAATCGCCAATCCAGAACATCAGCGAGAATTTAATGCCCATCTCGAAACCCTTGAAGAACGCTTACAGCAGTTAATTCAGCTAAAGGCGCAAGGGTGGGACGATACCCCCACCACCGAAGGCATCAATTCATGGGTGGGGATCGGGTTACGTCATGGTGGTAAAGAGATTGGGTTGATCGTATTAGACCACTATACCCCTGATCACTACGGGCGCTTCGGTGAAAATTTGATCACCCACTTAGACGAATTTTCGATCTACTTAAGTGAATATCTAGAAAACGCTTTACGAGACCGAAATTATCGTCTGTTCACCAAAATCACTCGTATGATCAGCGAATGTGTGGATGACGACACTTTAGCACAAACCTTACTGGATCAAGTACGGGACAATTTAAAGTGTGACAATTGTACTTTTTTTCGCGTCGAATCGTTGACAGGTTCACCACGAGCATCGGAAAATCAAGGCGAAGATCGGCGGATTTTAGTGAAATGGTTAAATGCCAAAGGTGTCGAAAACACCAATCGTCGTACTTTTGGCAGTGGGAAAGGGATCGCTGGTTATGTGTTACAGACCGGAGAAAGTTATATCGTACCACACGCTATTAGTGATCCTATCTTTGATCCCACACCACACCTTGACGGTGTAAAGATGTCGATGTTGGTCATTCCCGTGCGTTTAATGGACCAAAAGGATAATTTTCGCACAATCGGCGTAATTAGCTGTTATAAGAAAGACAAAACCGACTTTTTCACCCCTTATGACCGTGACTTGGTAGAACAAATCGCCGATCAAGTGGCTGGTTTAATCGAACGCACCACCATTTTGAATTCCACTTATGAGATCAATGGACAAATTAATCTGATCGTTTCTGATACAGATAAGTCTGATCACCAATTAGCACGAATCTGCGCGCAAATTTGTGAATATTCGGTGCAGATTACAGGGGCAACCGATGGGGTAATTCATCTATTAGAGCAAAGCATTAAAAATGATCAAAGTGATACCCCCTATCGCTATCTCAAATCGTATGTTCACCCGAAGGATAATGAGCATAGCAAACCGCGTTTAACACCAAATACCATGACCTATCATTTAATCACCGAAAAAGCGGGCGAAGTAGTTCAATTTTCAGAGTCAAACAACAACTATAGTTTACTACCGGAAGCCGTCACAACAAAAAAAGTTCGGTTTGTGTTAGGCATCTGTTTGCAGGTTAAAAACAACGATGGCAGCGAAAAAGTGATCGGTGTGATTTCGGTCAACCAATACGGCCCGCAACCGTTCTCGAATGTGGCTAGGTTTATGTTGAAATTGTTTGCTAGTCAGGCGGCCATCGCCATTAACAATCACCAACAGGTGAACAAGGTGGATTTATGGTCAGATGCGAATGAACAATTACGCGATGCGATCGCTGAAATTAGCAAAACCGATGATCCCAAACTGATGTATCTGGAAATCGTCAAAAGGGCCGCCATACTCACACGCGCCGATTACAGTTATCTGGCCTTGACTACACCGAATACGACAGAACTTCATTTTGAAGCGGTATGGCCGGAACGCGAATTGGCTCCTTTAACCGCCCTGATCAACATATTCGACTATGCTCAAGGACATGCCAAGCTTAAAACCGCCGATGGCAAAGACCAAGCAAAAGGTGTTACCGGACTTGCGGCTGCTAAGCGCCAAACTATCTTGATTGATGACATCCATGAGGAACGCAAAAACAACTCAGAGTGCGGGAATCATTACATTGACTTTAAAAAGAACAAAGTGCGCTCCGAATTGGCTGTTCCGATCCTTGATGAAACCAAAAATTCAGTGATCGGTGTCATCAACCTTGAAAGCGAACAGGCTTATGCTTTTACCCCGATCCATGTGGAGATCATCGAACATCTCGCGAAACACGTTGCGATCGCGTGGCAAAAAAACCAATGGATCGCGGAAATAGACAGCGAAAAACAAAAGTTGATCCGGCTACAATCCACTTTAGACAAGATTGCGACCTTAGAGGCAGAACAGTTGTTACCTCTATCCACCACTTTACTCGCGAAAGAACTCAACGCTTTTAATGTACTGGTGATCCTAATCACTCAAACTTTAGAGGGTAAACTGGACATTGAAGAAAAAAATATGTTCGCTAATCAGGTGCTTTTCAGCACCAACAAATCGGAGATCCGCGACAATAAGTTTACCCAAGAGGTATTTTTAACCCGTACCCCACGCCATGTTACTAACGAACACCAAGGGGTGGATCGCGAAAAATTCCGTGATATTTTAATGGGTGGGGTGCAATCGGCGGTGTGTGTTCCGATGCGAGTGGATCAAGGGTGCATCGGGGTGATCTGGTTTCAATTTAAGGAAGAACGCGAAAAATTTGATGAGGATGAAGTGGCGATGTATCAAGTGGTCGCCAATCAATTAGCGCTGTTGCATACCATCGCAAATCGGCGCGATCGCTACGAGACTTATTTCAAGGAACGCAAACAAACCATCAACACGGAAAGCGAACACCACTATATACACCTGCGTTGGCTTTCGTATTTGTATACCTTGCTCTCAATTGCCACATTAGGGGCTGGGATCGTGCTTGGCACAGCGTCGATGATCGCGTTAGCATTGGCCTCCTTACAAATTAGCTTAATCAGTGGGGTATTGGCCTTGGCTTCGTTTGGAGTCAGCATCCGTCTATTTGAGATCACCCGTGACACCAATCGCCGTGCAGATGGCTACTATCGCGAAATCTACGATTTGCATCAATTAGAGATGTTGCTGATGTCTACCCAAGAATTAGGTGATCATCATCAAGACGCGATCAGAAATGAGATCTTAAGTCGTGCGGCAGCCACCATGTTTAGCGGAAATACAAAACTAGAAAGGCGAGATCAGCCGAAGTAATGCTTAGGCGGGTTAACCGTAAGTGTCTTGAACGTCACCCTTGACAAGGGAACGGCTCTCAAGTAAACTGTTTTCTATCAAATGCGGATGGAGCAG
>JALOOG010000117.1 GCA_025454525.1 Anaerolineae bacterium | reverse complement strand
AAGATATCCGCTTTGCTTTTATCACCTTTGGTGACGATCTTGCCTTCCGCATGGGGTAAGCGTGATCCGTGTCCGGTGGGGGCGGCGCGTGCGCCATATAAGATCAAGTTTTGTAGGATTAACCTGAGTTGTACATCAGGTGGATTCACCGTTTCTATATTACCGTCTTCATCCTCCTGATATACATCTAAGGACTGGTCGATGTCTACCCCTTCCGTAAACTCTTGACTGTAAGCGTCAAAGCCTGTGTACTTATTCCGCTCCGTCGGATCCATCTGTTGCCAACTTTCCCAAATTGAGCTTTCAGAGGTCAACTGTTTTGCGGTCGTAAAAGATTGCACTAATTGCGGGATGTACCGATTGATGTCATTTTTAAAATGGGCTTTAATCATCGGATCTAAATCATTCCACCGTGCTTGAACATAATTTTGTAAAAGGCGAATTTGTGCGTAATCGGTGTAATAATGGGTGTTACCAGATCCACCATAAACAGTATGGGCATAAGCGTATTCACCAAGGTAGGCGGTGTCGTTGTAGATCAATTGATCGCTGTTTTCGAGGTAGATCTTGCGTTGGATCTGTGGTGTGGACGGGGGCGATTGACGCATTAAGCGCTGTACGTACTGATTACCATGCGTGCGTTGTAATTGTAGGCGTTGCGCGGGAGTCAGAGGATGGGTGCGCGGTGGAGACGCAGACACGAGATCAGCATCGGCCGGTTTGCTTGGTTGTGTGCGGGGGTTCATTTTACGTTGCGGCGGTTGATAAACCATGGTATCTTTCCTTAGTAAGCGCCCTTTAAGTATAAGGCCATCTCAACCGACTTGCCAAACTTCGCCCGATCCCCAAGATCTATAAGTGTGTTGACAGGGGTTTCTAGGGCTATGCTTGTCATCAAAACGTCTTTCAGGTGAAGTGTGGTTATAATACGTTAAATTGTAAATTATATTGACTTGACATGAACAGAAAATTACTTCTTGTTCCTAACAGAAGCATCCACACATCCGCATTTCCAGGTTGAAGCGATTGCTTACCGGATAGTTTCACTTTTCTCAGATGAGAAACATATGATATTACGAACTTTCCCACTGTTCTTGAGACAGACGAACATCAGTCTTGAACCGTCTAAATCATTGTCACCTGCACTTACAGTAATGCCTTCATTAAACACAACAAAGTTTTATCCTAATTGGGTCATTCACTTCAATAAATCTAGCGCTAATGTGGTTTTTTGAATATTTGTTTGATGTTTTCGCAACTTAAAGAGGTTTGAAAGGATAGTTCATGTTTAAATTGGGCCGATAGCACGCTATCAGCCCGATGCAATGATGTAATCTAAGATCCCCCTAACACCCACAAGACCACCCGCGGCGTTAAGACCGATTCCAACACTGCCGCAAAGATCAACATCGGTAGGATCAAACCGATCAAGATCTTTAAGGTCTCGCCGAACGTAAATGTCCATGCTTGCCCAACGGTCATCTGATCCGGTGGACGGGTGACTACCGCACCTAAACGCAAGGCCGCGGCGGTTGCGATCACGATCATCGGGATCTCGATCACCCCGTGCGGCAAGATCGCCGCGCTGATCAACGCTAAACCGGTTCCAGTTGTAGCGACTTGACTCGCGATATAACCCAAGATCACATACACGGCCGGCGTTAACACCAAGGCCATCACCCCAAAACTGAACACCGAGAGCAATAACGCCGCCAACAAGATCCGCCCGTTTTGCGCCGCGATGAACCCGATCGCTTGTGCCTCAAAGCCCGATCCTAAAAATTCATTAAACACGGTCGCTTGTGACGGGTTGATCGTGCCTAAAATGGTGAAGTCAAAGGGTAAGCGCCATTCTGGGAGCTGACCGATCGCGAGTCCGCCGATGAATGCGATCAAAAAGACCATGATTGTCACGCCAATCGCCGATCGCATCCGGCCTAAGGTGAAGGCCATACCACGGGTATACCATACCCATAGGTTGGGCGCGGGTGTGCCGTCCCGATCGATCGAACGAAAGGCACGCCAGACCTTGCCAAAAAAGTTTTTCAGGTTAATTTGATCCAAAGCACGACCCAACAACTCCTCACGGTTGAAGATCGTGTTCCCCACGCGCAAAAATAACACCACCGCCACGATCATCCCGACCATGATCGCCCATAACGCGCCGATCCCATACGGCGAGTCCGCGTCTGGCGCAAGGAACATGATCACACTTTCACCCTGTACCACCAAGGCCATCGGGATGATCACAAAACTGGCTAAGAGATTGGCGGCGCGGGTGCTGGTGGTCTGACTGGACACGACGACCGCTCCCGTCACCATGACCAACGCCTGCACAGTGGTCAAGAGGATGATCTGGACGACTAACATCGGCGCGGGCCGCCATTCCAATTCTCCACCTAATAAACTCAACAGGTAGACGAACATGCCGCCATAACTGGACACCAACGGCGGGATCATCGCGGCCAAGGTCTTGCCGATGTACAATTCAGTGTTGGTGAGCGGGGTACTCAATAACGGCTCAAGACTCCGGCGTTCTTTTTCACCGACAAACGTCTCTAACGCGATCACCAACGAAATTGAGATCGGGAAGAAGCCCACGATCATCAACAAAAACGGGATCGTGCGATCGCCGATGATCTCTGCGCCGAATCCGGTCAAAAAGGCCGAAAAGCGCGCCGCCACAAATTGCGCTAACGCCGGAAACAAGAAGGTCAACACCACAATCGGTGCGATGATCCGCCAATCGCGAAAGCTATCACGCACTTCGCGCCGGGTGATGATCAGCGCGTTGGCTAAGGTATCGCGCCATGAACTACGGGAGATCGCTGTCATCTGGGTTAGCCTTCGTCCTCTTTCACCACTTGCAGGTAAATATCTTCTAGGGTGCGCGTGATCGGCGCAAGCGTGACCACCTCCACGCCTAAGGCGGTTAAATGGCGCAATAACGCCGGATTGGTCTGTTCTGGATCGGGAGTCGAATAGCGTAACCAATTGAGGCCCGCGTCGGTGATCGTCACCCGATCGCTCAATTGCGCGGCAAGTCCGTTTAATCCCCCGTTGATCTTTAGCTCCATGACCGGCTCACCCACGAATTGCCGCGCTAATTCGGCCATGGTGCCATGCGCGATGATCCGACCATGCCGGATCACCGCGATCTGATCGGCTAACATTTGCGCTTCAGTCAAGTTATGGGTGGTGATCATAAAGGTGCGCTCATCGCGTTGTAGCTCCACAATCGCATCGCGGACTTGTTTCGCACTCAACGGATCCATGGCCGACGTTGGCTCATCCAGCAATAGGACGGGTGGATTGTGCAACAGAGCGCGCACCAACGCCAATTTTTGCTTCATGCCTTTGGAATATTCGCCGAGTCGCTTGTCTAAGGCAAAGGTGAGGCCAAAACGATCCATGAGATCTAAAGCGCGTTTGCGACGTGTCGCCTTGTCGATCTTGTAGACTTCCCCGAAAAAATCAAGGTATTCTAGCCCCTTCATACGCTCATAGAGGCCGTGTTGTTCGGTCAATACACCCACCTTAGATCGCACCATGGCCGGATCACGGATCACATCATAGCCCGCAATCCGCGCCGTGCCGGAAGTCGGCGCAAGGATCGATGTCAACATGCGAACGGTGGTGGTTTTCCCCGCGCCATTGGGCCCTAACAGCGCTAACACGCTGCCTGCGGGGACGTGGAGATGGAGGTTATCGACGGCCAAAAATCCGTCAAATTCTTTACGTAACGCTTCTGCTTCGATCATAACGTCCCTGTGTGTTTTCTCTCGTTTAGGGTAACGCATTTTCGGCTTTTGGATCAATGTTCTTGACAAAATCTCAATTTCGGTGTAATTTTTAGACAAGTCGAAAAATTAGTTTAGATAAACTCAAAAGGAAAGCACCCATGCGTTTGTCCCTTGTCTTGTTACTCTTGTTCGGGGCGATTGTGCCGCTTTCGGCGCAAACCAACACCCCAGCACCCAGTCCTACCCCAGAAGAACCCGTTCGGATCGTCACCACCACCACCCAAGTTACCGATCTGGTTCAGATCCTCGCAAAGGGCTTAGATCGGTTTGAGATCGTGATTAGCCCGTTGATGGGCCCTGGCGTTGACCCGCATTTGTATCAACCCACCGAATCGGACATCCAACTGATGAATGACGCGGACGCGGTGATCTACAGCGGCTTGCACCTTGAAGGCCAATTTGATGAGGTGTTTGAGGCGTTGAGTGAGCGTGGAGTCGATGTCTACGCGATCGCGACCGCCGTGGATGAAGGTGGATACACTATTCCGGCCCTAGATGATGAAAACCTTGAAGCCCCCGATCCGCATTTCTGGTTTGATCCGCGCAACTGGCAATTGACCGCGCAAGCGACCGCTGAATTTTTGGCCGCGATTGACCCCGAAAACGCCGATGTGTACCTCGAAAATGGCGAAGCCTATAGCGAACAATTGGATATTCTGTTTGCATGGGGGGAAGAAGCGATGAACCAAGTCCCTGAAGATCAACGTTACCTTGTCACCTCGCATGATGCGTTTCAATATTTTGGAGAGGCGTTCGGATGGCAAGTGATCGCGGTGCAAGGGATCAGCACGGAAGCAGAGGCCGGCGTAGGGGATATTCAAGCGATCGTCGATACGGTGATCGAATATCAAATTCCGGTGATCTTTGTCGAAAGCAGCGTGCCGATGGCTACGATCGAAGCAGTACAAGCGGCTGTGGAAGCGGCGGGGTATGAAGTGGGTGTCGGCCTTCGTCCGTTATATTCAGATGCGATGGGCAATACTGGCACGTTCGGCGGCACGTACATTGGCATGATCGCCGAAAACATCTACACCATTTTGCAATCGTATCAAGTGGCGGGGGTTGAATTGATCATTCCTCCCTATCCGGCGGATCTGTTGCCAGAAGCGCCGATCGACTTGATCGATTTTCGTCCAGTAGCCCCCTAAATTTGCGAATCACGAGGACTCTCGCTGAACGAGAGTCCTCTTAAAATCAGAGGAAGTCACCAGATGAACGCGCTAGAAGTAGAAGATTTAACCGTTGCCTATCACCAAAAACCCGTTTTATGGGATATTGATCTCTCTGTGCCGGAAGGGGTCTTAGCCGCGATCGTCGGGCCGAATGGTGCCGGTAAATCGACCTTGATCAAAGCGGTTTTGAATTTGATCCCGCGTGCGTCGGGGGAGGCGCGCTTTTATGGCAAGGCTTACACCGCCGCCCGATCGTTGATCGGCTATGTGCCACAACGGGGCAGTGTTGATTGGGATTTTCCGACCACGGTGATCGATGTGGTGACCATGGGCTTGTATGGGCGGTTGGGGTGGTTTAAGCGCCCCGGTCAACGTGAGCGCGAACAGGCCTTACACGCCTTAGAGCAGGTCGGTTTAACAGCCTTTGCGGATCGTCAGATCAATCAATTGTCCGGGGGTCAACAACAACGCACCTTTTTAGCCAGGGCCTTGGTACAGGACGCGCACTTGTATTTTATGGATGAACCTTTTGCCGCCGTAGACGCATTGACCGAACGGGCGATCGTCAACGTGTTACGGGAATTACGCGGACGGGGTAAAACGGTGATCGTGGTGCATCATGACCTTCAGACTGTGCCGGAATACTTCGATTACGTGGCGTTGTTAAACGTAGAGATGATCGCCTTTGGCCCCACCAGAGATGTATTTACCGAGAGCAATCTCAACCGCGCTTACGGGGGTCGAGTCGGTTTTTTAGCACAATCGCGAACCCCGCATCCTTATGATCGGTTGGCGGCGGATTAACCGACGAAAGGACTCATGTTGATGTTACGATCAAGGGCCGCGATCATCGCGGCGGTTACTTTGGCTTGCCTGATCGCGTTGTTAGCGATTGGCGCATGGGGTTTCGGGATCGAATACAGTTATACGTTGCAGACCGTGGCCATCGGCGGCGGGTTGTTAGGCTTGATCAGTGGCGTGATCGGCTCATTCGGTGTACTACGCCAACAAAGTCTCATGGGGGACGCGATCTCCCATGCCGCGCTCCCCGGAGTCGCGATCGCCTTCCTGATCGCCGGACGTGAACTCGGCGCATTGATGATTGGGGCGGGGATCGCGAGTCTGTTAGGGGTGTATTGGATCACCGCAGTCACCCAGACCTCACGCATCAAACAAGACACCGCCATGGGGATCGTATTGGTCTCTTGGTTTGCGTTCGGGATCGCGTTGTTATCCTATATTCAAGGTCGCCCTGATGCCAGTCAGGCCGGTTTAGATCGCTTTATCTTTGGGCAGGCGGCCGCGATCACCGCGGAGGATGTGCGTTTGATCACCGTGATCGGGACGGGGTTGCTACTGATCACCGCGCTGTTCTGGAAAGAATTTAAGTTGATCGCGTTTAACTATGAGTTTGCCGCGGCCAACGGGTATCCGGTGCGCTTCTTGGATGCGTTGCTCTCGTTGATGATCGTGATCACGATCGTGCTAGGCCTGCAATTGGCCGGCGTGATCTTAATGGTCGGTTTGTTGATCGCGCCGGCCGTGGCCGCCCGACAATGGGTGACGGGACTCGGCGCAATGGTTGGATTAGCAGGCGTGTTCGGTTTGTTCGCTGGGATGATCGGATCGGGGGTGAGCGCGTTAGATGTCGGATTGCCCACGGGCCCCATGATCATCTTGATCGCTTCGTTGATCGTGGCGATCGCGCTGTTATTTGCCCCAGAGCGCGGGGTGATCGCACAATGGCGGCGCACGCATCAGACTGTGAGCAAGGAATAAGCGCATGGACACGATCTTGATCGAGTTTTTACTCCTGTTCACCACACCTGAAGCGCTCAATAGTGGCTTGAGTGATCCGCGTTTGGTTGCGACGTTGGTCGGAATTTTAGTGGCGATCTCTGGCGCGTTATTAGGCACATTTTTGTTATTACGCCGCATGTCCCTGATGACCGATGCGATCAGCCATACGATCCTATTAGGGATCGTGGTGACGTTTATGGCGTTATTGGCCATTCCGGGATTAGAGCCGGATCTCTCATCACCGTGGTTGATCCTTGGGGCGGCTGGTGCGGGGGTGATCACCGTGATCCTCACCGAAACGCTCACCCGATCCGGTCTAGTCAAGGCGGATGCGGCATTAGGGATCGCTTTCCCGTTGTTATTTGCGCTTTCGGTGATCTTGATCTCACGTTATATCGAAAATGTGCATCTAGATACCGACGCGGTGATCGTTGGGGAGATCGGCTTGGTGTGGGCAGATACGCATAGCTATTGTTTAGCGCAATGCGACCCGATCACGATCACGCCGGAAGATCCCCGTGCAGAAGTGCGGCGCGTGTGTGTCAATTGCACCCGGGGCGGGATCGGCCCGCGTGATCCAGAAGCGATCTTTGAGGAAGAGTGTAACAATTGTGGCACATATAGCGCGGCAGAAGCTTGGGGAGCGCGGTTGATCGATACCGCGCCTAGTCTGGTGTACTTTCCGAAAGCGTTGGGTGTGATGAGCTTGATCACCTTGCTCAACCTATTCTTTGTGATCGGGTTTTACAAAGAACTCAAGCTTTCGACCTTTGATCCGGCCTTAGCCCGATCGCTGGGTTTGCGTCCGGGCCTGATCCATTACGCGCTGATGTTTTTGGTGAGTGTGACGGCGGTCGGCGCGTTTGACGCGGTGGGATCGATCTTGGTGATCGCTTTTTTTATCGTGCCGGCCGCGGCTGCCTATCTCTTGACCGATCGACTCGCGTTGATCTTGGTGATCGCACCGATCATCGGTGGGTTCGGGGCTTATTTTGGCTATGATCTGGCTCGTGGCAACTTATTCGGCTTACAGGTCAACGATCTGCTTGTGATATTGGATCCGATCCTTGGCTTAGACGGTTACACTACTTGGAACGTATCGATCTCCGCGTCCATGGTGATCATGTTGTTTCTTGCGTTTATGGGTGTGTGGATTTTATCACCACGCTATGGCTTGATCGCCAACAGCTTACGCCGTAGCGATCAACAACGCCGTTTCCGTGAACAGATGATCTTAGGGCATTTGGCTAATCACCCCGATCAACCAGAGGAACGCGCCCTCTCTACCTTGCATCAGCATTTCGGGTGGTCACGGTGGGGTATGGCGTGGGTGATCTTCCGCTTGCGTTCACAGGGTGCAATCACCATTCAGGACGATTTAACCGAATTAAGCGAATCCGGTCGGGCCGCTTTGGCCGCCTTCCGACAGGTGAACCTCCCGCATGTTACGCCTCAACACGCTGATTCTGTTCAGTAGCAACTTAGGCAGCGCGATCCTTGCGTTCGCGCTGTCTTTGTTGATCGGGCGCGTCTTTGGCCAAGCGGGATTAGGGGTATATGTGGCGGCGTTGGCTTGGGTGTACCCATTAGCCTTAATGGTTGAAGGCGGGATCGGCACATTGGTCACCCGTGAAGTGGCGCGACCAGACTCTGAACACAGCAGCGCCGATTATCTCCGGCCGGCGTATCGATCCCGCTTGATCTTTGGCGGGGTGGTCTGCATCGGCATGATCGGGATCGCACCCGTATTGAGCCAAGATCCCCAAGTGATCGCGGGGATTCGATTATCCGCACCGTTGATCGTAATTCAACCGCTGTTTAGTCTGTTGACCGCTGTTTTACGCGCCCGTCAACAGATGCGCCCGATCTTGTTATTGAACCTTGGCATGTTAGGCGCACAAGTCCTACTCACCACGATCGCCATAGCTTTCGGCGGGGATGTCTTGACGGCGTTGTTGATCAACACGCTCACCTCTACCGGACAAGTGATCGCGGCATGGGTGATCGTGCCGCGTGAAACCCCGCGCCAATCGATCGCGATGATCAGCTTGAGTCGGAGGGCCGTGCCATTTGCCATTGCGGGGGTGTTAGCGGCGCTTCAGATGCGGGTCGGACTGCTAAGCCTTGAGATCGCGCAAGACGCAAGCGCGGTGGGCCTGTTAGGCGCGGCGATCCGCTTTAGTGAGGCTTGGCGCATTTTGCCGAATGCGTTGTTCGGGGCGTTATTCCCCCAACTTTCCGCCGGACGATTCGCGTTATTCGGGCGGGTGATCTTAGCGCTCACTGGGTACGGGATGATTGGGGGCTTGATCGGTACGTTATTCGCCGAGTCGATCCTCGTCTTGACCTTTGGCACTGATTTTGCGGACGGCGCATCTGTGTTACAGTTAACGCTATGGGCGGTATGTCCGGCTTTGATACGGATCGCGATCGGCTTGCGGTGGTATGCGATCGGGCGTGAGCAGACGGTGAACGCGGTCTTAGCGTTGATTTTAGCGGTGCAGATCGGGCTTAGCCTGTGGTGGAGTCCGCTGTATGGCGCGATCGGCGCGGCCTTGGCATGGGTGATCGCCGAAATAATCGGTTTAGTTGCGAGTCTACGCCTTCAACGATGATCGTATTGGTTTTATTTGTGGTGAGCCTCATCCTACGCGCAGGCATCGCGATTCATTACGGATTCGCCGGCCTGTATGGTCAAGATCCGTTTGCCTATTATCAATTCGCGCAAGATCTGCGGATCGCATTGCTGCAAGGCGAAGCGATCCCGCCGTTTTTTTGGTCATTAGGCTATCCAGCGTTGTTAGCCGGGGGCTTTAGCCTATTCGGGGTGTCCGCGTTCACCGCGCAAGCGATCAATTTGGTGTTGGGGGCGGCGTTAACCCCGTTGGTCTATCAATTGGCACGGCAACTTGGGGCAGGTCTGATCGGTGGTTTGATCGCGGCGTTGATCATGACGATCTGCGGGCAAGCGTTGCAATCTAGCGTGGTGGTGATGGCCGATATTCCCGCGTTGTTTTGGGCCACGTTGAGCGCGGTCTTATTGACGCGATCGGAGCAGACCCGTTTCACTCTGTTTTTGAGCGCGATCACCTTAGCGATCGCGGGTGTAAGCCGTTGGATCTATCTGGCGTTGATCGTGCCGTGGGCGATCTGGACATTGATAGGTTGGCAATGGCGCGTGAAAGTCCCGGAAATCGCGATTGTGGCGATCGGTGCGACCCTGATTTTTGTGCCGCAACTGCTCTACAGTCAAACCAACCCTTATCCGGCCCTCAATCATCCTTGGGTGGAAGGTTGGCGGATCGAACACGCGCTACAACGCGAATTTAGCAATCCAGACGGCACTTTCCAGTATGAACAGATCAACGCGCTGTATTATGCCCGTCCGGTGTATGATCCCTATTACCTCGCGCCGATCTTTGCGCCGATCGGTTTGTTGGGCTTGATCCGACGGGATCGGCGGTTAGCGATATTGCTCTTATGGCTGCTGCTGCCGTACTTGTTTTTGATCGGGATTCCGTATCAAAACATCCGCTTTCCGTTGATTGTGATGCCGGCCGTGGCGATCGCGGTTGGAATCGGGGCGGATCGCTTGTACGGGTTGGCACAATCGCGCCGTATAGTGATCCCATTGTTAGGGTTAAGCCTCGTTTTAGCGATCGGTATGAGTCTTAGCGCCGCGCAAGTGGGCATTGATCGTTTTATCCGCAATCAACAGCGCGATCAATTGACCGCGCTCTGGGTACGCGATCAACTTCCGGCGGGGGCGACGCTCTACACCTTTGGGATCACGCTGTCGATCCGCTACTATCATCCGGCGATTGAGGTGATCGAGATCTTCTATGAGACCCCCGAAACCTTAGCGGCGCGGCCGTCTGATGAAGCGTATCTTCTGCTCAACGTCTATAACATCGAAACGCAATGGGACGGGCGCGGGCCGCAGATCGTCTATCATTGGTTGCGACGGGAACGCGGTTTATATGAGATCGCCCGCTATGGGTATTACACCCTGTTTGAGATCGAAAGGTAACACCCTTATGCGGATCGGCATCGTGATCCCGAATTTCAGCGCGGATGAGGATGATTTTGCCCTTCCGGTGTATCAGAATTTGATAAAATCCCTCGCGATCGAAGCGGAGGTACGGGTGATCGCGTTGCGTTATCCGCCTAAACGTGATCCGTATCTTTTACATGGCGCACAAGTGTACCCATTAGGGGCGGGGGATCGGCGGGGGATCGGTCGGCTCGCACTCTGGTATGATGCGATCCGGTTAATTCAGCGTTTGCATCGTGAAGCACCGTTTGAGGTGTTGCATTCGATGTGGGCCGATGAAGCGGGGTTGATCGCGGGATATGCCGGCCGTTTGATCGGGACTCCGGTGGTGGTATCGGTGGCGGGCGGTGAATTGGTCGGGTTGCGCGATATTGCTTATGGATCACAATTGACCCGATTAGGGCGTTGGATTGTGCGGCAAGCGATCAGCTCAGCAGATCGGGTGATCGTGGCGAGTCAGTACAGCCGGGAGTGCTTACGGGCATTATATCCGCAAGCGCGGGCGACGGTGATCCCGTTGGGCATTGATCTAAATTTGTTCACCCCTAGCTTAGAGGTGTATCAAGCGAATCATCTGATTCAGGTGGGATCGCTTATGGGTGTAAAAGGCCATGCGACGCTGTTTCGGGCCTTACAACAATTGCCGGATTGCACCTTAGATCTGATCGGCACAGGGTATGAACGGGAACAGTTGATCGAATTGACCGCTCACTTAGGGATCGCGGATCGGGTGCGCTTTTTGGGCATGATCCCGCATCGCACTCTACCGAGTCATTATCGGAAAGCGGCGCTCAACGTTTTGCCTTCACGCCATGAGGGGCAAGGCATGGTGACGTTAGAGGCGGCCGCGTGTGGTGTACCCACCGTTGGGACACGCGTCGGATTATTACCGGATCTGCCGGAAGTGGGGATCGCCGTGCCGGTGGATGATGTCGATCAACTGGCCGAAGCGATCCGTCTGATGTTATCAGAGCGGGCGCGGTGGTCGGAGTCCGCTTTACGCACCGCGCAAGATTACACGATTGCCGATACGATCCGGCAATGGTTAGGCATCTACCGAACGCTCTAACCTAGCGCGGTGATAACTCCGGTAGATTGCCGATCAAGCGCATGATTTGACAAAAGCTTGTACAAAAATCGAAAGGCGATATGACCCGCTTGATTATGTTTTCTCATAGGGATGAAAGTAAAATGTCCGATTATTTGTATTTTGCGTGTGGGTGGGTGATTCGTCCGAATGCCGATTACGATCGGTTACGCACGTTAGCCGATCAGATCGGGATCGAATTGGTGGTGATCAACCCGATCTACAGTTCACAAGACGGATATATGGTACAGACTTTCGCGGTACAAACGCGTGATGAGGCTGAACTGGTGGCGTTTATTCAAACGGCCGGCGTAGAGTTGGGCTTAACGCATTGGTACGGTGTGCCAAAAGCGTATTATGAGCGCGGCACACGTTTTGATCTAGCGTTGGTGTTGCCTTATTTTCGCGATCAATGGTTGGCGGGCATGAAGGTGTATGGTGAACACAACGAACAATTACGACAAACCCGCGACTCCCAACCCCCTGGATCTGTGGTTTAATAAAAGGGCAAATGGATCAAGGAAAACGGGCTAGCAAGGAAAACGGGCTAGATGACACGGTATCTTATTGTCGGACTTGGCAACCCCGGCAAACAGTACGAACAAACGAAACATAACGTTGGCTTTTGGACGGTGGATGAATTGGCTCGCCGTCATGGACTCGCCTTTGGCAAACCCGAACGCAAAGCGATTAGCGCGGACGGCTTGATCGGCGATCGGCGGGTGTTATTGGCAAAACCACAAACCTACATGAATTTGAGCGGCGAGTCGGTGCGACCCTTGCTAGACTTTTATAAGATCGAACTGGATCAAGTGATCGTGATCTCCGATGATCTCGACTTGCCGATCGGGACGATTCGCTTACGCAAAGGCGGGAGTCACGGTGGTCAAAATGGTTTACGGAGCATCATTCAACACTTGGGAACACAAGAATTTAATCGGGTTCGGATCGGGATCGGTCGTCCACCGGGGCGCATGGAAGCGGCGGCGTATGTATTGCATCCGTTTGAAGGGGATGACGCGATCACCATGCGTCTGGTGATCGATCATGCGGCGAATGCGGTCGAAACTTGGCTCAAAAGTGGGATCGATCTGGCGATGACGCGGCATAACGGCAAGATCGAAGACCCCAAACCCACCCCTTAACTGTCTAAATGAGTGGCGATCAATTCAGCTAATTGCATTGCGTCATGATGTAAGGCGCGCAATTCACGCTGTTGATCGTCGCTTAGCCCCTGTTCCGCTTCTAACCAGATCTCGGTGTAACCGATCACCACATTTAACGGATTCCGCAATTCATGCACCCATTGATCATACTCTGGGATGATCTGCTCTTGGATAGCGCGGCTCAAACTGCGCTCTAAGCGTTGGGCGTTGCGTTGAACCGCTTGCAGATCGGCCCGCGCACGGGTTGACCACTCCAATTGATCTAGCAAGTGGAGGCTCATCTGATGAAGTTGGCTGGCCAGAGTCAACGATTGGGCTAATGACATGATTGAACCCATTTGACCATAAAGCAAAAGATAACAATGTTATCATCATCGTAACCTAAGCGGCCTGATTTGTCTATTGTTAGGTCGTGATTTAAACGGCCATGGCCGAAGGGCGATGCCTTCGGCCATGGGGAAAAACTTATGGCAGCGGGATCAAGGGGCTACCGGGGGTGCGTTGTAAGCTGATGTCATCGAAGTAGGTGCGGCCGGTGGTGTTACGACTCCAGAAGATCACGCGGATCTGGATCACATCACTCCGGTTCAATGTCACCGTTAAGGGTTGATTGGTCACCGGGTCAAGCAATTGTGCGTAAGTGCTGCCTGTGACGGTGTTGAAGCGCGCTTGCACCCGTTGGAAGGATCCATCGGCATAGTTGACGATGATCCGTAGACGGAAGTTCGGGCCACCTGTGGAGCGTGCATACCCACGTAGAGTCAAGACATCGCCGGAATTGAAAGCGGTGAATTGCGTGAGGTCAACCCGTTGTTGCAGGATGCTGTCTTCTGTGGCACCGCCGCCGATGAACATGAAGGAACAGACTCCGGTACGGGCCAAGGCTGCGTCACAGACACGACGTTCACCAGAGCCGTTACGGATGCCCCAGAAATCGGCTACGCCGTCAGCGGGGTTGGTGTCATCTTCAAAGCTCAAATTCCGCAACAATTCGACCGC
>JALOOG010000025.1 GCA_025454525.1 Anaerolineae bacterium | reverse complement strand
CCGCTGATCCGCAAGTTGGGATGTCGCCACCCTTCGCGGATCTCGTTGATCTTGCCGATGACACTCATCAACCCGACCGTTTCCAGATAGCGGGGTTCAACGGGGACAATCGCGTCAGTTGCTGCAATCAGCCCGATCTCCGTCAGCAACGAGAACGAAGGACGGGTATCGATGATGACAGCAGCATAATGTGAGGCGATCCGACTCAAGGGGTCTGCTAAGCGGTACGGCGCACCTGCTACCCCCATCAACTCGCGCTCTGCGCCTTCTAGTAGAGCTGAAGCAGGGAGGACATGCAGATCTGCATCCCAGGTACTAGGGACAATACAATTCGCCAGCACTTGTGCCGCATTTTGGCGATCTGCCATCAACACCGCGTACAAGCTGTTGTCCACGCCGTAATCTTTCCGTCCCGTGGTGACCAGCGTGGCGTGACTTTGGCTATCCGTATCGACCAGTAACACACGAGAATTACTGGCACCCGCATGACGTAACACGGCCGCGATCCCGACCGCGGTATTGGTGGCGGACGTAGATTTTCCCACGCCCCCTTTGTAATTTGTGAATACAAAAACACGAGTCATATTGTTCCTCCGCAAACGACTAAAGATAAGCTAAGACCGTTCGCGAACCCCCCGATTGCTATCCCATGTTATAGTTTTAGACGGGAGTACCGGAGGCTTCCTCCGCAACGGTACTTCAAGGTGTGATGAGGGTGGACTCGTCTCCCTCATCTGCACCGCAAAGTCATTCTCAATGCGGAACGAGTCGCTTTAACTTTTCATTTTGAGGAAACACAATGCTCTGTGTAAATTGTACGGGGTTACGTGGATTTAACTGTGAATGATGTTCGATTTGTGTCCTAGAAAGCTCACTGTTTAAGACTTGAGTCGAACGGATGAACTTGGGTTCGTCTGTTTTTGTTCTCCACGCTATTTTCTGTTTATCTTTACAAAAGTTTCAGTTATGGTGTCATATTCAGCCATGAGTCGGCACAATCTGGGTACGCCCTTCCCATTCTCCATACTCGGCAATTGACCTGAAGCGAAGCGTTGTGAACTCGAAATGAAAATCTTTACGTTCGCGTTCGACCATTGCGGCAGCATGGCGCTTTGGTTGAGGCACGGAGCTATGTCCACGCACCATCTGAATCATTTCTCGTTGGGAAGTCCACACTGAAAAGGTTGACACCGTGCGGGGTGGCCTCATGGCAGCTGTTGCAAAGGTTGTACCTGGGTGATCACGCACAAATTCTTCAACTGGCTTGCCCCAATGAATGAAGCGCGGGACTTGGGTCAGTTTCATCCGTGCCAAGGTCACTGCAACCACCGGAGCTTCGGAATCCTGTTCACCGACCCTTTCAGGAAGTCCAGCGAATTCCGTAATGTGTCCCCAACGTCGCAGGAACGCTAATCGCACATGCCAGCCCGTGGAAAGCGCTTGACCAAGGGAGGTACCGTCAAGAAAATCGTCAATTGCAGTATGACTCTCCCACGCTGCAAACATGACCAAATGGCGGAGTTGCATCCGTGCTGGCGACAGAATCGGAGCCCCAAGCGTCATTTTCGACATACATTCGGCGTGGATGAGGCCGCGGACTTGGTCTTGATTTGGTGGGCGCAAGAGTGCCTTGACCGCCGTATCTATCCTTATTTTTGCAAGGTGGAAGGTAAATAGTTTCATGGTTTTATCGCTTAATTTTGATGGATACACGCTAAATTATAATGAGCGATTTACAATTCGGAAAGTCCACTGAGTCGCGGGGGCGATCAACTCACCCCCGCGGACACAGCGTTTTTATCGAGGCGGAGTTAGGGTTGGAAATGGGGTTGGTGTGCTAAATACCGCGGGCGCACTCGCCGTCAACGCAAAATCCAATTGAACTTGCGTGGCGATCGCATCGTATCCGGACATTTGTGCCGTTAAGGTGAGTTGCGCTTGTTGCACCGCTTGGGTTAAGGTGGGTGCGATTTGCGCGGCCTCCGTCGCAATCAAATACGTCCCGTTATTCACCTCTAACTCCGTTGGGATCGTTAACGCGAACCGGATCAAGGTATCACCTTGCGGATTAAATGCGAGGCTAATCGTGCCGTCCCCGATTGCTAACAAACTGCGTTCGACCAGTGGACGAAACTGCACATCATTGTTGACTCGTGGCAATAACAAGGTGCTGAACAACGGCGCGACTCCGGTGGAGTTCCAATAGAGCGCTAAACTGCGCTGATCTAACACAGGCAAAGTGCGATGAATCGCGCTGCCTTCGGGGGTTTGCGAAACGGCCAATGTATCGATCACCGCGCTGTAAGTGCCAAAAGTCAACACCTGTTGATTAGCGCTGACGGCAAACACCCAATCCGGTTGCCAAGTGTCATCACTATAAAAACTTGGCTCATCATAAGCGATCACCAAGACGGGCGCGCCGAAATGCGTCTCTTCGGAAAAGCGCACCCCCTGTAATCCGACTGAACGTAAGGTCAACGGAAGATCGCGGATTAAGCGGGCGATCGCCACTTGTGAAAGCGCACCATCCCGCGTCTGAAAGATCATCGCCCCTTCGATCGGATTCGGCACGATCTCCGGCACATACACGCTATTACCACGCACATACACCGCAAAATCGCGACTTAGCCAATTGTCTAACTCGGTGGGCAAGGCTAATCCGGTAATATTCGTCGCAAAAATATTCGCCAGATGGCCGGATAGTTGCCGTGACAGGGCCGCCAGATCCCGCCCGATCGGTGCTTCATTATCTTGCAAAAGCATCAGGTTAAAGATCCCGCCCAAGTTTTCTTCGGCTAAGTTCACCATGCCGGGCAATTGGGTGCCATGCACGATAAAGGCAGCATCACGCGGCACGAATCGCATGAAATTCGGATCTAACTGCACCGTGCCGCCCGTAGATAATCCTAACGACTCTAGCGGGCTTAAATTGCCGACGGTGATCACTGTATCAAATACCAGCGACGACTCGATCACCGCGCCGCCAAAAGCGATCGGCCCCACACTCTTGAGTAAGGCCATCAGCAACAGGCGATCGGTGCTGGCCATGCGGCGATTATTGCCCAACAGATACGACAAGATCGTCGGGGCATCCACATAAGCGAGTGCGCCGTATTCCCCCGAATTTAAGCGCCCGATCGCGGTGTTAAAATACGGATCGGTGGTTAAATTGTGTTCGATCGGCCCATTGAACGGAAGGATCGACGCAGATGAACCGAAGATCATCACCCGATCAGTGATCAACAGCGCCGGAGCAGAGGCTTCTCTCGACGCGGTGAACCAAGTGTAAGTTTCGGTATCGATGCGATCCCAAGTGTAAAACGGGACGGCATCCGCTAATAATTCGGCGGCAAAGGCCGCGGCCGTTTCGCGATCGGTGATCTCGGCCATCAACAAGATCGGCAGGTTTTCCGGGGTGTTATAGAGATGATTTAAACTCGCATCAAAGTTCAGGATCGAAAAACCGATCGTATCGCCTAACCATGGGCGCACCTCGTTTTGATAATCGCGTCCTAAGTTTGCCGAAGCGATCGAACACGGTTTGTAACGGGATCACCTCATTCGTGCCGAGTTGATTCAGGATCGCGATCGGAAGTGAGCGTTGGACTTGGGTGAACAAGCCATTGAGTGTATCTACCGTAACTTGATCGGAACGGATCGAAAAGTAGACCTGTGTTCCGCGGGGCAGGTAGCGGGCCAAATTGAACAATGGGCCGAAAGTGGGTGCGGCCACTTCTGGTGTAGCGGGATCTTGGGCATGGGTAGAGGACACGGTGAGCGACGAATTGACGATCCCCCCGATTAACACGAGTACGGCGATTCCGATTAATGTGAGCAACCCGATACGACGCATGGTCTAACCCTTCTCTCTGAAATCAGCATCATGATGACTATAGAGCGAAACGGTTGAATGCGCGAACTTAAGCAATCTCAGAAATAGGGCAAACGCATCAAATTTCGGATAGCCTCGTAAAGAATCTTAATGGATGGGTTGGGAGGAAATTATTGCCGCCTGCACGCTCAGTCACAAAAAAGTGTCTTCCTTGTCTATAGCCTTGCGAAGAAATGAAGATTGTTGAAATAAGAAATAAGTCTACAAACCCTAATGATATAAATAATATTATGGATAATATCCAAAAGAGTTCGTTTCTCATTTGCTTTTTAAAATGTTCTCAGGTAAATTATAATTGGTGCTAAGCCCAACTTTAACACCTGCTCATCATCAGTTCATCCACAAAGGAGGTTATTCGGCTTAGAGGGCAACACCGCTACTCATGTTCGTTTAATATTTTTTAGTTCTGTGGGGGAAATACAGCGATGAAATTTGTACGTTTCTTGCCAGTCGTAATGCTGGCATTTTTGGCAATTGGTTTTATGCGTCCATCTGTGCAAACGGCCGACGCACAAACCTTTAAGACGATGCCCGCGTATGTGAGCGAAAGCGTCTATCAAGCGATGAAAGCCGGCTCGGCCCGCGTGATCATCACCTTGAATTTAAATACCGCGGTGATGCCCGGTGACATTAATCAACTTTCGGTCTCGGTAGCCAATGCTCAAAACAGCGTGTTAAGTGCGCTAGATCCACAAGGCTACACCTTGAATGCACGTTATAGCCATATTGCCGCTTTATCACTCACTACGCAAAACGAAACCCTTGAACAACTGATCAAACATCCCAATGTGCGGGCGATCAACCTTGATCAAACACGCTATATGCTGGATGCTGAATCGGATGCGTTGACCCGCGCCCCCGATGTACAATCCTCCGGTTATACCGGGGCTGGGACTCGTGTAGCGGTGATCGACTCTGGTATCAATACCACCCATGTCAACTTAGCAGATGACCTCTTCGCGCAAGCCTGTTTCCGTACCGAAAACGACTGCCCCGGTGGCCCGACCAGTGCTGAAGACCAAGGCGGTCACGGGACGCATGTGAGCGGGATCATCACGGGTGGCGATGGTGTTGCGCCAGATGCCGAAATTATCGCGCTGAAGGTGTTCACCACTGGTAGTACAAGCGACACCAACATCCTCAACGCGCTGAACGCGATCGTTTCTAACGATGCGACTTGGCAAACCAACGTCGTCAACATGAGTTTGGGCGGCGGTAACTATGCCACGCAAGCGGCCTGTGATGCGGATAACGCCGCTTATGTCACCGCGTTCTCGAACATCAACGCTTTGGGGATCTCGATCTTTGTCGCCACTGGGAACGATGCGTCGATCGTTGATGTCAGCGCACCGGGATGCGTCACGGGCGCGATCGGTGTTGGTTCGGTCAGCGATGCGGTCTTTACCGCCACATTCAGCAACTGTACCGAAAACGGCCAACCGGACAAAGTGACCTGCTTCTCTAACGCCACTGCTACACAAGGCGTGGGTGAATTGGTCGATATTTTGGCCCCCGGTTGTACGATCACCGCCGAATGGGTGGGCAGCACCACGGCTACCGATACGATCTGCGGTACGTCAATGGCGACTCCTACCGCGGCCGGTATTGCGGCGCTGTTATTACAATACAATCCCAGCTTGACCCCGACTCAATTGGAAGACTTGATCGAAAACACGGGCGATCCGGTGACGGATTATCGTAACAGCGTGGTTTACCCGCGTATTGATGCGTTCTCGGCCTTTGCATCGTTGGCGATCACCTTGCCGACTCCGACCAATTTGAATGCGACCACCGCTTCGTCCACGCAAATCAATGTGACGTGGGATGACATCGCGGGGGAAACCAATTACAACTTACAACGCTCAATCGATGGTCTCAATTGGTCGAATATCGCCACATTACCCGCTGACTCGACCAGTTACAGTGATATGACCGCACCCTGCGGCCCGGTCTCGTATCGCGTCCGTGCGACCAACACCAGCGGCCCCACCTTCTCGAACTTCTCGAATGTGGATACCGATACCGCTCGCGCCTGTCCGTTGGCTGCAACCAATCTCACGGCCACGGTTTTAAGCCAAACCTCAATTCAATTGAATTGGCAAGACAATGCGACCGACGAAACCGGTTATGAATTGGAACGTTCGGTTGACGACGGGCCTTGGACGTTGTTGAGCGCTTTACCTGCCAATACCGTCACCTTCACCGATACCGTGGTTTGTGCGTTCTATGACTACCGGGTGCGTGCAGTTCGTGGTGGCGATAATTCGGCGTACTCGAATGTGGTTGAAGTCAGCCCCTGCGCTCCAGACAATGACTTGATCCAAAACGCGCATGTGGTCACCGCCGCCTTTACCGACACTGAACCCAACATCCGTTACGCTTCCACTTCGGCGGGTGATCCTACCTTAAGCTGTGCTTTTGGTGGAGCGCGAGTCGGATCAAACAACCTTTGGTATACCTTTAATTCATCCACCGGTGTCGCTTTAACGGTCGATACTGTCGGATCGACTCTTGCCCCTAGCACCCTTGAGAATGACACGATCATCGGGATCTTCACGGGGACTCCCAGTTCATTAACGCAAGTCGCCTGTAACGATGATATTAGTGGCACCAACTTCCTCTCGCGGGTCAGCGGTTTCAATGCACAACCCAATGTCACCTACTACATCGTTGTGGGGCGTTGGGCCAATAGCCCTATGACCAATAACGGGACGTTGGTGGTGAACTTTGCCTTGGCTGAATTGCCCCCGACTTTGAGCGGAACCTCACCCTCCAACAGCCAAATCGATCTCTCGTGGACGGCTGCCCCCAGTGCGACCGAATACCGCGTAGAACGTAAACCGCTTTTGACGGGAAGCTTCACTCAACTTGCAGTAGTAACAGCGCCAACCTTGACCTATAGCAATACTGGGTTGACTTGCGAGATTTATCAATATCGTGTGCGCGCCTATAACAGCGGTACGATGACCTTTGGCCTTTACTCCAACATCGTCACCATTGAACCGTTGGGTTGCGATCTCGCGCCGCATCATAATCAATGGGTCAACGCCGATAACGCGGCAACCATGCCCTACACCCATGTTGAACCCAATGTCCGTTATGCGAGTATTGAAGCAGGTGATCCTTCGATCAGCATCATGGGCGATTGTACTACCGCTTTCCCACGCACCGGAACAAATGGTGTTTGGTATCGCTTCACCCCCAATTCAAACGGGTTGATGGATGTCAACAGCAACGGTAGCGTGGCTGGAGTCTCACCCTTAGATACCGTCATCGCGGTGTTCACCGGCACGCATGGCAGTTTGACACAAGTGGCTTGCGATGATGAATCGGGTAATGGTGCTTCATCGCTCCTAGTGGATATTGCGGTAACAGGCGGTGTCACCTACTACATCCACCTCGTGCGCTGGTCTGGCACTCCCACCACTGCTGCCGATGTGAGCTACACGATTAATTTTGACTTCACGTCTACCGGCCCGACGATCACCCCGATCCCGCCGACCGCGACTGAAACACCCGTCCCACCGACGGCCACTGAAACGCCAGTCCCGCCGACTGCGACTGAAACACCCGTCCCGCCGACCGCAACCAATACACCGGACGCGCCGACTGCGACTGAAACGCCAGTCCCACCGACTGCGACTGAAACGCCAGTCCCACCGACTGCGACTGAAACTCCGGTTGGCCCAACGGCGACGAATACCCCCGTCCCACCGACGGCCACGAATACGCCAGTCCCACCGACTGCGACCAATACCCCCGATCCAAGCGCGGTAGAACTGCTCCGTAACCGTAGCTTCGAGGACGATACCAACCCTGCTGATGGCGTAGCCGACTTCTGGGGCATCCGTAACGGCTCTGGTGAACGTCGTGTCTGTGACGCAAGCTTGGCCCGCACGGGGATCTGTTCGTTCATGTTTGTCGGTGGTGGTGCCGTGGAAGACAGCATCCTGCAACAACGTGTCGATCTCACGCAATTCACCGCCTTCAATACAGGTGATGTCTTGACCTTCAACGGGTTCGCTCGTTCAACCGGTGCGCCGAACTTCCGTATCCGCGTCATCGTCAACTACGCCGATGGATCGGCTCAACGTGTCCAAATCCGCTACAATGCTGCCAGCTTGAACCGTTCGGATGTGGTACAAATCCGCGTGCTGTTCTGGAGTCGGAATACGACGGGCCGTGCCTACTTCGACGACATCAGCTTGGTGCGCTCACCCGCTGCCCCGCTGATCCCGATGCCTTAATCGTTAAGGCCCAATAACCCAACGCCGCGGATCAAGATGATCCGCGGCGTTTTTGATCGCTATTTCCACACGGGCGACCGTTCGATCGCGTCTCCATAGCTTAATTTCACGATCTCTCTGACTTGCGTGGGGTGATCCAGATAAGCCAAATACAGATCGCTCCGCTTGTTTACTTCCGAAATATAGGCGATCTCCTCACCCTTCGGAGACCAAGCAGGCAGATACTCATGGCTTTCAGGTGTCACCACCAACGGATAAGCGGTTGCAGTTGCGATCTCCCAGACATATAGATCTCGATTTTGTTCCGCCTCGCGCACAAAGGCGATCCATGCGCCGTCCGGTGACCAAGCAGGCGAATATTCACGGGCATCGGTGGTATTGGTGAGGCGCGTCACCGTGTTACTGAACAGATTGCGGATAAACAGGTCATAATTGCCACCCTCATCATACGCCGAAAATGCGATCTGTTGGCTATCCGGTGACCATTCCACGTCCAACTCAAAATAATCGGTTTGCAGATGCGTAAGTGCTTGTGTGATCAGATCTAAGAGGTAAATATCGCGGTTGTACTGATAACCCGCGATAAAGGCAATCGTGCGGCCGTCTGGTGACCAAGCGGGCGCGGCCTGTGCTTTGAGGTCATGATCCCCCAATAATTTACGTTCGATACGGGTGGTCAGATCCAACACATAAATCTGATGTAAACCCGTCTGATTAGAAATATAGGCCAATTGCGTCCCGTCGGGTGACCAAGTGGGCGCATATTTGTCTGTGATCCCGTGATCAAATTTAGCGACTAAGCGGTAATCCACATCGTAGAAGTGTAGATCGGCGTTTCCCGCGCTCACGGCTGAATAAGCCAAGCGATCGGTGTGATGCGTGCGCCCCAACCCGATCATACAGACGATCAACGCTAAACTGAAGACAAACGTGAAACTCAAGCTCTTTAACAGCCACTTCACCATACCACACCGTGCTTTCTACCTCAAACCAACAACCTCCTAAAAATGGTGTCCAGTCACGGTTTATTTTATAAACATAGTAATTAAGCAATTGAAAAATCGGGTGAAAGCGCTGTGAACGGATCTGAATCAGTGGGTAGGGAGTGGATGAGGCCGCGTTACAACTTTGATGAGCGGATTCGCGTAATCACAGTTGGAGGCCGGCACGGTTTCGCTTAAAATAGATAAAATGCAAGGATCACCCAGTAAAAGGAAAGTCACTTATGGCGGAATGGTGGGGAACACGTAGCAATGTGTCACCGCGGATGCGTTTAGAAGTTGAGGCGATGCGCGCAACCTTTGGTAATACCTTTAAATTAGTTGTCCCCTCGCATGGTCTATTGTATTGGGAAGGTGAAGTAGAGGTCAACTTAGCGCGTTTACGGGTGCGTGAACACAATTTAAAGATCGTCTACCCTAGCGAATATCCCAATCGCCCGGCCGAGGCTTATATCTTACGTCCGCGCATCTATAGCGAAAAACATCAATACGAAGACGGTCAATTGTGTTTATTTAACCCCAAAGACGGTGAGCATTACGGTTGGAATCCGAGTCGGTCTACGGCCGTTACTGTCACCGCTTGGGCGATTCAATGGCTCTATGCTTATTACACTTGGCGCGCAACCGGAGATTGGCCGGGTCTAGAAGAACGCGCGAACCCGAATACCCCTTTGCCCCCGCGCCGTCGTTAGTTTATGTGGAGGAAATTCTTGACCAACATTCAGGGTATTGTAGTGCCGAATCTGGTGATCGCGCAGCGTGTGATCAACAAAATGGTGGCCGCATCCAAGCACTTTATCGCCGATGAAACCGGAGAGGCGATGATCGGCTTGGTGGAACAGGGTAAATTTACCGGTGGGATTCCCACCATTTACGTACTAGACACGATCGCCCCAGATGAAAGCGCCGAACGCGAAATGTATATGTTTGTGCAAGGGGATGAGGTGCAAGGGGACATCTTGCTGTGGTTAGCGGATAACTGGGAAGTGCAACGCGCCCATTATCGCAAGTCCCCACAAACCGGAAAATGGGACACACCGCTGGATCATGTTGGGGATTGGCATAAACAACCCGGTTACATGATCGCCCCTAGCGGCGGGGATCTCGGATCGGCTTTAGATTTTATGGATGATCCCGACTCGCCACGCGATTTTCTGCTGGTGCCGATTCTCACGATCGGCCACGAGTCCACCATAAGCAACAGCGCCACCAATGCCAATTACCTCACGATCCCCCAAAAAGACGGCACCAGCATCCGGATCGATTGGTGGTATATTCAACGGGATGTCCCGGTCTTTTTGCCGATCACCCCGGTGATCTATCCCGATGATCAATTGCCAAAATTTGCACCGTATCCTTGGCATTTGATCGATGAAACGCGCACCACCTTAGAGATCAACCAATTGGATTATGACCAAGTGATCCGGTTTGGCCCGATCCAATATGATCTGGACGGGGATAGCCCACTAGAGATCGCCTTTATGTTTGGGCGTGAGGGATCTTCTAAAATGTTATTGGTTGCGACTGAGGTCGATTATCCTAAATCTGCGCCGCGAGCTTATCTTGCCTCTTATGTTCCGGGGCATCCTGATGATGATCTTCATGCGATCTTTGAGCGCCATTGGAAAAAAGCCGAAAAAGTCCAAGATCCGCCGGATTGGACTTGGGATAGCGAAAAATACTTAATCGAATACCTTCATGCGTTAGAAGATCACCTTGGCATTCCGCGGCCTAAAATCCCCACCGCTGACGAAATCGTGATCCGCGATGAACCTGAAGATGAAACCGATGAATAGAGGGCTAAAATGAGTTGGGATCGGGTAGAACGATTATTTGGTAGCGAAAATTTGGCACGGTTGGGGCGTTCGCGAGTCGTGATCGCCGGATTAGGATCAGGCGGCGGGTTTGTGGCGCTCACTTTGGCCATGAGCGGAGTCGGGAATTTTATCTTGGTGGACAATGATACGTTAGAAGAGTCCAACTTTGTCCGGCATGTGGCCGATCGGCGTTACTTGGGTTGGAATAAAGCGGCGGCCGTTGCTGATCTGATCAAACATCGCAACCCCAACGCCCAGATCCAAGTGATCGAGGACAAGATCGAAAGTCACCTTCACCTGTTAGACGGGGTTGATCTGTTGATCGTCGGGGTCGATAACGAGAACACCAAGTATATCCTGAATGAGGCGTGCGTAGAGCGCGATCTCACCGCCATTTACGCGGGCGTGTATGAACGCGGGGAAGGCGGTGACGTGGTGCGGATCGATCCGGGGAATGGCCCGTGTTATGCCTGTTGGGCGGCGGAATTGCGTGAAGGCCTCTTTCAACCGACCGCTTCGCAAAACTTGGATTACGGTATGATCAATCAGCAAGGCACGTTGGACGCAGAACCGGGCCTTTATCTGCATGTGGCCAAAGTGGCCGCGATTCAAAGTGATTTTGCCCTGACCGAACTGCTTAAAGGGGTACGCCCCCCGTACCCTGCCAACACGATCATCATTGCGAACGCGGCCATGGAGATCGTAGACGGTGAACAGAGTCCGCCGCATTCTTCTTTGTGGGTGGATGTGCCACGCGATCCCTATTGCTTAGTGTGTGGCGAATTGATCAACCGCGATGAATTTGATGAAACCCAAAAATTTTCGCTCTCTGACTTGGCCGGAACTGCTGGCCTTACCATTGAATCTAATCAACCCTAAAGGATCGATATACGCATGTCCACAACCGCTCAACATGCCTTCACCAGACGTGCTTTTTTACAAGCGTTGTTATTAGGTGGCACGATGGCCGCCTTGGCCTTTCATGCCCGCCTATTGCACGCGCAAGATCAAAATGATGATGATTCGGATCGCGAAACGGTGGTGATCATCGGCGCGGGGGCGGCCGGAATCGCCGCCGGGGCCTATCTTCAAGCGGAAGGTTACAAAGTGATCTTGTTAGAAGCACGGGATCGCATCGGCGGGCGCGTCTTAACCGATCGCACGCTTGCATCGCATCCAGTGGAATTGGGTGCGGAATTTGTCCATGGCGATAACGTGATCACTTGGGATCTGGCAGATGAATACGGGCTTGCCAGCCGTGAAATCGGGGATGAGGCCGAATTATACCTATTCACCTCACAAGGCGTACTTAGCCCGGATCAATGGGCCAATATCGACGGGATCAACTTGATCGATGACGATGAATTGGATCGCTTAGCTGAGTCGTGGTATGAAGAAGAAGACAGCGATCTGAGCCTCGCAGAATTGTTAGATGAACATGAGATCGATCTCGACCCCGATGTGCGTAAGCTGTTAAACAACGATATGGCCTCGGATTATGGCGCGGATCTCAAAGACCTCGGCGTATTAGGCTTCATTGAACAGAGCTACGAAGGCGATGATAGCGAATATGACGGCCAACTCGCGGACGGTTATACCCCGTTGTTAGAAGCCATGTCCGAAAACTTAGAGATTCGCCTCAATAAGATCGTGAATTATGTCGAATGGGATGATGAAGGCGCGATCGTCTATACCGAAGATGACGATCAGATCGAAGCCGATTACGTGATCGTCACCTTGCCCTTAGGAGTGTTGCAGGCCGGTGATGTCGAATTTGACCCGCCGCTACCCGATGACAAACAAGAGGCGATCGATGCGCTTGGCGCAGGCCATGTCGATAAGATCATCCTTAAATTTAGTGAACCGTTTTGGGAGATCAATTTTGCGGTGATCGCCACGATCCAAGACACACAAATCTGGTGGAGACCGGGCTATGGGCGTGAAGACGAAGCGTCGATCTTGACCGCGTTGGTCGGTGGGGATGCTGCGAAACGCTTTGAGGCGATGAGTGAAGCAGAGGTGATCACCGCTGCCTTGCGTGATCTAGAGGCGATCTTCCAAGTGCAGAACTTACGCGATAAGTTAGTAGAAGGCCGCTTTATCAATTGGGGTGGGGATCGATTCTCGAAAATGGGCTATTCTTATGTACCGGTGGACGGTTCTGAATATCGTGAGGTGTTGGCCGAGTCGGTGGGATCGCTTTATTTTGCGGGAGAAGCCACACACATGGAACGTGCGGCCACAGTACACGGTGCGATCGAAAGCGGATGGCGTGCCGCAGATGAAATTATGGAAATGTGAGTGCATCGGTTACAATTCAAGATATGTAAAGTCTTAATCAGTTCTTGAAGGGGAATATTTATGCCGCCTTATGTCGCTCAAATGTTTGTTTCACCGTCACCGGATGCCTTACAATTAGGTGCGCCGATGCAAGCGCTATTGTCGAATATTCGCACCGAAGAATTGCGTCCGATCTTGGCCAAACACGGCCTTACCGAAATTAAAGCGGATCACTGGTATCCGATGCAAATCTTCTTAGATGTGTTTCGCGATATTGTCGACCGTCAGAGCGGAGTCACCTTAGATTTGATCGCCATTGGGATTCGCGGCGTTGAAACCAGCGCCCCCTTTCCACCCGAAATTGATACGTTAGAAAAGGGCTTGGCGATGATGGATTACGTTTCACGTCATGTCAATGTAAAAAATGTCCCTCCCGAATTTGGCTATCCCGTCACCAAAATCGAAGAAGGACATCTCCATCTTACCAATAACACCCCGATCCCCGATGATTCGATCTACGGATATATCTGGGGTATCACCAATCGCCTCAAAAAAGCGGACGATGTGTTTTTTATCATCGCCCTTCCTAAAACCTCCCCAGAACAACCGACTACCTTTGAGATCCTCTGGGGAGATGAGGCATTTGTGAGCGCTAAGCAACACGCACGCTAGTAAGCTAATGCGCGTTCGCGGTGATGAACGCGCATTAAGATCGGACGATCGAATCCTAAGGCAGCGACTGCATGTGGCCGCACAGGAGTCGATTCAACTCGCGTCAAGTCCAATTGCTGCACGATCATCGCTAAGATCAAGGTCGCTTGTAACATCGCCAACGCTTGCCCGGCGCAGATACGTGGCCCACCCCCAAAGGGGAAGTAACGGTACTTGGGCCACTTTTTCTCCGCTTCATCGGCAAAGCGCTCCGGCCGGAAACTCTCTGGATCTGGGAAGAAGTCTGGGCGATGTTGGTTTAAAAACGGGCTGACATAAAACAAGGTGTTTTTCTTAAACGTATATCCGCCTAATTCAACATCCTGATTCGGCGCACGGCTGGTCATCCATGCGATCGGATACAAGCGTAACACCTCTTTGATCACCATTTGCGTATAGGTGAGGCGTGGTAGATCGGCAAATGTAGGGGCGCGCCCACCTAATACTTCAGCGACTTCAGCCTCGACCTGTTCCTGAACGGCCGGATCTTGGCTTAAATGATACAGCGCCCAACTTAAGGTGAAGCCAGTCGAATCTTGTCCGGCGACAAACATCGTCATCACTTCATCGCGGATCTGACGATGTGAGAGCGGTTTCCCGTCTTGATCGACCGCATTCAACAGCGTGGAGATCAGATCACCGTGATCCTGCCCGTCCTGATGTTTACGGATGATCGCCATGATCACTTCATCTAATTGGTGGATGATCCGTTTGGTATCGCGGTTAATTTTGGTTGGAATCCAGGGGGGTAACGGGACGGGTTGTCGCCAAGTCTCACCGAAAATCTGTATCGTGCGAGTGAGCGCGTCAAATGGATTGCCGACATCCTCACGATGCGCGTTAAACAGCGCCTTAACCACCACACGAAAGGTAAGGTTAGGGATCACTTGTTGCAGATGCAAAACTTGACCCTCTTGCCATTCATCGATCGTTTCTTGCGCGTACTGCACGATAAAATCAGTGTATTGATGCAAACGGGAATGATGAAAGGCGGGGGCGATCAACTTACGGGCATGGCGATGCTCCGCTCCGTTGGTGGTGATGATCCCATTGCCCACAAAAGGACGCAACACTCCTTGTAACAGCCAATCCATGCCATAGACATCGGCATTTTGTAAGATCGTACCGACCGCTTCGGGCTGTGTCACCAAACACGCCTGAAAAGGCCCGATGTAAAAGCGCGCAAATTCGCCATATTCCGATTGTAAAAAGCGTACAAAATTGAGCGGATCGCGCCGAAACCACCGGAGATCGGAGATCACGGTCGCTGGAGAACGTCCGGGCAGAGTCATTCGGGTAACTCCCATTCACTAAACGGCGTATTCGCCTAAAGGATCGGTAAAGGTATGGCTATAGGTTTGTTCATGGAACTTAACGAACCGGGCGATCAATCGGGCGATCGTCGGATCTTGCAGTTGGAAAGTGAGTGAACGGAGATCACGTTCTAAACGTTCGCGCTCTGTCTGATACAAAGTCGCTAAGGTGAACACTTGTTGCTCAAAGGTGCTAAGCGCATCTTCTACGGTGGTCATGCGTCGAGCTTGATGCAATCCGACGTTAAATTCCCCAAAACGGCAATCTTTTTGTAAACGATTTAAGACTCCGCTATGTAAGGTGGCCGCACTCAACAGCAATTCGTTAAAAGAGTCAAATTGATGACGTTGTTGATAAGCGCGTAACTGCTCAATCAAGCGACAATTTTCTCCGACCGATTGTTGAAGCAGCGTCGTTCCCATGTCATTCAGCAAGCGCACCAATAACGCCGCCGTTTCTAAAATGGGCATCAGGCTGCCACTCATCAGCGTCGCATGATAGCGTTTCATCGGATAGACCGACTCTGCGATCACCGCGATATAATAAGCCAAGGTGGGGATCACCATGATCGCGTCAGTACTCACTTCTAACAGGGTGGTTTGTGAGAGATCATCGGCTTCCAACAGACAATTTACCGCGTGGTAACGACGTAGTAAGCCTTCATTAACAATCGACTTTGTAGCATAACCGTCTAAGGTACGAATCACCTCAAGACACGTTTCCAAGTTCACGATCAAATTTGGGTGAACGGCATATTCTAAGGCTTCCGGTGGGATATGTGGATGTTCGTCTAAAAACGCACGGATCAGTTGACGATGTTTATCCGCGCTTAGGCTTTGCTCAAATAGCGAGATCGGGCGCATCAACGACTCAAAGGAGGTGAGTAAACGCGTTGCGGATTGTGAAGTGCCGTTGACGTGTAAGATCCCCAAGATCACCGCGTCATTAAACACCCGCAACACTTTGCGCCGACTCTTCGCCTGATTGTCCAAAGGGGACGCATCGCCTAAGCCTAATGCCAAGTTATCCGACACCACCTCATACATCTGAGAGATATTCATCGGCACGGCATAGGGTAACAAACGATCTAAGGCCGCCTCCGGTACGATGCCATAGAGTGATTGAAAGGTTAGGCGGGTTAAACTGCTGATCCCGATCAATTGTAGCCAGTCATCTTGACGATGAAGGAGCAACCACTGACTTAATTGTTTGTAGGGGCAGTCTGGCATGTAGGCCAAACTGCGGCGAATACCGTCAATATTTAACTGTTGGATTTGCTCAAGGTAATGAGCCGTGCGTGGCATACTCTTCCTCACCAAAATTGGGTTAATGCTTACAATATCGATTTAAAATGGATATGAACGGTTACATCACTCCATAAAAAAGGGTTATCCTAAAGTTTCGATTAACCTTAATTTTACCCATTGTTCTGAATTAAGCATCTGATACAAACATAACATTAAAGTTGTGTAAATTCAAGTGGTGATCGTTATGGTTTGTAATTTGTAATACTTGAGATGAGGGGATCCTAAAGTGGAAACAATTTGAACTTGAAGTGAAAGCTTGTCACAAGTTTCGACTTGACGTAACATAGACTCAGTTTGAATTTTCTAAATTTTGGGGGGGTTATGTCCCAGAAACATCGGTACTTCCCGGCATTGATGATCGTCCTAATCTTTACGTTCTCATTTTTGGTGACACAGGCACAAAGCAACGATCTAGCGGCTACATTAGAGGTGTTAGATGCGGGTGTGGAAGTGCAACGGGTCAACACCGCTAACTGGATTCCGGTGCAGGTGGAGGCGATCGTCGGCGTGGGGGATCTGATCCGCACCGATGCGACTGGACGCGCCCGCATCACGTTTTTCTCTGACGGGATCGATACGGAACTCACACCCGATACGGAATATCGGATCGTGCGCTTTGAAAGCACGGGCGAAAGTTCATTTAACCTGTCGGTGGAGGTGATCGCCGGCCAAACGATCCAACGGATCGGGCGGGCCTTAGATGCCAACTCGAATTATGATGTCAGCACCCCGGCGATGTCACTCACAGCACGCGGCACGGCCTTCACGATCCGCGTAGAAGATAGCGGTCGCTCTGGTATGTTGGTGACAGAAGGCGAAGTAGAAGCGACTGGTGAAGAAGAAACCACCGCCCAAGTCCCCGCTCAATTTGGGATTCGCGGTGGGGTAAACGGCACGTTGAGCGATGTGGTGCGGGCCGCCACTTTTGATGAATTGGATTCAGCCTTGGACGGTTGCTCCGCGACGGTGACGACGTTGGATGATGTGAGCATCAACATCCGTCAAGGGCCGAATCGCGAGGCCGAAGTGATCGGCTTGATCAGTGCTGAGGACATCAATCGCTTCTTTGGAGTTACGGAAAGCGGTTCATGGTATCGGATCACGTTTGAGGGGGGTTTTGGGTGGATCTTGTCTAGCACGGCGGTGATCGAAGAAGGTTGCCCGGGCTTGCGTCAATTTACGGATGATTACCTTGAAGGGCAAGCGACCGATCCCGATCCGGCTGAAGCGGAAGCCACACCTGAAGCGACTCCCGAAGCGTAAGCGATGACCACACCACAATCGATCCGAGTCAGTCGTCGTCAACGCTTACGACAAGGCGCGCTCATCGGTGGGATCACCGCGCTGTTGGTGTGTGGGCTGTTCTTTTTGAATCTGTTCGCGGGCATTCGCCTACGCTTGAACGATGCCTACTTCACCAACCTGATCCGGTCAGATGAGGTGGTGATTGTGGCGTTGGATGATCAAAGTTTGAGTGCGTATGGGCGTTCTCCGGCGGAATGGTCACGCACCATTTACGCGGATTTGATCGGGATCTTGTCTGGGGATGGGGCGCGGGTGATCGCGTTTGATCTCTTGTTTGTGGAAGCGACAGAGGACGACTCGATCTTAGCGGAGGCGATCCTCGCGGCCCGTCAAAGTGATACCGGAACCCGCACGGTTTTAGCAGCGGCCGGCGCAGGTGATCTGCGGGCGACGGGGATCGGGCGACTCGCTTATGATGGGGCGTTGCGGCCGGTATCGCTCTTGGCTGAAACGGGCGTTTACACCGGCTTTGTGAACACGGTGAGCGATGTCGATGTGGCGATTCGTCGACAACCTTCACGCTTTCTGATTGGAGAAGATGAAACGCTCTCGTTTGCCTTGACGACTTACCTCGCTTATTTGCGCGTTCCTATGGCCGCCTTCGATCAAATCGTGGTCGATACCCCCGATGGCCTCAAGGTCGCCGAACGCCTGTTGACGGTGGATCAACAGGGATTGTGGTTACAGAACTATTTTGGGCCGCCGGGAGAGGCCTTTCCGGTTTATTCGTTACAAGCGGTGATCAACGGTGAGGTCGCACCGCAAACTTTCACTGGTAAGATCGTGCTGGTCGGGTTATATGGCGCACAAGGCGCAACCGATCGCTATGATGTGCCGTCCTCACCCACCGGAGAGACGATGTACGGGGTCGAAATTCAAGCCCACGCCTTGCAAAGCTTGATCAGCGATACCCCGCTGCGCGAACAAGCCACTTCCACCCAACTTATCTTGATCGTGATCTTTTCGGTTGGGGCGGCGTTGATCTACACACAATTGATCTGGTATGGCAAGATCTTATTAGCGCCTGTGTTGATCGTGCTGTTTTTTGCGGTGGCCTCGGTCTATTTTGACAATGACAACTTGGTGATCAATCTGTTTTATCCGATCCTCGCGCTGATCTTGCCCGCGATCATCGGGCTTGGCATTGATACCACCAATGAGATCAATCGCCGTCGTAAAACGGAACTCTTGTTAGACAGCGTGGTCGGTGCAACCGATCAAGGCATGGATCTGGCGAAATTATTGCCTCGGATCGCTGCGGATGTGCAACGGATCTTGCCGGCCCGTTTTGGCACGATCGCCCTGCCCGAACAGCGTTATCATTTCCCGTCGGATCACGCGGATTTAGGGCCGTTGATCGATCGGGCGCAACAACAATGGGTGATCGAAGGCGCACAAGTGGCTTTCCCGATCCGGTGGAATCAGCAACCGATCGGCGTGATCGCCTTAGAGAGCGCGAAACCGATCGACACCGAGACCCGCGGCCTCTTGACCGATCTGGCCGATCAGATCGCGCCGACTCTGCAAGTGGCGATCTTATATGATGAGATGCGTCGTCAAAAATTGATGCAAGACTCGATCTTAAGCGGATCGCCGGCCTTAAGTGTGGTGTTGCGGGCCGATCGCACCGTGATGTTAGGCAACGATGCGTTTATCCAATGGATCAAGACTGACCTCAAACACCAAGATCTGTTAGCGTTGTTGCGAGAAAACGGGCTATCAGACGACACCTATACCACTTTAACCCGTCGCTTTCAGGCCGAACGCGATTTTCAAGAGCAGATCAAGATCGGCGCGCAAAGTTTTAATGTGTACGCAGATCTCTTGCCGAATTATCGGCTATGGGTGGTGATCATGAGCGATGTCAGCGCGTTAGCCGACTTGAATCGCCTTAAAACCCAGATGATCCGGATGGCCTCGCATGACCTCAAAAACCCGCTGTCTACGGTGATGGGGTATAGCAGCTTGTTACTGATGGATGAGGACATGCTCAGCCCGGAACACTCACGCTATGTCAAGAGCATCAGCAAGGCAGCCGATCTCATGCACCATTTGATTGAGGAGATCCTCAACCTTGAACAATTGCGCTCTACAGAACTTCCGATGGAAAGCATCAGCCTAAGCGACTTGGCGTTTGATGTGATCACCCGTCATCAACCGGAATTAGAGGCGAAACGTCAAACCTTTGAGTATGGGATCACCCATGATCTGCCCCATATGCGCGGTCGCCCGACGCATATCGCCCAAGTGATCAGTAACCTGTTGGGCAATGCGATCAAATACACCCCGGAAGGCGGAGCGGTGAAATTATTTGTCTATCAAACCAAGACGGGCCGCTTACGTTTAGAGGTCAAAGACACGGGTTACGGGATCTCGGAAGAGGCACAAGCGAAACTGTTTACCGAATTTTATCGCGTCAAGACCGCTTCGACAGCCGGTATCCCCGGCACCGGACTCGGCCTGAGCCTGGTCAAATCGATCGTAGAAGCGCATGACGGGCAGATCTGGGTCAATAGCCAAGAAAACGTCGGAAGTAGCTTCTTTGTCGAATTTCCACGCGAGGAGTCGTCATGAACCGTCGATTATACCGTGTCCTATTGTGGATCGTCTGTCTCGTTTTCCCTATGACGATCCAAGCCCAAGACGCTTACGCTGCGGTGATCACGATCCATGAACCTGGGATTGAGATCTTGCGAGTCGATACCGAGGCATGGATCGCCTTACCACAAGGCGCGATCGCGGTGATCGGCACCGGAGATCATGTCCGGGCGGATGCACGCGGCCGGGCCTTGATCCGCTTCTTGGATCGGTTTGAGGTCTTGCTGATGCCGACCAGCACGCTCACGATCGATCAGTTTAGGCGCACCGATCAAACGGACGTGGAGGTCGAACTTACGCTAGACGGACACCTGATCCAACGCACGCATGACGCGGATCACATGGCATATCGCTTGCATTTTGGCACGGCCGAAGCGATCCACCCGTCGGATCACTTTGCGGTCTGGTCAGACTTTGAGGGGACTCCGGTGTTGACCAGTGCGATCGGCATGGCCACGCTCACCTATGACGATCAACGCTGGGAAGTGGAGGCCGAACGGGCCTTTTTCACCTTACCAGAGGCGCGGGTCGTCACGTTAGCTGCGCCGTATCATGCGGCCACCTTGATCGGCGATCTGTTAAGCTGCCCCGGCACGATCAACGCGATCGGGGAAAACTCGCTCAATGTGCGAAGCGGGACCGGCACCGGCTTCACGATCATCGGGTATTATGGCAACGGGGAACAGGTGAAGATCGTCGGGATCAACGAAACCGGATCGTGGTATCGCATCCAACGCTTCACAGGATTCGGCTGGGTGCAAGTGTTGGGGGTGGAGACCACTTGCACCGATCTACCGGCCTTCCCGCGCCTATTCGGTGAGTCCAATTCCGAGATCTTCAACGTGTTACCGGAAGAATTGGATCTGATGATCCCGTTTTATGATACGCCCCGCGAAAATCTGTGGTTCTATCGCGGGGTGGTCTCGGATCGTTAAACGGGCGGGCGATTCGCTAAACGCTGTGCCAACAACGCCCGCACCGGAGCCAACCGTTCGCCCCCCTCACCGCGCAGCAACTGATCGATCAATGTGATCGCCTGTTGGAGGCTGCCTGCACCGTCGAAAAGGTCCATGGCCGCCTGATAATCTGCTTGGGCGGGGGTGAGATCATCACCGCGGATCACCACCAGTCCCGCCCGCGCTAAGGCCCGTGTGTAGAGTGCGCTGTAATACTTTGGGGTGCGGCCGAGGATCTGATCGGCGTGGGTGATCGCATCCTCAAAGGCTGCTTGGGCGTAAGCGCGATCCGCTTGTCGCAACCGGATCACGCCGTGTAAGGCGGCCGCGTAGTGGTTATTTTGAGGGGTGTCGTGTTGACGGGCGGTGCGGATGTGGGTGTCGGCTAGATCGAGATCGCCTTTGAGCAGGTAAGCGCGTGCTAAATAAGAATTGGCATGATTTTGAAGCCTTGTAGCGCGGATTTCGGTGACGATCTTCACGGACTCTCGGAGCGTTTGAATCGCTTGCTCAAATTGCCCTAAATCGCAATACACCTTCCCTAAGTAACCAAGCGCAATACCTTCGCCTTGCCGATAGCCCGTCTCTCGTGCAATCGTCAAGCATTGTTGATAATAGTCGATGGCGCGTTGCACCTCCCCTAAAGCGGCATACGCAAGACCTAAGTTGCCAAGATCCGCCCCTTCGCCGCGCCGATCGCCGAGTTCCCGATCAATCTTCAAGGCCTGTTCATAATAGTCAATGGCGCGTTGCACCTCCCCTAAAGCGGCATATGCATTCCCTAAGTTGCCAAGCGCATTCCCTTCGCCGCGCCGATCGCCGATCTCCCGTGCAATCGTCAACTGTTGCTGATAATAGTCGATGGCGCGTTGCACCTCCCCTAAAGCGGCATACGCAACGGCTAAGTTGCCAAGATCCGCCCCTTCGCCGCGCCGATCGCCGATCTCCCGAAAGATCTTCAACGCCTGTTCGTAACATTCAATCGCGTTGTTGACTTGTCCTAACTCCCCATAAGCCAAACCTAAATGGGTTAAATGCTGCCCTTTCAACCGCGCATCGCCGATCTTGTCCCGGAGACGCTCATGCCGTTGGCGGGTCAAATCGGCATGACCCCATAAGAGCAGATAATCAAAGTCAATACCCCGTAACAATTGCGCGGCCGTGTCGTAATCCTCTAATTGCAGACGATATTCAAATTCTTCCAATTGCGGTTGCAGATCGTCTAAGGAGCGCCATTCCTTTTGCGGTTTGCGTTGTTTTTGGTAAAACTCACTGATTCGACCTGTAAGGCCGTGATAGGTGTAAGGATAGTCTAAGGAAGGCGGGGGTTCATTTCGGAAAGATCGCATCAATTCTTCAAATTCGTTTCTAACAGGCACATCCGCTTTCGATCCGGCTGGAATGCGCTGAAGGCAATAGGTTTTATCCAACGAATGCAAGCCATAACGCCGTCCGCTCGGTTCAAACGAGACGTACTGCTCCCTCACCAAACGATCCAATTGCTGTTTCAGGTCACGGGTGTCCAGATAGGGCGCAAGCAAGTATTGTAAGGGGGCCAAGTCCACCGCTTTATTGAACACCGCTAAACCTTCTAAAATGCGGATCTGTTCGGGGGGGAGCGCTTCGATCGCTTTGGACACGATGTAACTGTTGACCTCATTCGTCAACATGCCGTCCACATTCTGGAGTAGATCGGTCAAGGTCACGGTCGCGGATCGTTTTAACAAGGCGATCGCGGCCTCTAAGGCGCGTGGGAAGCCTTGGGTGTTTTGGATCAAGCCTTGCAACGGTGCATCGGACTCCGGTAGTATTTTCGGCGTACCGTTATCCAGATCGCGTAAAAAGGCGATCGCGTTGGACGAATCCAGCCCTTCCTGGAGCAGGAATGACGTGATCCAACCCTGATTTAACCCGTCTAAGATCAGCGGTTTTTGTGAGGTGATCAGGATCGTCAAACTTGACTGGGTGAGGGCGGTCTGGAAAAGTCCGCGCAAGTCCGCATCGCGCACGGTGTGATCGTCGTGTTGCAAGGTCTCGAAGTTATCCAAGACCAACAGATACCACCCGTCCCGAATCGTCTCAAACAACGCTTTGAGCTTGACCTTGGGCGGTTCTTGGGTCTGCATGAGCCTGTTAAACGGGTGATCGGGTGGGAACAGTTTCGCAAAATCGCTTAAGATCCCCGGCACCGTGATCCCCTCCGCGCCTTGATCGCTCACGCCGATGTAGATCATGCCGTCCGGTCGGTGGGGGTGCGCTTGGAGCGTCCACCAGAGCTTAGCGGCGAGTCCGGTTTTGCCAATGCCGGGGCGACCATGGATCACGATTAAGGGTGTACGGTGAGCGATCGCGGTGAGGATCGCGGTTTGTTCATCCGTGCGCCCATAAAAAGGCTGATTTTGATCGTAAATCGGCCGGCCGATCTCGCGTCCGGTCGATCGGGGACGGTAAAGCGCTGCTTGGCGTTCGGTTTGTGCGAGGGTCAAGGCGCTTTGCGCTTGGCGTTCGATTTGAGCCGGATCAGACGGTGGGAGTAAGGCGTTAATCAAGTTGCGGTAGATCTCGCCGCACAATTCAGAGGCTTTAAGTTGATCGGTGACGGGATCATCGGGAAATTGATCAAGCAGATCACGGGCAGCGTTTAGGATCTTGATCTTTGGACTCGCTTGAAGTTTATCAAAATTTTCTTGCAAACCGTCACGTTGAATGCGCGACTCCCAGTCAGCTTCCAAGTTGGCAAGGTGATAATGTGCTTCGATCAAGGCTTTAAGCGTCTCGTAGCCCGGTCTGCCCTTCCCGAATTTCAGCGTGCTGATGATAAAGTCAAGGTATTCCATAAAATGATGATCCCGTGATGATCCGTCTACAGGGTTAGTATAACGCAAGATCGCGCAGTGAACGTGCTAAATAATGCGAAGATGAAACCCCGTGTTTAGGTATAGGGAAAGCGCTTGAAACTACAGAGGATACAGAGAACGCAGAAGTAATCTTAGAAAAGTATCCCACCTATGGAGACCGATCAACCCACCCCATACATAATTGAGGGCTAGGGTGGGGTTGGACGCAACAAACTTTCCTGAGGTTACTTCTGTGATTTTCTTTCCCTTTCCTTCTTTTATTTTCTATTATTTTCTCTAAAAATACAGACAAATGTTACGATTTTCCCGCTCATCTGTGCTATCCTCGATTCAATACGACCGTGATTCACCCTAAGGAAAATAGAATGAATGAGAACCTCAGAAAAGTATTCCACCCATGGAGACCGAGCAGCCTATCTTACGCGGGCCAGTTCCCGCCCCATGCTATGCACATCACATCAGTTCCTCCCCATGCCACGCGGGCCAGTTCCCTCCCCATGCATGGGTGAGGGCTAGGGTGGGGTTGGACGCAACAAACGTTCCTATCCTACCAATCTTACGATCCACCTAACCACGTTGCCGCTGTCGCCGAATAAATTTTTTCGCTTTGCCGCTACCGTCACCGCCGCACACGAATCTGGAGCGGACTCTGTTTTTTAAACGATTGCCCTACAAGATCGCTACGCTAAGACAAGTCGGTGTATCATGGTGGGGTATTTTTGAAAGGGGACACTATGAAACTGAAACATCTTGTCATCTTATTGACGCTGTGGATCATGAGCGCGTTGAGCTTGGCTCAAGCGGATACTTGGTCAGCTTACTTGTTTAACAGCAGCACCAATGCGTTGTTGCGCGTGTATGCCGACGGTAGCACCCAAAATTACCCGTTAGGTCTACCAGAAGGCGCACAAACCAACGGACGCGACCTCACTTTTAGCCCTGACGGTACCATCGTCGCCTTTTGTGCGATGACCTATACGGCCGAAGCGATTCCACAAAGCGCCCTGTTGATCGTGCGCGATCTGATCAACGGTCAAAACTTGGTGGAGCGTGATCTCGGATTGCCGTCCGCGTGTCGAGTCGGAGATGCGGGGTTTAATGCGAATGTGAGTCGTGTAACTTTGAGTGTGATCTATTACTTCCTTGGCGATCCGAACGTGGACTCCGAGTTACCCGCGTGGGCATTGTTGGTGATCGATACCAACACCGGGGAAGTATTAGAGGAATTGAACGCGGATAGCACGATCGCCACGCCGATTAACGAGGTGGGTTTTGGGGCGTTGATGCCCGATGTCCGCGTTCACACCGACGAGTCGATCTTATTCACCGTACAACCTTGGTTCACTGGAGGCGCACCTGAAGTCCCTGCCTATCAATGGGATCTAACCAACGACACGATCAGCACGGTGGACTATTGGGGCAATACGAGCGGGGTTTACCTGCCGGACACTGGCGAATTTGTGTTTACCTCCTTGAATCCGGACTTGCCCGCGGCCAATCCCGGCGGCCCGCTCCCACAAACCAACACCGTGAACATCGTCAACGCGGACGGCAATGTCTACCCGATCTATGTGAACAGCGATGAGATCGTGGTGTCCATGGCCTTCATCAAGGATGGTCAAGCGTTGGCCTTGCAACTTTTGGGCAATTTTGACCCAGAACAAGCGGAAAATCCACAGACGTTGCGTTGGGTGGCGTTGGGACGTGACGGGAGTCTAGAAGAAATGATCCCGAACACGCTTAATTTTATCAGTGTGGAGAATGCGCCCGCGGGGTTTGTCTCGTTAAACACGGCCTTTGATATGGAAACTTACGGCTCATCGTATACGTTAGAGTGGGTCAGCGACGGGGTGACGACTCCGTTATGGTCAACGGAAGTCGCTGAAAATGGCGGTTTTTGGGATCTGATCTGGACGACTCCGCTGTCATCAATTGAGGTGACACCGTTCACCGTGGCACCATAAACACTCATGCAAAGCGTGTCAGATGGAGCGATTGATGCGCTTTGTATTTTTTTCAGCGGTGCGGACTCTTCGGAGAATCTAACAAACAACGCAAGGTAATTGTGGGTTGATCGTTTGATCGGGTCTGTTTACAATGCAATCGTCATCAATTTCAGACTGATCTTAAGGCCCTATGAACACACACAAACCCATAACGGTGATCCAACCGCAAACCGGCTTCGCGCTACCGAATCTCCGTGAGGTATGGCGCTATCGTGCGGTGATTACCAACATGGTCGGGCGTAATTTTAAAGTCCAATATCGTCAAACCATTGGCGGGCCGATCTACGCGATCTACACCCCCCTGATGACCATGCTAGGGTACACGATCTTACTCGGCGGGTTGCTCAATGTGCAGACCGACGGCAACATCCCTTACCCGATCTTCAGCTATAGCGCCTTGATCATTTGGACGCTGTTTACCACGATCGTCACCGAGGGATCTACCAGTCTGTTCACCAACAGCGCCTTGATCCAGAAGATCTATGTCCCGCATCTGATCTTCCCGTTGATCATCGTGGCAATGGCCTTGGTCAACTTTGCGATCGCGTTTTTGATTTTGCTCCCGATGATGTTGATCTACGGAGTCCCGCCATCAGCCAATGTGATCGCCGCGCCCGTGTTCCTGATGATCGCGATCGTGACCGGACTCGGACTTGGCTTATGGTTTGCGCCATTTCATGCGCGCTTTCGCGATACGCTCTATCTGGTGCGTTTGATCACACAAGGGTTATTTTTCTTGACTCCGGCGGTCTATTCGAGTCAATTGTTACCCGCGCCGTGGGATCAACTGTATCAGTTGAATCCGTTAGCGGTGGTGATCGAAGGGTTTCGTTGGTCACTCTTGGGCGTGGGCAATGTGCCGTCGCTAGAGAGTATCGCTTATGCCAGTGGGATCGCGATCTTCCTATTGATCTTAGGTGCGCTCAACTTCAAACGCCTTGAACCGACGATCGCGGACGTGATATGAGAGCGATCCTCTTGTTAGGGTTATTGCTGGGCTTGATCGGTTGTGCGCCGATCGAATCAGCTGCATCGCGCCCGAATATCATCGTGATCATCACCGACGATCAAAATTACCAGACGATCGCGATGATGCCGATCTTGCAACGGGAATTGATCGCTAAGGGGATCGCCTTTGAACAGGCCTTCACCACGATCTCAAAGTGTTGTCCGGCACGCACATCCTTATTACGCGGTCAGTACACGCACAATCATCAAATTTGGATGAATCAACCCCCGAATGGGGGCTTTGAGCGCTTTCAGGAACTCCGCTTAGAAGATTCCACCTTAGCGACTTGGCTACGGGCGGCCGGTTATCGCACCGCGTTGATCGGGAAGTATCTCAATGGCTATCCGTCAGCGAATGACGTGACCTATGTGCCGAAAGGGTGGGATCAATGGTTTGGGTGGTGGATTCCGCGCAATGATGAACCGCTCTTTGGTTATTATCGGTATCGGATCAATGAAAACGGTCAAGATCAAGCCTATGGCGATCAACCGTCCGATTATTCCACCGATGTTTTAGCGCAACATGCAGTCAATTTTATCCGCGATCAACGGGATCAAGCGTTTTTTTTGTATATTGCGCCCTTTGCACCGCATGGGCCGGTGATCCCCGCGCCGCGTCATCAAAACCTGTTTACCGACGCACCCTTACCGCGCCCTCCGTCGTTTAATGAAGCGGATGTAAGCGATAAACCGTCGTTTATCCAAGATCGCCCGCTGCTCACAGCGGATCAGATCACCGATTTGACCGCGTATTATCGCGATCACCTCCGCAGCTTACAGGCGGTGGATGAGCTGATCGATCAGATCCTCACCGCGCTAGAGACAATCGATGCGACGGAACGCACTTATGTCTTGTTCCTCACCGATAACGGGTATCATTGGGGCTTGCATCGTGAACCGCGTGGCAAAGGCGATCCATATGAAACCGAAATTCGTATCCCGTTGATCATCCGCGGCCCTAGTATTCCCGCGGGAATGCGCTCCGATCAACTGGTGACGATCGGCGATCTCGCACCGACGATCGCCGCTTTGACCGGAGTCACCGTGCCGGAATGGGTAGACGGCACATCCTTGATCCCGTTATGGGGATCAGAGTCGGTCGCATGGCGGGAGCGCTTGGTGATCAATTCCGATCGCTATCAGGCATTGCGTACCACGCGCTACCTGTATGTGGAACATGATAACGGTGAGCGTGAGTTATATGATCTGATCACTGATCCGGATCAATTAGAGAATATCATCCATAGCGCCGATCCGGCCTTGATCGCTGACCTTGAAGGACAATTAGACGCGATCTTGAATTGCGCGGGGGCGGAATGTCGCACGGCCGAAGGACAAAAGACCAACTGATGAACCCTGAAATCGCGATCCAAGTTGAACAATTATCAAAACTCTATCATGTAGGGGCAAGCGAGGTTAAACGGGCGATGCTGCCCGCGATGATCCATAGCCTGACTTCTCCGGCTCGGCGCTTGGCGTTGGCCTTACAACGTAAATCACCGTTTGCAGCCGATGCGACGATCTGGGCGCTGAAAGACATCTCGTTTGAGATCAAACGTGGGGATGTCGTGGGCATTGTCGGATCGAATGGGTCGGGAAAATCGACCCTGCTGAAAATTTTGAGCCGGATCACGCATCCTACCGAAGGGGTCGCCCGGATCAATGGCGCGGTCGGTTCACTGTTAGAGGTGGGGACGGGGTTTCATCCCGAATTGACCGGACGCGAAAATATCTACCTGAATGGCGCGATCTTGGGCATGTCTCGTTGGGACATCAACGCGGTCTATGATGAGATCGTCGAATTTTCGGGGGTGGGTGCATTTTTAGATACCCCCGTCAAGCGCTATTCTAGCGGGATGCGCGTGCGGTTGGCGTTTTCGGTAGCGGCGTTTTTTAAGCCGGAAGTCTTGTTGGTGGATGAGGTGTTATCGGTCGGTGATGCGGAATTTCAAAAGCGTGGACTCGGACGTTTATCGCAAGTCTCCAATGAAGGGCGCACGGTAATCTTGGTGAGCCACAAACTCTCGGCGATCCTCTCCCATTGCGACTGGGTGATGTGGATCAACAAAGGACGCTTGATCGAGGTGGGTGAACCGTTGCAAGTGGTCTCCAATTACCTTCAGAGCAATACCGCGTCCGATTCGGATGTTGAAGGCGAAAAATTTTTCCCAGAAGATCCGGCAGTGGATGCGCCGATCCAATTGATCGCGATGCGAACCTTGGATCAAGACGGGCGGATCTGTTCACAATTTATCAGCCATACCCCGATCATCATCGAATTTGACCTCTTATTACGCGAGTCGGTGCGCTTTTTGAAGATCGGGTTTGACCTCAAAACATCAGAGGACATCACCGTGTTTCGATCGCACCACAATGATCTCGGTGAGATCCTTCCAGAAGCCGTCCGCGGTCAGGTGATCAAATTGCGGGCGGTGATCCCGGCCGGCACTTTGAATCGTGGCACGTTTAGCATCGATCCGTTGGCGGGTGTGCATAAAACCGAGTGGTATATTAAAGATGTGCGCGGATTGAATGTGCATGTCACTTTTGATGTGCCGAATGAGGATTTTGTCGTCCGTAAGCGTCCGGGTCTGGTTGCGCCGATGTTACCGTGGCAAGTGGTCGAAATGACCAAGGAGTAAACGACATCATGTGGATTATTTGCTGTGGTATGAAACGATCCGGTTCAACTTTACAATATCAACTCACCGCGCATCTGGTCGAGTTGGCCCAATTAGGTCAGCGAATCGGGTGGACAGAGCGCTTTAGTGACGCGCAAGCTCAAGCAGTTGGGATCAAGGGGTGGAAAGTCTACAAAAATCACAATTATGAGGCAGCGATCGGGGCAGAAATGGCGCGGGGGGCGGCCAAAGGTCTGTATGTCTACCGTGATCTGCGCGATGTGTTTGTGTCGTTTATGTATAAACAAGAGGCCCCGTTCGATCGCTTATGGAAACGAGACATCTTACGCGAATTGATCGAACAATATGACCTCTGGACGGCACATCCGCAGGTGTTGGTCTCGCGTTATGAAACCCTAATGGAAGATGTCGCCGGTGAAGTCCGACGGATCGCGACTCACCTAGAGATCCCGATCGATGCGATCGAAGCGGATCGGATCGCGGCGGAGTATGCGGTTGATAAACAGATCGAACGGATCGAAAACGCTCGTGAAGTGCAGGTGGTCAACGAAAAAGCGATTTTCGACAAGCATCACCTCTTACACGAAAATCATATCAGTGAACATCAAGGCCAAGTGGGGCAATGGCGCGACTCGCTCACCACGGAGCAAGCGAGTTTGATCGTTGCGCGTTACGGGGATTGGTTGCAAGCGCGGGGTTATGCGCTAACATGAGCGGATTTTATGGTCAACACGGCGAAGATTGTCTCTTATGGACATTTTTTGAAGGCAAAACCAATGGGTTTTATGTCGATGTCGGGGCGTTTGACGGCCGGCATGTCAGCAATACTTACGCCTTTGAGTTGCGCGGCTGGAAAGGGATCTGCTTAGAGCCACATCCAGTCACCTTCGCATTATTGCAAGAATTACGGCGTGCGATCTGCTTAAATCTGGCGTGTGTCGGAGATGAAACGGCCACCTCTGTCACCTTTTACACCGAACCACTCGGCTTACTCTCTGGCATTCAGGGCGATCGGGAAGAAGATGTGCGCCGTCGCTACGAACGACGTGGGTTACAATTTGACGGGTTTAAGTCGATCACCGTCCCCGCGATGACTCTAAATCAGATTTTCGCGGATCATTTGCCCGCGCACACGCCGATCGATTTTATCTCAATTGACGTTGAAGGCACGGAATTAGCTGTATTACAGGGACTCGACTTAGAACGGTATCCGGCGCGAGTGTTGGTGATCGAAACCAATACCCCCGCTGAACGCGACGCGATGAATAGCTATCTAGAGTCACGCGGGTATCAGTTCGCCCGTCGTCGGGGGGTGAACAATTTTTATGTGCGCGATCGGGCCGATGTGGAGCGCTTGCGAGCAATCACGATCGATTGTCAGATCCAAGGCACGCCACATCCCTTCGGGCCGGCGTATAATACTGAACCGTTGGCCAACGGCTATCGTGTCAACGTGCCAGCGGAGATCGCCTCTCCTGGGGCCGCATCATGGCCGGCGCGGATTCGTCAATGGCTCAAAGATAGGTTGAAATGATGACACCACGACTCAGTATTGTGATGGTGGATGGTTCTTTTCGGGAGAGCTACCACGCCATCGATTTTTTCTGTCAGCAAACCTTACCACCCACCGATTACGAATTGATCTGGGTGGAATATTATGATCGAGTCGATCCTAAGTTAGCCGCGGAGATCGCCAAATACCCCCATGCGCGGGTGATCACCTTAGGGCGCACAGGGGAATATCACTCATCGTATTGTTTTAATGCGGGGATCGCGGCGAGTCAAGGTGAATTGATCTTGATCCCAGATGCAGATCTGGTGGTTGAGCCAGATCTGTTGGAAACGGTCTGGGACGAACATCAACGCAATGAGCGCTTGGTGATGTACCTGTTTCGCTATGAAGAACCGGAAGATCAACATGCCAGCGTCGTGACATTGGATCATTTGCGGCGGGTGGGCTATTTGCGGAGTCCGTCAAATTTCGGGGCGTGTTTGACCGTGCGAAAACAATGGCTCATGGCGATCAACGGCTATGAACAGCATCCGGTATTCGGCACAGGATTTCATGCCAACGGACTCGATGTCAACACCCGCTTTAAAAACCTTGGACTCGCGATCATGTGGCATCCCGCGATCAAGATCTATCATCCGTGGCATCCCATGACCAAGGCCGATGATCTCGCTTATCGCTATCAAGAGGTGGTGATCCATTATCGGGCGGTAACACTCAACACCCGCGCTTACTATGGGATCGACTCGACCTTGGATCAAGCATTTCCACCGGAATTAGAGGCCAAGTTAGCCCAAAAACGCGCCCAACTTCAACCACCCACCGAACCTACTAAAACCAATGCGCTCTTGAGTCGCTTACGGCGGAAACTATGATCATTACCGAACAATTTGTCTATGTCCACATGCCTAAAACGGGCGGGACGTTTGTCAGCACCCTGTTACGCAAGATCCATGAAGCCCGCGGCGATCAGATCGAAGAACGTCGCGCCGATCAAAGCCCGAAGCGTCGCTTTTCGATCAAGGGGTGGATCAACCCGCGTCCAAAATTTTTGATCCTGATCAATCCACAAGAAAACGGCGATTGGAATCAACACGGGACGACTGACCAGATCCCACCAGAGCATCGGGATAAACCGATCCTCACCACAATCCGTAATCCCTATGATCGTTATGTCTCGCAATATGAGTTTCAATGGTGGCGACATCGCCCAACGGCCTTTACGGAAGATCTCGACTCGTTGAAGGCCGCCTATCCGCATTATCCAGAGATCACATTTTCAGATTTTATCCAGATCTCGAATACATTTTTCTTGGGCAATACCAACCAACATTTTGGGCCAGAAGATCGTCTAGGGCGGCACACCACCCAATTTATCCATTACTACTATCGGGATCAGGGTCGCATGAATACGATTGACGCGGCCTACTTGCGTGAACACCGTTACCGTGAGGACATGCGGCCCAACTTGCATTTCACCTTTACCGATAACCTTAATCAACAACTCTACGATTTCCTACTCAAGTTGGGGTATCCTCAAGAAGAGATCGCTTTTATCCCGAACCATGGCAAGATCTTCCCCAAAGAAGGCGGGCGGAGTGAAGATCAAACGTGGGAAAAATACTACACGCCGGAACTCAAGGCATGGGTGCGCCACCATGAGCGTATGTTGTTTCAGATCTTCCCGCATTTTGATGTTTAACGCGAGTGATAAGTCGGATACGATTAGGCGCGAGTGCCATGAAGGTCTTACACCTCAATATCCATGAGCAGAACGGCGGCGCTTCCCGGGCCGCTCATCGTTTATATCAGGGACAACGTGCGGCGGGACTCGACGCACAAATGGTGGTGTTACGTAAGACCAGTCGTGATCCGAACGTGATCACCTTGCCGATGAGTCGCCTCCAACAGACGATCCGCCGTCGTACTGTGCGTTTTGAACGCCCCTCACTTTCGCGTTACCCAAATTATCAGGGGACTCCGTGGTCAGTGGGTTGGTTATCCGCACCGGTTGCGAAATTTGCCTTGCGTGAACAACCGGAGATCGTTCATTTGCATTGGGTGGGCGATGGGTATCTCTCGGTCGAATCGATCGCGCAATTGCCGGGGCCGATCGTATGGACAATGCACGATATGTGGCCGTTGACGGGCGGCTGTCATTACACTGGGGGCTGTGATCGCTTTCATCAAATGTGTGGCGCGTGTCCACAGTTGGGATCTTCAACCTTGCGCGATCTAAGCCGTTGGACGATGACTCAAAAGCGGCGTTATTGGTTCGGGTTAGATTTGACGTTGGTTGCGCCGAGTCATTGGTTGGCCGAAAGCGCCCGCGCAAGCTTGTTGATGGGTGCGTTTCGGATTGAGGTGATCCCGAATGGAATCGATCTGAAGGTGTATCGCCCTTTTGATCAGGGGTTTGCCCGTGAAGTCCTCAATTTAGCCGATTCGTCGAAAAAGTTGATCTTATTCGGGGCGTATCGGGTGGATGATGAACGCAAGGGGTTTCATCACCTACAAGCGGCCTTGGCTTCTTTATCGGAATTAGATCGAAGCGATGTAGCCTTGGTGGTGTTCGGTGAGAGTCACCCGCTCCCGCCGATGGGGGTTCCGGTGCATTATGTCGGTACATTGCAAGACGATCGTTTGTTGGCATTGTTATATTCGGCGGTAGATGTATTTGTCGCGCCTTCGCTACAGGACAATTTACCGAATACCGTGATGGAAGCGATGGCCTGTGGTGTGCCGTGTGTGGCGTTTGATGTCGGGGGGATGCCGGATATGATCACACATCAAAGCAATGGATATCTGGCACGGGCGTTTGATCCGCTGGATTTAGGGCGTGGGATCAACTGGGTGATCGAAGATGCAGAGCGATGGGCGGGGCTTTCGGCCCAAGCGCGTCAAGACACGATCGATCGCTTTGATGTCAGACAGATCGCACAACGTTACGCCGATCTTTATGCCGATGTGCGTCAGAGTCAGGGCAAGATCGATCGGCGTTCGTGAGACACAAAGATGCTGATAATTAGGAGTTATCGGTACTGATGAATGATCGAAATCTCGCACCGTGGTTCTTAATCGGAGGTTTGATCCTCGCCTTTGTGGTTTCGCTTTCTTTGGTGGTTAGTTTGCTTAATCCACCGCTGATCGATGTGATCTGGTTGTTTGTGTTTATGCTCACTTCCGGCCTGACCACGATCGCCGCCGCTTATGGGTTTTATCGTTGGCGCTTGATCCAACGTTTCAAAAGTTTACGGTGGGCCTTGGTCACCACGATCACGCTGACCGTGATCCTCACGTTTGCCAATGTGTGGTATACGGCCCAATTGATGTTTATCAGCGAACATGACTTGATCCTCACCACCGCGTTGTTATTTTTTGCGGGGATCGTCTCGGTCGTGTCGATGTTTTTTATCGCCAGTGCGATGATCATGCAGATTCGTGAAGTCAGTAGCGCCGCTGAGCGCTTAGCGCGTGGCGATCTCAATTCCCGAATTGTGGTACAAGGCAATGACGAGTTAGCACAACTCGGACAAACCTTTAACATGATGGCCGAAGCCTTGCAAGCGGTGGATCGGCAAAAACAACAGCTTGAACAAACCCGCCGCGATCTGATCGCGTGGGTCTCGCATGATCTACGCACTCCATTGGCCGCGATCCGCGCTATGAATGAGGCGATCATTGACGGTGTGGTCGCCGATCCCCAGACGATCGCCGAATATACCTATAACATCCAACGCGAGACGCAACACCTCACCCGGTTGATCGACGATCTGTTTGAGCTTAGCAAATTAGATACCGGCCACTTTCGGCTGACGTGTGAGCCAACCTCACTCCATGACTTGATCTCCGATACGATCGGAAGTCTCATGGCACAAGCAGAACGCGATCAGATCACCTTAAGCGGGCAAGTCAGTGAACAGGTAGGCTTGGTGAACCTTGCCGCAGACAAGATCCAACGGGTGTTATATAACCTATTGGATAACGCGCTGAAATACACCCCTAAGGGCGGTTCGATCACGATCACCGCCCAACGTGAAGGCTCTCACGTTTATGTGAAGGTGCATAACACCGGAAGCGCGATCGCCCCTGAAGACACCTCACGTTTGTTTGAGAGTTTTTATCGCGGAGAGGCCTCACGGGCATCGAGTCCCACCGGCGATCGGGGGACGGGACTCGGACTAGCGATCGCACGCGGGTTTGTGGTCGCGCATGGCGGTGAGATCGGAGTCGAAAGCACCCCCATGCGCGGCACGACCTTTTGGTTTACGCTCCCTTAAGGTTAAGGTTGTGGCAGTAATTCCGCAAATTCTGGGATCTTGACCAGCAAACGCAACAGATCATGGATAAATGTAGCGGGGGTGAGCGGCTTGGTCAGGTAATTGTAAAAACCCGCGGCGATCGCCCGTTCGCGATCCCCGAACATCGCATGAGCGGTCAACGCGATCACCGGAATCTCTCGTAAGGCAATATCTGTTTGAAGTTGTTCGATCAAATCCCAACCATCCATTATCGGCATCGATATGTCCGAGATCACAAAGCGCGGGCGATGTGTGCGAATGGCTTCAAGACCGTCTTGACCATTTTGTGCGGTGTGAACCGTTGCTCCATAATGACGTAACATATGTGTGGCCACAAATAAGCTGTCGTCCTCATCATCGATCACGACGACGATCCAACCTTTGAGGGTATTTTGATCAAGGGTAGTCATGAGGTCGCTTCCTTCATTAAATCTGTGTGAAGTGGGAGTAGAATAGTAAAAGTGCTGCCGACTCCAATCTCGCTGTGTAACGAGATCGAACCGCCCATCGCTAACACCAATTTCTTGACAATCGCCAACCCTAAACCGGTGCCTCCGTAAAGGCGCTTGGACGATTGATCAACCTGTCTAAATTCATCAAAAATGTACACTTGCGCTTCGGCGGGAATGCCGATTCCAGTATCACTCACACTCCAAGCGACATGATTCTCACGCCGTTGGATCGCTAACGTGACTTGGCCCTTATGGGTAAACTTGATCGCGTTGCCCAAGAGGTTAATCGCCACCTTGGAGAGCGCTTCTTCATCCCCGTAAAGGGTGATCGGTACATCATCGGCGATCTCTAGGGCAAGGGTGATCGCTTTTTTGTCGGCTAACCCACTCATCTGTTTATACCAATGTTCCGACAATTCACGCGGCGAAAATGGATGATGTTGGATCTGAAAGCGCCCAGATTCGATCCGCGAAAGATCTAAAAAGTCATTGACCAAGAATAGCAAGCGCCGACTATTAGATGCAATTCGTTCTAGCATGTGGCGCGTGTCCTCATTAATCTCCGCGCCGAACCCATTCAGCATAATTCCGGTGAACCCTTCGATCGCGTTCAGAGGGGTACGAAACTCATGCGACATCGTGGCTAAAAATTCTGATTTTAGGCGTGCGCTTTCTTCTGCTTGCGTTTTGGCGATCTCTAAAGCTTGGATCAATTGTTCGCGTTCGCGTTCGATCTGTTGGCGCATGGCGAGATTATCCAGCAAAAGATTATAACCCTGGATCAATTCGCCAATCTCGTCTTGGCTATGCTGTTGGATCTGCATACTCCGATCAATCTTACCGCTACGGAGTTCCACCAGACGACGGCTAATCGTTTCGATCGGCCAGATCACCGCACGATTTAAGCTATACCCGACCACCGCTACAATCGCTAAAATGCCAATCAAGACGATCAAGGTAGTAGAGGCGATACCAGTCGATTTAGCGTTAAGGGTTGCGATCGGGATCACGCTGGCAATCACCCAATCAGTGAGTCCCGATCGGGCGTAGCTGATCGAAACATTCGTTTGTTCGTAAGTGGCGGTAAACGTCGCGCTATCTTGGCTAAATTGTTCGATCAAGGTCGGTTCCGCAGGTGTCCCGATCCGTGTTGCGTTAGGATGCGCGATAAATAAGCCGTCGTGATCGATCACCAACAAATCACCTGTATTGGTAAACTGCGGCTCATACAACAAAGTGGCCAATTCTTCGGTACTGTAATTGACCAATAACAGCGCGATCACCTCGGTTTCCATCGTCTCGCGGTTGAGACTGGTTAACAATCGTCCGGCGGTGATCACATTTTGATATGCCGAAGCCACATTGACATTACGTTCCACCCCCACCCAGACGATACTCTGATCGGCGGCCTCAACTTGCTGTTGGATCGAGAGGCGGTTGTCTTCGCTGATGTTATCGACATTCAGCGTATCACCGACGTGATAATGTGCGCCAGAAGTGGTGAAAATATCAATCGACACAAGACCGCGAATACTCGAATAACTATTGAGGATCTCACCAATCTCGGCTTGGGTTGCGAGACGTGTATACGCATCATCCGCGACACTATCGCGCTGGATCACATCGCGGATCTCCGCCACGCCGGACAAATTAAAGATCAAACTTTCGATCTGCTCTAAAAGGCCGTCTAATTCTTGGCTCTCATTGATCACGCGCTGTTGATTATAAATTTGCACCTCATCCAACAGCAGGTCGGATGAGATGGTATAGGAGAGTAAACTCAATAATAACAGCGGGATCACACTGATCAACATCAGGTAGAGCAGTAAACGCTGTGCGATGGTGAACATTACGGGTTATTCCCCTACATTATCAGCGGTCACAATCAACACATCGATCATCGTTTCGGCCGGTAAGGTTTCACCATTTAAGGCGCGCACGGCATATTGGACTCCGGTATAGCCTTGTTCAGCGGCTTGTTGATCCACCGTCACCACCAGATCGCCCGCCCGAATCGCTTCTTTAGCATCGCTTAAGGCATCAAAACCACCCACCAACACATCGGTACGGTTGCTCTCACTCAAATAGCGGATCGCCCCTAAGGCCATAATGTCATTGGCTGCAAACACCAATTTCACCTCCGGATGCGCCTCAAATAAGGTGCGGGTGACTTCATAAGACTCATCGATCAACCAGTTGGCGGTTTCATTAGCGACCACCGTGATATTAGGATTTTCGGCAAAGCCGCGCAACGCACCGTTTTTACGGTCTTCGGCATTTTTTGCCCCGCGAATACCTTCGATCACGATCGCTTGGGTCGATTCAGTGATGTCGGCGGTAAAGGCGATCACGGCCTGATAAGCCGCTTCTTCATTATCAACGCTGATAAACGGCACGTTGGTGAGGTTATTAGAGGCGGCAAATTCGGGATCTAACTGATTATCGATGTTGATCACCACGATGCCCGCATCTTGGGCGCGTTTTAAAACCGGGATCAACTCTACCGAGTCACCGGGGGCGATCACGATCGCGTCAATGTTTTCTTGGATCAATTCTTCGACGATCTCAATTTGTTGTTCGATCGACGTTTCTTGAGCGGCTGTTCGCACAATCAACTCAATGCCTAATTCTTGTTCAGCTCGGCGTGCGCCGCGTTCCATTTCCACAAAAAACGGATTGGTCAAGGTTTTCATCACCAATGCGACTCGGATCGGGGTAGCGGTGGGAGCCGGGGTATTGGTCGGGGCAGCAGCAGGACTACAAGCGACTAAGATCAAAGTGAGAACGATGAAGATCACGATCCGATACATGCAGGGTACTCCTAAAGATTAGATTAAAGCTAGTTAAATGGTACAACACGGATGTAACTTTGCAAAAGATTTTTTACCTATTCTCATGAGATTAATAAATGTTAATTTCTAAGTGTTTGTAACAGTTTTGCAAGATTTTTAGGGTATCCATGAGAGGTAAACACAACACATAAGGAGTAATACCAGTATGTATCGATCGATCATCGGCTTATTGATCGGGATTTTAACCGCGTGTGGGGCGGCGAATGTTGAGATTTCACCCACTCCTGAAATCGCGTTACTTGCAACCGCGACCCCGCCCGCTGAAATCGCAACCGACATCCCTCCGTCCCCAGAAGTCGCCACCGAGGTAATCCCCCCGTCCCCAGAAGTCGCCACCGAGGTAATCCCCCCTCCGGTTAACACTGCCTCCGCCTTGGCCCCATGGCAGACGATCGCGCTCACCGATGCCCGCACAGGCAGCCCCTTCACGCTTGGCGACTTTGGTGGAAAAACCGTATTTGTTGAACCAATGGCGACTTGGTGTACCAATTGCCGCTCACAACTTAACAATGTGCGTGAAGCACGCGCTCAATTAAACCGCGATGATGTGGTGTTTATCGGGATCAGCGTTGAAACCAATTTGAGCGCGGCAGATCTGGCACAATACGCCGATACCCATGGCTTTGATTGGATTTTTGCGGTCGCTACGCCGGAACTGTTAACCGAGTTGACTCTTGCTTTTGGTCGCACAATCACCAATCCGCCGTCTACGCCGCATTTTATCATCCAACCGGACGGCACTGTGGGCCCATTGATCACAGGTATCGAAACCGTAGATCAGATCTTGCAACAGGTCGGCGGCGCATGAATGAGTTGATCAACGCCTTTTTGCTAGGGAACGGCGCGATCTTCACCAATGTCTGTTTGTTGCCGTTATACCCCGGCATGATCGCATTTTTGGCCGCGAATGCTCAAGATGCAACCCGTCAAAACGCGACTCGTTGGTTAGGCGCGTTGGTCTTAGCGGGGATCTTGTCGATGATGTTACTGGTGGGTTTAATCCTTTACTTGGTGCAAGCGACCTTTGGCCAAACCTTGATCTGGTTATTGCCGTTGATCTACGCGATGGTGATCGTCTTAGGGGGCCTGATGATCTTCGGGATCAACCCATTTCAACGAATGTCCATGATTCAAGCCCCCGTGTTGAGTAACCCGTATGCGACTGCTTATGTCTATGGCTTGTTGCTGGGGCCCATGACTCTGCCCTGTACTGGGCCGATCATCACGAGTGCGTTTGTCGTGGGAGCGGCCAGCTCACAACTCTTGATCGATGGCCTGCTCTACTTTTTAGCGTTCGGATTAGGATTCGGCTGGGTACTCGTTTTGTTGCCATTTTTGGCACTCCCCTTACAGCGGCGTTTTACACAATGGTTGACACAACATTATACCCTGCTCACCCGTCTTTCTGGCGTGCTGCTGGTATTGATCGGTATATATGGAATCGTGGTGGAAGTTTTACCGAATATCGCTTAGGAAAGGGTCCATTTTTGGCAGAAATGAGCGGTGCGCGGTAAGCTTGTTCTTTATATTCAACAGAGGAGCCAGCAAATCATGCGTTATAAGTTACTGGGTAGTAGCGGCTTGCGCGTTGCAGAATTATGCTTAGGAACGATGACTTTCGGTGAAGATTGGGGTTGGGGCGCATCGGCGGAGACTTCACGGGCGATCTTTGACCTTTATGCTGAAGCGGGTGGAAATTTTATCGATACCTCCACCAATTATACGGAAGGATCTAGCGAGAAGATCCTCGGCGATTGTTTGAAAGCCAATCGTGATTACTTTGTGATCGCTACCAAGTACACCCTCACCACCGTCGGACAAACCGATCCTAATCAGGGTGGCAATAACCGTAAAAATATGCGGCAAACTGTGGAGCGCAGTCTCCGTCGTTTGCAAACCGATACCCTAGACATCCTCTATTTGCATGTCTGGGATTACACCACCTCTACGGAAGAAATCTTGCGCGGGTTGGATGATCTGGTTTCGTCTGGCAAAGTCCAATATATCGCGATCTCAGATACGCCAGCGTGGATTGTCGCGGAATGTAATACCTTAGCCACTTTGCGCGGGTGGTCTCGTTTTATCGGTTTACAGATCCCGTATTCGCTGTTAAATCGCACTGCGGAACGTGCGGAATTGTTAATGGCTAAACACTGGGACATGGGGGTGTTGCCATGGGGAATTTTAGGCGGTGGGTTGCTCACAGGCAAGTATCGCGCCGATAACCATGAACCTAAGCGGCAAGGCGATCGGGTATTAGATGAGCGCACCCAACAGATCGTTGATGAGGTGGGCAAAGTGGCCGATGAATTGGGTCGCACCCCGTCCCAAATCGCGATCAACTGGGTGCGGCAACAACAGGCCCGCGCACAAATGATCCCGATCTTAGGAGCGCGTACTTTAGATCAATTGCGCGATAATCTCGCTTGTCTGGATTTTGAGATCGAAAACGATCAGATGACGCGCCTGAATAACGTGAGCCAGATCGATTACGGTTTCCCACGTAGTTTTGTGGAAGGAAGCGGGATTCGCGAATATATCTTTGGTCAAACCTATGACCGGATCGATAATCACCGCGGCTATCCGGCCAAGTAAGTACCGCAAAGTCTTGTGGGCTTTTGCCACGTCATTCCCGATCCTCTCCTTTTTTACAAGAACAGGATCGGGATCTCTTATCAATCGTAACAAAACAATTCCTTTCTCCGTTTTTGACTCACAAGGCGACAATTTTGGTCAGGAAAACGCACAGGAAAGGAAAGCCTGTGTTACTTAAAAAGGATCTAGAGAACATCAAGAGAAATAGGTACAAAAAAGTTTTTTGCGTCTAACCTCACCCATGCATGGGGAAGGAACTGGCCCGCGTAAGATGAGCTGCCCATGGGTGGTGAGATTGTTGAGAATCGAAAAAAGAACCTATGTGAGCCGTTAGACCCTACCCCTCCCAATATATGAGAGGGGAACCGTGGACTGCGTAAAATGAGTGATTAATGCTGTCTATCGCTTGGTTTTTGCCCCTAGCATGACACTATAGAGTTGTCGTTCTCCGATGCCATGCAGATCAAATAGGCTATGGCTGACTTGGAGTTGCGGATCATCCTTCAATACCGCTTGCACCCCCTGATCACGATAGATCTCTTCTGAAAATAACACCTCTTCGCTCCGGCTCTGACCTTGAATGCGTGCGGCCATATTTACCGTATTCCCAAAATAATCAAGTGTATTATTGAGGTTCACCGCGATCGTGACCCCATGGTGAAGTCCGATCTTGACTAATACCCGTCCATTTTCGACCGTGCGTTCTGCATTAAATTCCCGGATACTTTTCTGTACCGACAACGCGGCCTTAAGTGCCTGCTCTGGTGTGGCAAACACCGCCATGACCGCATCACCAATGGTCTTGACCACATTCCCCTGATTTTGATCGATCGCACGGAACAGCACATCAAAATGATCGCGCACCAAGTTATAGGCGCGCACATCCCCTAATTGTTGATAGAGCGCGGTACTACCGGTGATGTCCGTAAACAAAAAGGTCAAACTTTGGATATTGAGGCTTTCGCGTTGCGAGAGCATCTCTTGTCCAAAGATCAACTTAAATTCTGGTATTAACATCACATCTTTGGCAGAAATGCTCGGTTTGAACACCACTGGAAACGGTTGGCTAAAGTCAAAATCGGCGGGTAATGTGGGTAAAGGGATGCGTTCGATCAAGAGTTCACGTTCCGGGAAGATCGCGGTACTCACGCTAAAACGCACTTCAATGTTTTGATCGGCGTGCGTCTGAAATTGGGCATGGCATATACCACAACTGGTATCAGGCGTAAGGTCTCCCATACGAGTCGTGATCTGATTTAAGTTTTGACAATGTGGGCAATGACTCTCCCAATACAGATCCAACACCCCAACGCGAGTCGCATACAACATCCACACAATCAAGGCGCGTTGGGTGGTCTGCCATGCTTGGGCCAATTGTGGCACATTGATATGTTGTAGATCGGTATTGGTATGGGTGGTCAAGTATTGGTAAAATGGCATGTCCCATTGGGGATCACGGGCAAGATGCGCTTGTAATTGCCCATAAGCTTGATCGAGGCGGGCCGTGTTGATGTCGGTCATGAGGCAGATCCTTTGTGTGATCACTGGCGTTTATTGGACGCGATCAGGGGTCAGGCTATTACAAAATAGTACAAAATGGTCTTTTTTATAGCCCTATTGCGATTAAAATTATGTGATGACAGCGTTAGACGATGGACTGGTGAGAGTTGTCGCATCAATTTTAAGCCTTGATCCGTTTATTTTGATGCAACTCTGTGGTAATATTCGGAAATGATCCGCATCATTTAAAAGATAACAAAATGTAACGTGACAAAGTGACTTTTGCGCGTTACGATCACTAATTATCACGCAATCATATAACTGTCGATTCGTGGAGTCCTTGATGAATGAACAAACCCATTCTGTCCAAATAACATTAGTTGAAGCACAACGCAAGATCCAAGAATTGGAAACCGCTCTCGCGCAAGAACGGACGATTACCGCTTTTAATCATCTGTGTAATACCGCTCAAAATCCGACCGAACTGCTCCATGCTCTGCGCGATACACTGCATCCCACCGCCGGGAGGTTGTTTCAGGTGGATATGGATGTTCAAGGTGAACCAGAGTGGTTAGAGGTTTCGGCGGTTTTCGGGGTATCGAATGGGGAGATGATCGGCTCACGTCAACGGGTGGATCAAGACCCCTGTTATCGTTTTTATCAGGATCATCAAGCGGCGGTACTCACCCCTGCACCTGAGTCGTTAGGCGCTCAAACCGCGCTGTTTTATCCGCTGTTGCGCGATGGACGTTGGATCGGGTTGCTGTTGCTGGTGTGGGATACCCCACAAACCTTTAGTCAAGAACAATGGACATTGATCGAAAAGATGATCACGCTGTTGATCCCCATTTTTGAGAATATGCGTTTTTTTGAGCGTTTAGAGCGTTCGGTGATGGAAGCGATGAACACCACCGAAGAGCGTTATCGTCAACTTTCTGAAAATATCGGCGATATGCTCTCGATGCACGGGTTAAACGGGGCGTATACGTATGTCTCACCGTCCTCTGGGCGGTTGTTGGGATATACCCCCGATGAAATGGTCAGTTTGTCAATTGAGGAACTGTTTATCGGTGAGGATCACGCGCTGTTATTAAGCGGACTCCAACGTGCGGTAGAACATCCTGATCTGGACATCCCGATTGTGTATCGGATGCGGCATCGGCAAGGCCGAGTGATCTGGTGTGAGACGAACGCCCGCGTCGTGTTAGATCCATTTACCGTAGAACCAACCCATTTGATCGCGGTGACTCGTGACATCAGCCAACAACGTGCTGTTAACGAGGCGTTACGCCGGAGTGAGGAATTGCTGCGTACCACGATCTCGAACGCGCCATTGATCCTAATTAGCCTAGATCGGGAGGGCATCATCACGCTCTCACAAGGGCGGGCGCTACGGAGTTTAGGTTATACCGCTGAACAGATCATCGGTGTCAATATTTTTGAGGTGATGAAGGCTTATCCGGTGATAGTAGACAACATCCGTCGGGTGTATGAGGGGAAAACCGCGCATTTTATCAGCGATCTGGGTCGGGTGATCTTTGATAACACCTATATGCCGATCTGGGGGGATACGGGTGAGGTGATCGGTGCAATCGGTGTGGCGGTGGATGTCACAGAACGGGTAACAGTTGAGCGGGAAAATCAAAGCCTGTTACAGACTTTGGAGGAGCGCGTTTCGGAGCGCACGGGCGAATTACAACTAGCGATGGAGACTTCGCGCCAGATCGTGAGTGAGGTCGATCGTGAGGCATTGCTCAAACGAGTGGTCTCGCTGACTCAACAAAGCGGTCACTTTTATGATGTGGTGGTCTATATCTACGATGAAAAAAGCAATACCCTTCAGATGGCCGCCAATACCCAAGGCACCAATGAAACCCAAGAATTTGCGTTAGATAGCGGTCGCTTGGCCGCGAAAGCCGCCCGTTTACGTGATCTGGTGATCTGTAATGACGTGGCTAAGTTGGAAGATTATGTTGCTGATCCGCGTTTGCCCTTGACTCGTGCGGAATTGGCGATGCCGATGACCTTTGGTGATCGGTTGATCGGCGCGTTGAGTTTTTATGCCACTGAAGTGAATGCGTTTGGGGCGGAAAACTTGCAAGTCTTAAAGTTGCTCTCTGAACAGATCGCTAGTGCGATCCGTAATGCACAACTGTTTGATGATGTGCAGAAGGCTCGCCAAGAGGCCGAACAAGCCAGCCAAGTAAAATCGATGTTTTTGGCCAGTATGTCACACGAATTACGCACCCCGCTTAATTCGGTGATCAACTTCACTAAATTTGTGGCGCGGGGGGTGATGGGGCCGGTGACTGATCGTCAAAAGGAAACCCTCAACACCGTGATCAACAGCGCCAAACATTTGTTGAACTTGATCAACGACGTGTTAGACATCTCTAAGATCGAATCGGGATCGTTGATCTTGTTTGTGGAAGAAGATGTGAATCTCTATGAGATCATCGAGAGCGCGGCCGAAACCGCCCGCGGAATGTTAGTAGATAAACCTGTAGAGTTGCGTTTAGAAGTTGAGGAACAACTCCCGTTGATCCTTGGGGATAAACAACGCTTGTTACAAGTTTTGTTGAATATTGTGTCGAACGCTTGCAAGTTCACCGAAGCTGGCGCGATCTCGATCAAGGCCCGACGCGATCAGGAATTGATCCGTCTGTCCGTGACCGATACCGGGCCGGGGATCGCACCCGAAGATCAAGCGGCGGTGTTTGAGGCATTTAAACAAACGGCAACCGGACTCCGGCAAGGCACTGGTACGGGACTAGGGATGCCGATCAGTAAAAGTCTGGTGGAGGCACATGGCGGCACCATCACTATCGAAAGCCAATTCGGGCAAGGGGCCACCTTCCACCTCACTATCCCGATCCATTCGGATTTACTTGTCCCAAGTCTGTCAGAGATTGAGATAACGGAATGACTGATCAACCCGTAGTCCTATATATTGAAGACGATCCGCAAAGCCGCGAGGTGATGCGGGTGATGCTCTATGAGGAAATGGGGATTCCCAATGTGTTTATCCTTGATAGCAGCGAAGATCTGGTCATGCGTGTAGATGCGTTTGACCCCAAACCAACCATCATCTTTTTAGATATTCACATGGAACCGCTCAACGGGTTTGAGATGTTAGCGTTGTTCCGTGAACATCCGGTGTATCGTCATTTGCCGATTGTGGCTTTAACGGCGAGTGTGATGAATGAGGAAGTGTTACAACTCAAGCGGGCTGGTTTTAATGGCGTGATCAGTAAACCTGTCGATATTGACTCCTTTGCCGATACCCTCAAACGTTTGTTGCGCGGCGAAGAAGTCTGGCGCATTACCTATTAGGATCAAACATGATGGAAACGATGTTGCTTGCGGATCGCCGGATTTTTATTGTAGAAGATAACCTCGAAAATCGCGCCATTATGCAGATGTTGTTAGAACAGCACGGCGCAAAAATTGGACTCGATCGCTGGGGCATTGATACGATCAATCGCTTAGTGGCCTTTATGCCCGTAGACGTGATCTTGATGGATCTGATGTTGCCCAATAACACCAACGGTTTTGAGATCTTTCAGAAGATCCGCGCCGATGGACGTTTTAATGACCTGCCGATCGTGGCCGTGTCCGCGATGGATGCGTCGGTTGCGTTGAGTCGGGTGATGTCCTATGGATTCGCCGGATTGATCGGAAAACCCATTGATTTTGATCGGTTTCCGCGTCAAGTGGCCGATGCAATCAACACGGGGTCATTGTGGACGCGCCGCACTTGACCCAACGGGGACGCTATCGTCGGTGGTTGATCGTGCTAGGGGTGATCTGGTTGATGTCGGGTATGGTGGTGTTATGGGATCGCGCTCAACCGCCTGTCACCGGCCAGATTCACTATCAATTGGCATGGGAGACCGGCGATGCACTTCGCCTAGCGGACGCTTGGCAGATCACCACGGCCTTAGGTTACACGGTGCAGTTGCGGCGCGGGTATGTCCTCTCCTATAGCGCACAAGCGCTCCCATGTGAACATGATCACCCCTTTTGGCAAGATCTGTTCGGTGGAATGACGGTATATGCCGATCATGCGGTTGATCCCGATGAAGCGCAAACCAGTTACTCGTTAGTTGAGTCGCTCTTGACTCCGGCCTTGATCGAATGGGATACACGGGTTGTCCACCAATCGGCTTATTGTCAAACCCATTACGTTATGGCGCGCAAAGCATCGGATCAAACCACTCGCTTTATGCCCACCGAGGTCGATCTTAGCCGTGTGACGGTCTACTTAGAAGGCGTGTATCAGCTTGGAGACGCAGAAGCGCGAGAGTTTCTCCTTACAATCCCCTTTGCGGACGGCGGGATCGCCGATCTGATGCAAAACGGTGCGACGATCCATGCTCAAATCGGCGCAGATCCGATCGTGATCCGCATCATTCGGCGTTTAGATCGTGCGTTTGATCGGGTGGATTTTGAGACGATGAGCGTCCGGGAACAAGCGATCGCGTGGATGCGTCAAGTGGTGTCGGATCTGCGGGTTGAAGTGATCAGCGGGCGCGTTCATCCGTAAAGCCATGAGTTACCAGATTTATTATCCCTGTGAGCCGTTACGCCCTTATATTGAAAACTATTGGACGCTTCAGACCGATCATGAACTGTATCATCAATTCGTGGTCGATGGTCAAGCGGATCTGTTGTTGAATTATGGGAGCGCCTATGAGCGAGGGCCGCTCTATAGCACGGGGGAAAAGTTGACCGCCTCTAACTTGGATGGTCAACGTCAATATCCGCTCAAAATCCAGCAAACCGGAAATATTGACTTGATCGGCGTGCGCTTTCGGGTGGGGGGATTAGCCGCGTTTACCACCATTCCGGTGTTTCAGATCTCTAATCTCACGGTTGATCTGCGTGCGGTGTTCGGACGAAGCGAGGATGATCTGCAATTGGCGCTGTATCATCAACCGGATGAGCGACGAGTAGAGCTGCTCAACCGCTTTTTTATGGGACGATTGCTGGTGCGAGACGCGCATCGGCTTACCGATCGGATCGCGGATCGGGTGCGACAAATGGGCGGTACGATCGCTATTCCAACCCTCTCAAGAGAATTTGGGTATTCTCCGCGCACATTGGATCGGCTGTTCGGGCAGTATTACGGTTTTTCGCCGAAATTTTATGCGCGGATTGTGCGTTTTCAGCAAGCGCTCCGCCGGATCAAACGTGGCGGATCTCTTACTGAGATCGGGTTAGACCTTGGCTATTACGATCTCGCCCATTTTTCTCGCGAATTTAGCGCCTTCAGTGGACATCGTCATCCCGTAGCCAATCAACCGAGAGGATCGTTTTAGCGAAAGGGGTGAAATAAATCGCATACGGATCGCCGTTTTTGAACGTTAAAAATACTTTTTCGTTGACCATAAACTTTCGATCGCCAATCTGAACGCTATAGGAGATGCTGGTTTTGGTTTGGGAGGTGTTGCGGAGGTTGGTTGTGCGGGTGCTACGTTGAACAAGATGGACGATCCCTTCAACCATATCCACCTGTGGCGTTTTTAAGTCCTGTTCAAACGCATCCAATTGTTTGAATACCGTTGGACTCATATAGAACACGATGGTCAGAAAAATAATCCCAAAAGGGGGGAATATAAAGAGAACCACCAACCCACCGACCGTCATCAAGGCCAAAATAACCACAGAAAACCAACTCATCCAACGGCTTTGAATGCGTTTTTTGATTAAGATTTTGATCTGATGTAGGGTGATCTTTCTGCGCTGATTGGCCTCTAAATCCTCTTCGATTTCCTCTATCACTTGCACCTGTGGCGTTTTTAAGTCCCGTTCAGGGGCATCCGATTGCATGAACATTATCAGACCGATATAGAACACGATGACAAAAAAAATAAACCCAAAAGGGGGAAATATAAAGATAGCCACTAACCCACTAATCGTTATCAAGGTCAGAATAACCCAAAAAACAGAATCGCCCAACGGCTTTGATTGCGTTTCTTGGTTAAAATTTCGATTTGACGCAGGGTGATTTCTCCGCGCTGATTGGCCGCTAAATCCGCTTCGGTAAAATTAAAGGCGGCCGCGAGGGTCTGCCCATATTTATGCACATCGGGTTTACGTTTCATTGCGGACTCTCCATAAATGGGTTATCACCGCGCAACCATTCCGCTGAAAGTAAGGTTAACGATTCTGGTAGGTAATGCAAACGATACGGATCGCCCGTTTTAAAGACAAACGTGGCGTTTGATTTCAACCGAAAAGTGTGATCCCCCAACTGTGCGCTGTAAACTCCTCGTAAGATCTTTAATTCGATCAGACCTTCAACGGTGACAACTTGCCGCAAACGATAGTCACGATACCACTTGAAAAAATGAAGGTAGCGGTTAGGGTTAGAGAGGATCGAAATCATCAACATCGCTATCGTGAAACGCGCCAGTCCATTATTAGAAAAGATCAGGGCAAAGATGCTCAACAGGGCGAAGAACAACGGTATGCCAAAAAGCCACACAATTTTTTCTCTCAATTGAGCGCCTAACCGCTTAATTTGATTTTCCCCTAAGATCCCTTGCTGATTCGCGATTAAATCCTCCTCCGTAAACTGAAGGGCTTGTGCGAGGGCTTGGGGATGCTTTAGCGTTTCAGGTTTGGTTTTATTCACCGAAATCGGCGCGCCTTGCTCCTTTCTAGGTAAGCCCCAAGTTGGGATTTTTGGAGCTTTTCGATCTGCCCACCTCAATTCAGGTGTCGGATAGCCGACGCTCTGCCCGATCTTCAAACGGATCGTCATCCCGTAGCCAATCAACCGAGAGGATCGTTTTAGCGAAAGGGGTGAAATAAATCGCATACGGATCGCCGTTTTTGAACGTTAAA